>DASVQT010000093.1:0-13155 GCA_036388975.1 Allosphingosinicella sp. | reverse complement strand
CACCGCGGCGTCGTAGCGGTCCGCGACGATCAGCCCTGAAAATTCCGGGCCGAGCGCCCCGCCGTCGAACGGCGCCAGCGAGAAGCCGGCCGGCACCGCCCAGAAGAAGCGGTCGCAATAATCGAGATAATCGGGCCATTTGTGATCGCCGAGCAGGTCGGCGCGGCTCACCTTGATCTCGACGATGGTGAGCATGCCCTTGGAATCCAGCGCCACCATGTCGGCGCGACGCCCGTTGGGCAGCGGCATTTCGCACAAGGCGAACAGATCCTGCCGGAAGAACATCCGAGTCACGCCGCGCGCCACGTCCTGGGCGGCGAGCGGTGCGTCGGCGAAGCATGCGGGCGAGTCGGGAAGGGCGGCCATGGAGACCGGCCTAGAACGAGTCGGGAACATCGCACAAGCGCGCGACTCGGGAATCGTGAGTCAGCGCGGGCATCCGGGCTCGACAAGCTCAGCCCTAGCGAAGTTGTGGTCCGCTGAGATCAGAAAGACCGAAGCGTCTCACCGCCGCCAGCCCTGAGCTTGTCGAAGGGCGGCTTGCAGTGCTCAATCCGTCGGATCACCTGCTCAGCGGTAGAAGATGTGGTTGCCGACGCTGGCGAGGCGGCGGAGGCGCCAGCCGGGCGAGACGTAATTGGCGTGGAAGAAGAGCGCCGTGGACACCGGCGAGTCGGCGCGGTCGTCGAGAGCGATGTGCGCAATGGCGACCGCGGTGCGCCAGGCCGCGGCGGTGCGCGGCGGCGCCGGAATGCGGCCGCCGCGGACGAAGGAGAATTGGCTGCGCTGGGTAATGACCCCGCAGAGCGTCGGCGCAAAGCGGCCGGACGCGGCGCGGTTGATGATCACTTCGGCGACGGCGAGCTGGCCGGCGAGGGGCTCGCCCTTCGATTCCCAGTAAACGGCGCTGGCGAGGCATTCGGCTTGTTCGTCGCGCGCGTCGAGCGTCGTCGACTCGGCGACCATCTCGGCGAGCGGACGGCTGCGGTCGAGCGCGGGGGCCGGCGCAGGAACGAACGGATTGTCGACGGTGCCGTTCGGAAGAAAGGGGTTCGCCATGGCCGGCCGCGTGGCGGCTTCGGCGGCAGCCGGAGCGGCGATGGCGCGCTCGACGACCTCTTGGAGGGATCCGATTCCGGGGACGACGGCGGCTTCGGTGGTGATTGCGGCGGCGGTGCCGTTCGACTCGGCGCCGAAGGCCGGCGTGGCAGCGACCGTCAGGACGGCGAGCGACAGGGCGGCCGCGGAGCGAGCCGCGACCCGGAACATGTTCAGCATCGAACTTCTAAATCGTGCGGTTGGCTTCTCGTCGGTGCCGATGGCGCCTCGGATCGTCCCCCCGTCTTGCGCGGCCGCTTTTCGAACTTGAAGCGGCCCCCCGCTCTTGCAGAAAAGGTGTGAGGAGGAGCTAGGGGCCGGAGCGGTTAACGGTCAACTAAGCGCCGCCATTTCGGCGGCGAAGCGTTCGGCGGACGCGGTGTCCAGTTCGATTATCCAGAGATCCGGGTCAAATTGGCGCCGTCGATCAAGGAACTTTTTGAAATCTTCGTCGGTTGTGGCGGCGTGATTCCCCGACTCCTGCCATGCGTAGGAGCCGTCCGGCTGCACGATTCGCTCCACCGCCATCCGCCGCTCGCCGCGCTCCGCCAGGATCACGGTCACCGCGCCCGCCTGTGCATCGCCTTTCGCCAGAACGGCGCCGAAGCCGCCGTCGCGCGCGGCGAGCTTCAGGAGGGCGGAAACGAGGACGGAGCTGGCGAGCCGCGGCTCCATCAGCTGCGCGAATAGCCGGGAAGTCCCGCGAGCGGGATATGCGAGCGCATGAACGTGCCGGTGCCGCGCGCCGCTTCCTCGCCCTCCGCGTCGATCAGCCGCGCTTCGCCGACCAGCACGCGGCGCTTACCGCTCACCCAGCGCCCTTCGGCGGTGATCGGCCCGGCCTTGAGCGGCTTGGTGAAATTGAGATTGAAGGCGGTGGTCAGCAGGAAACGGTCCGACACCATCGCATTGCAGGCGTAGAAAGCCGCATCGTCCATCATCTTGAAGTAGAGCGTGCCGTGCGCGGCGCCGGCCGCGTGGAACATGGTCTCGTCGATGTCGAAGCGGATCCGGGCCAGTCCCTGCTCCGGTATCTCGATCGATGATCGGAACAGCCGGTTGATCGCGGCATGGCGGTAAAGCGATTCGAGCGCACGCAGATGCGCCTGGGCGCCGGCGAAGACCGGCGTGACGCTCGCGCCGGCTGGTTCAGGCGGCATCGCGCGCTTCGTCGCCGGACAGGATGGCGAAAATCGCATCCTTGGAGCGTGCGCCCCTGAGCTTCGCCACCGCCTGCCGATCGCGCAGCATGCGGCTGACGCCCGCGAGCGCCTTCAGGTGATCGGCGCCCGCGTCCGGCGGCGAAAGGAGCAAAACGACGAGGTCGACCGGCATGCCGTCCACCGCCTGATAGTCGACGGGCGCGGCAAGCCGGGCGAAATAACCGAACACCTTGTCCAGCCCTTCGATCTTGCCGTGGGGAATCGCGACTCCGCCGCCGAAGCCGGTCGAGCCGAGCCGCTCCCGGTCGCCGAGGCTTTGCGCGATGACCTTGGGGTCGAGCCCGGTCCGCCGCGCCGCGGCCAGAGCGAGCTGATGGAAAAGGCCCTTCTTGTTTCCCGCAGGAAGGGCGGCATCCACGGCATCGGCCGCGATCAGTTCCGATAGGTTCATTCGAACGGCACCTGCGGAGGGCGAAAGCCCTCCTCCTTCTGGCATGAATATGGCTGTGTGTCGCCGGTCTTGCGGCGGAGAGACTCGGACGGTCAGTCCCGTTTCGGCTCGACCCAGCCGATCGTCCCGTCCTGTCGTCGGTAGACCATGTTGTAGCCGCCCGTGCCGCTGTTGCGGAAAAGGAGAGCATTGGTGTTGCGAAGATCGAGCAGCATCACTGCGTCGGACACGCTCGCATCGGGAATGTCGACCTTGGTCTCGGCGACGATCGGCGGATGCTCGCCCGGAGCCTCGTCTTCGTCGGCGGGCGTTGCGAACACCGTATAGGCTGCGTCGCTCTCCGCACCGTCTGCCATGACGAAGGCGTCGCGGGCCGGCGGGTGGCGATCCTTGAGCCGGCGCATGTAGCGGCGGAGCTGCTTCTCGATCCGGTCGGCGGCCTGGTCGAAGGCGACATGGGCGTCGTGGGCCTGGCCCGAGCCCTTCAGGATCACGCCTTGCATCACATGGGCCACAATGTCGCAGGTGAAGGCGTGGTCGTGCGGCCCCTTGCCAAAGGTGGCGTGGGCGGAAAGGGCGCGCTCGAAATACTTGTCTGCAAGCGCAGTCAGGCGCTCCTCGACACGGCTGCGCAGCGCTTCACCGGTATCGACCTGGTGCCCGGAAACCCGGATGTCCATGGACCTCTCCAACCTTTGCCCGGGCGCTTATGCGCGGCCGGCATCCTGCGTCAATCGATGCCATATGGGATCGGTGAGCGTCCCGAGAAAGGCCGCATGGCGTTCGAGCTCGTCCGCGGTCGGCGCGTGAGGCCGGGGAGGGCGCATGCGGATGGTCACCGCCGAGGCAACCTGCGCCGCGGTGACCTCGTCCTCGAGATCCTGTACTTGCGCACCGGCGCCCAGCGACAGGCCGATCTGACGGCCGCCTGTCAGCTCCACATAGACTTGGGCGAGAAGCTGCGCGTCGATGAGGGCGCCGTGCTTGACGCGGGCCGTGCGGTCGACGCCGAAGCGGGTGCAGAGCGCGTCCAGGCTGTGCTTGGCGCCGGGGTGGCGCTGGCGGGCGAGGGCAAGCGTATCGACCATGCGGCTGGTGCAGATCAAAGGCCGGCCGCAATTGTTCAGCTCATGGTTGATGAAGGCGAAATCGAAGCCGGCATTGTGCGCGATCATGGGCGAATCGCCGATGAATTCGAGCAGCTCCTCGACCTTCTCGTGGAAGCGCGGCTTGTCCGACAGAAAGCGCGCGGAAAGGCCGTGCACCGCTTCGGCGCCGCTCGGCATATCGCGGTCCGGATTGAAGTAAGCGTGATATGTGCGGCCGGTCTCGCAGCGGTTGATCAGCTCCACGCAACCGATCTCGACCATGCGATCGCCGGTGAGCGGGCTCAGGCCCGTTGTTTCAGTGTCGAAAACGATTTCCCGCATCTCGGGACTGCTTATGAATCCGGCGGGTCTGCCAGACAAGCGAGGATGCGGCGAACGGCTCGTCGCGTTTCCTCCAGCGTCACGCTCGTGTCGATGACGAAGTCCGCGCGGGCGCGCTTCTCGCGGTCCGGGAGTTGGCGCGAAAGGATGGCGTCGAGCTTCGGCGGCGTCATTCCGGCACGGGCGAGGACGCGCGCGCGCTGCACCTCCTCGGGGGCGGAGACGACCGCCACCTTGTCGACGTCCTTCCACCCGCCCGCTTCGAACAGCAAAGGGATGTCGAGAAGAACGAGCGGCGCCTGCGCGTGCGCGGCGATGAACGCCTCCCGCTCGCGGGCAACCGCCGGATGGACCAGCTCCTCGAGCCGTCGCAGCGCCAGCGGCTCGCCGAGGACGCGTTCGGCGAGGGCGCCGCGGTTGACGCCCGCCGCGCCGGTGGTGCCGGGGAAATGTGTCTCGATCTCGGCCACCAGTGCGCCTTCCGGCCCTTGAAGCCTGTGCACCGCCGCGTCGGCATCGAAGACGGGCACGCCTTCCTCGGCGAACATGCGGGCGACGGTGGACTTGCCCATGCCAATCGATCCGGTGAGGCCGAGCCGGATCATCGTGTGAGCCGTTCGCGCAATGTGGCGTCATGCTCCCGCGGCGCCGGTGCGCCGAAGAAGAGCTCGAAGGCGATCGCCGCCTGGCCGATCAGCATGGACAGGCCGTCGATCGTCTCGTGGCCCCGGCGTCGCGCTTCGGCGAGGAGCGGCGTTTCGAGCGGATCGTAGACCGCGTCGTAGACGACCGCGCCGGGCGGGACGTGGCTGAAGTCGACGGCGAGCGGGTTCCTGCCCGTCATTCCGAGCGGAGTCGTATTGACGACAAGGTCGAAGATGCCTTCGCGATCATCGAAGGCGAAGTCGGTGGGCGCGGCGAAGTGATCGAGAGCGACGGCGTGGTTGAAGTCGCGGTCGAGCCCGGCGAGCAGCGCCTCGGCTTGCTCGATCCGCCGCGCGGCGACCACCAGGGCGAAACCGGCGCTGCGAAGTCCGTCGACCACGGCCCGGGCCGCGCCGCCGGCCCCGAAGATACGCGCCATGCGGAAAAGATGACGTTGGGCGAGCAACGGCCGGAGCGGCTCGAGGAAGCCGCCGACATCGCTGTTGTGGCCGACCGCCCCGCCCGTGTTCGGAATGATCGTGTTGACCGCTCCGATCCTCGCGGCGGCCGGATCGATCGCGTTCAGCAGCGGCATCACCGCCTGCTTGTGCGGCATGGTGACGTTGCAGCCGAGCCAATCGGGATCGTCCCGCCGCGACGTAAGGTGCCGTTCGAGCTCCGACGCCTCGACTCGGGTCCGACGGTACTCGGCCTCGATGCCGAGCTTTTCGAGCCAGAAGCCGTGGATGACCGGCGACTTGGAATGGGCGACCGGATCGCCGATCACTTCGGCATAAGGAACGCCCATCAGCTTTCCAGCACCCCGCGCTCGCGAAAATACGCAAGCAGCGGGAGAAGCGGCATGCCGAGCACGGCGAAGTGGCTGCCTTCGATGCGTTCGAAAAGCTGCACGCCCGGCCCTTCGATCCGGTAGCCGCCGACGCTCCAGCGGATCGCCTCATATTCAGCGTCCAGATAGCGCTCCAGGAAGGCGTCGCCGAGCGGCCGCATGGTGAGCGCCACCGTTTCCGATTGCCACCAGCGCGTTTCGCCGCCCTCGACCACCACCGCGGCGGAATGGAGAAGGTGCGTGCGGTTGCTCAGCGCGTGCAGCTGCTCCAGCGCTTCCGCGCGCGAGGCCGGCTTGCTCAGCATCGTGCCGTCCTCGAGTTCCAGCGTCTGGTCGGAGCCGATCACCAGGTCGACTTCGCCGACGCCCTCCGCCGACAGTGCCTTCAGCTGCGCCAATTCCTCCGCCACCCCGCGCGCGTCGAAACCGGCCGCTTCCAGGCCCGACTTGGCCGCGGCTTCGTCCAGCTCCGCGTCCACGGTTTCGAACGCAACGCCGGCCGCGCTCAGCATTGCGCGCCGCGCTTCGCTTTTGGAGGCGAGAAGGATCCTCATCCGCCGCTACCTCCCGCCACCGCGCTTTCGTAGCGGTCGGTGCAGAGCTTGACGATCGCCAGCGCGGTTTCCTCGATCGAGCGGCGGGTGACGTCGATCACCGGCCAGCCGTTGTCGGCATAAAGCCGCCGCGCAAAGGCGAGTTCGGCATTTACAGCCTCCCGGTCGACATAGTCGGTCTCCGGCGCCTGGTTCAACGACAGGAGCCGGTTGCGGCGGATCTGGATCAGCCGTTCGGGATTTGTTGTGAGGCCGACCACGAGCGGGTGCTTCAGCGAAAACAGCGAAGGCGGCGGCGGCGCTTCGGGCACGAGCGGGATGTTCGCGACCTTGTAGCCGCGATTGGCGAGATAGATGGCCGTCGGCGTCTTGGAGGTGCGCGACACGCCGGCAAGGACGATGTCCGCTTCCTCCCAATTGTCGGAATTCAGGCCGTCGTCATGGGCGATCGAAAATTGGATCGCGTCGACGCGAGCGAAATAAGCGGCGTCGAGCGCATGCTGCCGCCCCGGCCGCCCCGCCGCCTCGCGCCCGAGCACCGCGGACAGTGCATGAGTCACGGGATCGAGCACGGAGACCGCATGAATGCCGCGGCGCCGGCATTGCTGCTCGAGTTCGCGGCGGATGACGCTGTTCACCAGCGTATAAAGGACAAGGCCCGGCCGCCGCTCGACATCGTCGAGCACGCGTTCGAGATGGCCTTCCGAGCGCACCATCGGCCACAGGTGGCGCTTCACCTCCGTGCCCTCGAACTGGGCGAGGCAGGCATTGGCGATCACCTCCAGCGTCTCGCCGGTCGAATCCGAGAGGAGATGGAGGTGGAGCTGGGTCACGGCGCGGGCCTGTGGAAAAGCATGGGGAGATCGCTAGCGAAACCCTTGGGGGCAATCCAGCGGAACAGATCGTCCCCGTTTCGCCCATTTTCGTCCACAGCTCGGCGGACAGGGGGGAAAATCCGCCCACAGCATGTGGAAAATGGGGACGAAGTTCGGGACTCGCAGGGATTCCGCGGGCGCCCGCGGCGTCAAGCTGTTTGCAAAAGCGGGCGGAGGGAATAAACCCCGGCATCCACCGCCCATCTACTCTCTACAAACCTTATCTATAAGACTCTTATATAAGAGAAGAGCGGAGCCCAGACCCTTTGACGCACGGTCCGACCAAGCCCTTGCTCGCCGTGCTAAACGGCGGGAAAGCGGAGAGAAAACCGATCTGGCTGATGCGCCAGGCGGGACGCTACCTGCCCGAGTACCGCGCGCTTCGTGCCGAGAAGGGCGGCTTCCTGGCGCTCGTCTACGACAGCGACGCGGCGGCCGAGATCACGCTGCAGCCGATCCGCCGCTTCGGCTTCGACGGCGCGATCCTTTTTTCCGACATATTGATCGTGCCCCATGCATTGGGCCAGGATCTGGCCTTTGAGGCCGGTGAAGGGCCGCGGTTGAGCCCGACCCTGCTCGAGACCGATCTCGACGCTCTGGTGCCCGTTCCCGAGCGCCTGGAGCCCATCTACAGGACTGTGGAGAAGGTGAAGGCGGGTCTGCCGCCCGAGACCACCTTTCTGGGCTTTGCGGGCAGTCCCTGGACCGTCGCGACCTATATGGTCGCCGGCCGCGGCTCAAAGGATCAAGGCGAAGCGCGGCGGCTCGCTTATTCGGATCCCGGCCGCTTCGGCGACGCGATCGCGCGCGTCGAGGCGATGACGGTTGACTATCTTTCCGGCCAGATCGAGGCCGGCGTGGAGGCGGTGCAGCTCTTCGACAGCTGGTCGGGCAGCCTATCGCCCGCCCAGTTCGAGCAATGGGTGATCGCCCCCAACGCCCGCATCGTGGCGGCCGTGAAGGCGCGCCATCCGGGCGTTCCGGTGATCGGCTTTCCCAAGGGTGCCGGCGGCAAGCTTCCGGCCTATGCGCGCGAGACCGGCGTCGATGCAGTCGGGATCGACGAAACCGTGGACCCGATCTGGGCCGCGCAGTCGCTTCCCGAAGGCCTCCCGGTCCAGGGCAATCTCGATCCGCTGGCGCTGATTGCCGGCGGCGAGGCGCTGGAGAGCGCCGTCGAGCGCATCCTTGCGGCCTTCGAAGGCCGTCCCCATGTGTTCAACCTCGGGCACGGCATCCTGCCGGACACGCCGATCGCGCATGTCGAGCAATTGCTCGCTCTGGTGCGGCGCTGATGCCCTTCGATTTCGATACGGCACTCATCATGATCTACGCCTGGATCAAGGCCGCGCATCTCATCTTCGTGATCTTCTGGATCGCGGGCTTGTTCATGCTGCCGCGTTACTATGTCTACCACCAGGAGGCCCTCGCCGGATCGGCCGAGGAGAAGAAGTGGATCGAGCGCGAGGGCAAGCTGCGGAACATCATCATCACGCCGGCGATGATCATGGTCTGGCTGCTCGGCCTCACCCTCGCCTACATCATCGATGCCTGGTCGCAGCCCTGGTTCATGGTCAAATTGCTGCTCGTCGTCGGCCTTTCGGCCTATCACGGCTGGATGGTCGGATACGGCAAGAAGCTGGCCCGCGGCGAACGGCCGGTCAGCGGCCGCACGCTTCGAATGATGAACGAGATCCCGGGTGTCGCCACCGCGCTGATCGTCATTCTGGTGATCGTGAAGCCCTTTTCGAGCTAGAAGAGAAGCGGCGCCACATTGTTGACCGCCGTTGCGGCCAGTGCGGCGGCGGCGACCATGAATTCCGCCCGCCGCGTCCTCATCCGCGGCCGCGTCCAGGTGACGATGCAGAATGTGGCGGCCGCGAGCAGTGGCACGGTGAGGATGTTGGCGCGTAGCGAGGCGCCGAAATCAAGTTCCGTGAGCCGCCACGTCGCTTCGGTCATGCCGCTGAATGGCCCGCGCAGACCGAGGATACGCTCCATTGGTGAGGGCGAGAGTCCAAGCTCGGCCTGCAGCCGGACGAGCGGATTGCTGTCGATCGATGCAAAGGTGGCGAGCCCGGCGACGATGAGCATGCGCGCCCAGAAAGGCGGCTTGCGCCTCGCCTCGCCCTCGAACTTGGAGGGTGGAGGACCGGCGGCCGGCGCGCCCCGCGCCTCCGCCGCCGGTCCTGCCGCAGCGTCCTTAATGGATGCCGCCGCCCGTCTTCGGCTTGCGCGTCAGCAGGTAGATCGGAAGCGCGATGATGCAGAAGAGGAAGACCAGGATGGCCCAGAGGATCGCATTCATCCCCCGCTCGCGCGCGTCCTTGTACACCCAGAAGGCGATGGCCGCCGCGATGAGAATGCCGATGAGGTTGTAAATCGGGCTGATGCCGCCGTTTTCGTACATTCGCGTACCCCCTTTTTGTCATGCCTTGACGCCAAGCGTGTAGCACAGCTTTCGCGGCCGCGCGAAGTACCGATGCGCCGGGCGCGGGCACAGCGGGAAAATGCCCCGACGTCGGCATTTTTCGCGCGCTTGACTTGATTTCGGGCGGAGCCTAACTCCCGTTGCGTCGTTTGCTTGCCGTCCTGCGCGAGCACCTTATCCGCCCGAACTGTTCCTCCGTTCTCCGGCGAGACGAATCCCCATTCGAGTATTCTTCCATGCATCTCAATGACTTGAAGCAGAAAACCCCCGCCGACCTCGTTGCGATGGCCGAGGAGCTCGGGATCGAGGGCGCCTCGACGCTCCGCAAGCAGGAACTCATGTTCTCGATCCTCAAGGTCCGCGCCGAGCAGGGCGACGAGATCACCGGCATGGGAACGATCGAGGTCCTCCAGGACGGCTTCGGCTTCCTGCGCTCGCCGGACTCGAATTATCTCGCCGGTCCCGACGACATCTATGTGGCGCCGAACCAGGTCCGGAAGTTCGGGCTCCGCACCGGCGACACGGTCGAAGGCGAGATTCGTGGGCCGAAGGAAGGCGAGCGTTATTTCGCGCTGACCCGGCTCAGCAAGGTCAATTTCGACGACCCCGACGCCGTGCGCCACCGCGTCAATTTCGACAATCTGACGCCGCTCTACCCTGACGAGAAGCTCAGCCTCGATCCGCACGATCCGACGATCAAGGACAAGTCGGCGCGAGTCATCGACATCATCTCGCCGCAGGGCAAGGGCCAGCGCGCGCTGATCGTCGCGCCGCCGCGGGTCGGCAAGACCGTGCTCCTCCAGAACATCGCCAAGGCGATCACCGACAACCATCCCGAAGTCTTCCTGATCGTCCTCCTGATCGACGAGCGGCCGGAGGAAGTGACGGACATGGAGCGCTCGGTGAAGGGCGAGGTCATTTCCTCGACCTTCGACGAGCCCGCCAGCCGCCACGTCCAGGTGGCCGAAATGGTAATCGAAAAGGCCAAGCGCCTCGTCGAGCACAAGAAGGACGTCGTGATCCTGCTCGACTCGATCACCCGCCTCGGCCGCGCCTACAATACGGTGGTGCCGTCTTCGGGCAAGGTCCTGACCGGCGGCGTCGACGCCAACGCACTGCAGCGCCCGAAGCGCTTCTTCGGCGCCGCACGCAACATCGAGGAAGGTGGCTCGCTTTCGATCATCGCCACGGCGCTGATCGACACCGGCTCCAAGATGGACGAGGTCATCTTCGAAGAGTTCAAGGGCACCGGCAATTCGGAGATCGTGCTCGACCGCAAGGTCGCCGACAAGCGCATCTTCCCGTCGCTGGACGTCGGCAAGTCCGGCACCCGCAAGGAAGAGCTGCTCGTCGACCAGGCGACGCTTTCCAAGATGTGGGTCCTTCGCCGCATCCTCATGCAGATGGGCACGGTCGACGCGATGCAGTTCCTTCTCGACAAGATGAAGGATAGCAAGACCAACGAGGACTTCTTCGCCTCCATGAACTCCTAAGCGCTGGCGGTATTTCGCAGCCGTCATCCTGACGAAAGTCGGAATCCATGAACACCGGCCTCGGTGGGCATTCATTGGCGTCAGTGTTCATGGATGCCGGATCAAGTCCGGCATGACGGCTCCAGCTTCTAAGGGATCAGGATTGTCGATCCGGTGGTCGCGCGGGACTCGATCGCCCGGTGCGCGTCGGCAGCGTCGCGCAGCGGGAAGCGGGCGCCGATGCGGGCCTTCACGACGCCGCTCGTCACCATCTCGAACAGGCGGGCCGCGCAGGCGCGCATCTCTTCAGGCGTGGCGGCATAGTCGCCCAGCGTCGGCCGCGTGACGAAGATCGATCCCGCGCGGGTGAGATCGAGCGCGGTGAACGGCGGTACCGGCCCGGACGCGTTCCCGTAGCTGACGATCAGGCCGCGCCGCGCCACGCTGCCGAGCGACGCCGTCCAGCTCGCCGCGCCGACGCCGTCGAGGACAACGTGGACGCCCTCCCCTCTGGTCAGCGCCCGAACCTTACCAGCCAGCGCATCCATCGTGCATGACAAAGCGTGATCGGCGCCGAGTTCGCCGGCGATCGCCGCCTTCTCCGCACGTCCGGCATGGGCGATAACCGTCGCCCCAAGCGACTTCAGCCACGGCACGAGGATCGAGCCCACGCCGCCGGCCGCGGCATGGACCAGCACCGTCTGACCCGCTTGCACCCGGGCGCAGCGCTCGATCAGATATTCGGCCGTAGCGCCTTTCAGCATCAGCGCGGCGGCATCTTCGAAGGACACCCGGTCGGGCAGCGGCACGAGGCGTTCGGCCTCCACCGTTCGGTGCGTTGCATAAGCGCCGAGCGGCCCGGTGAAGTAGCCGACGCGGTCTCCGGGCGCGAAGTCGCTCACCCCCTCGCCCACCGCCTCGATCGTACCGGCGGCTTCGTTGCCCAGTCCCGAGGGAAGGCTCACCGGATACAGGCCGCTGCGGTGGTAAGTGTCGATGAAGTTCAGGCCCACCGCCTGGTGCCGGACGAGGACTTCGCCCGCGCCCAGCGTCGGGATCGGCACCTCCGCGACGTGGAGCACGTCCGGCCCACCATTACGGCCGATGCGGATCGCATATGCGCTCACCCGATATGCTCTTCGAAGAAGGCCTCCGTTCGTGAGTCGGCGAGGCTCGCCGCCTCTTCGCTCCGCCTCTTGCCCATCTCCGCGGCGAAGCCGTGATCTTCGCCCGGATAATCGTACAGGGTGACGCGGGGATGGTCGTCCAAAGCCTCGTGCATCTTCGCCTGGGTCTCGGGAGGCACGAAGCCGTCGGAACCGGCGATATGGAGGAGGAGCGGGTTGGAAATGGCGTTCTTCTCGTGAAGCAGCGAATCGAGGCCGACGGCATAATAGCCGACGCTCGCATCGACGTCGGTGCGGGCCGCGGTCATATAGGCGAGGCGCCCGCCCAGGCAGTAGCCGACGCAGCCGACCTTGCCGCCCTCCTTGAGACGCCCGCGCGCGGCACGGATCGCGGCTTCGATGTCGGATATGCCCTGGTCCTGGTCGAAGCGGCCCATGAGTTCGAGGGCGTGGCTGAACTGCTCCGGCACGTCCGGATCGAGTTCGACGCCCGGTTCAAGGCGCCAGAAGAGGTCCGGGGCGATGGCGAGATAGCCGAGCTCCGCCCAGCGGTCGCACTTGCGGCGTACGCCTTCGTTGACTCCGAAAATCTCTTGGATGACGACGACGGCGCCGCGCGGGCTGCCGTGCGGCTCGGACAAATAGGCGCTGAAGCTTGCCGAACCGTCCAGCGTCTGGATCTCGATCATCATGCACTCCTCTCAACGGGCGAACGCGCCTATAGAGCGAGGCGAGAGGAGACGCCATGAAAGTCACCGTCGATATCGATTGCACGCCCGAGGAGGCCCGCCGCTTCATGGGCCTTCCCGATCTGACACCCGTCCACGACATCTACATCGAGAAGATGAAGAGCGTCGCCGCCGACGGCGCCACGCCCGAAATGTTCGCCGACATGATGAAGAGCTGGGGCCCGATGAGCGAAGCCGGCCTGTCCGTCTGGCGGCAGATGCTCGAAGGCATGAGCGGCGGCGGCGCCGGCAAGAGCGGAGGCGGTTCGGCCGGCCGGTGACCGACACCATCTATGCTTTGTCGTCGGGCGCGCCGCCGGCGGCGATCGCG
>DASVQT010000092.1:0-1549 GCA_036388975.1 Allosphingosinicella sp. | reverse complement strand
TCCAGAAAGTTGTAATTCTCCTGGACCTCGCCGCGGAGGCGGAAATGATCGCGGCGATGCTCGATCGTGACGGCGAGCGCCTCCGCCTCCGTATCGTAGCTGACGAATTCCGACGGCGGCTCGCCCGGTGCGGTCCAGCTTCGATGGCCAGTCCAGCAGGGAATCTCGGGATGCGGAACGGGCGCCGGGGCCTGACCCGCGGCGGCGGCGGCGGCGAGGAGCCAGGCGCCGATCACCGCGCGGCTTTCTTGAGCGCCGTGCGGACCAGCGCATCCAGCGTCGCTTCGGGTCCGAGCTCCGTTTCCGCCTGCGCCACGGCGGACGAGGCTTCGGCGGGGCGGAAGCCGAGGTTCATGAGCGCGGATACGGCGTCCGCCCCGAGGCCGCCCGGGCGCGGCACGGCGCCCGCGGCGCCGCTCGTGCCGAGCACGATGCCGCCGGCCTTGTCCTTGAGCTCGTTCACGATCCGCTGGGCGAGCTTGGGGCCGACGCCCTGCGCGCGCGCGATCATGCGGTGGTCGCCCGAGGCGATGGCGCGGTGGAGGTCGTCGCCCGGCATGGCCGAAAGGATGCCGAGCGCGACCTTGTTGCCGACGCCTTGAACGGTGGTGAGCAGCCGAAACCAGTCGCGCTCCTCCGCGGTCGAAAAGCCGACCAGCCGGATCGAGTCCTCGGAGACCAGCATCTCGGTATGGAGCACGACCTCGTCGCCGAGCGCGCCCAGCGCCGAAAGCGTGCGCGTCGAGGCGGAGACGAGATAGCCGACGCCGCCGACGTCGATCACGGCATGATCCGCGCCGAATGCGGCAAGCCTGCCGGTCAGCCGCGCGATCACGCCGCCGTCCTCGCAAGGGCGCGGCGGCTGGCGAGGTGGTGGGCGTGGGTGATGGCGACGGCGAGCGCGTCGGCCGCGTCGGCGCCCGCGATCTTGGCGCCGGGGAGCAGCCGCTGGACCATCGCATGGACCTGCGCCTTGTCCGCCCCGCCCGTGCCGACCACCGCCTTCTTGACCAGGCTCGGCGCATATTCGCCCACCTCGATGCCGCGCGCCGCGGCGGCGAGCAGCGCGACGCCGCGCGCCTGGCCGAGCTTCAGCGTCGATCGCGGATTCTCGTTCACGAACACCTCTTCCACCGCCGCGCCGTCCGGCCGGTGCTCGTCGATCAAAGCGGCGAGCGCATCGTGCAGGGCGACGAGGCGGCGCGGAAGATCGGCCTTGGTGTCCGTCCTGATCTGCCCGTTCGCGACATGGCCGAGGCGGTTTCCGGACGCGGCGATCAGGCCCCAGCCGGTGGTGCCGAGGCCGGGATCGATGCCGAGAATGAGAGCGGGCGCGTGCACGAACCGACTATGGAGCGGGCAAAGCCTCTTCGTGAAGCGAATAATGGTGGAGGGACACCGAGCGAATGCGGGAGCGCAGAGCGGGCGATCCGGGCTTCGACAGGCTCAGCCCTGGCGGGAGTGGTGAGTTTCAAAACCGCCGCTAGCCCTGAGCCTGTCGAAAGGCGGCTTGCAGAGCGAGACGCAGGGGGCTTTCCTCACACCACCG
>DASVQT010000091.1:0-16098 GCA_036388975.1 Allosphingosinicella sp. | reverse complement strand
CCGCGCGCCGGGGCCCCCGTCCGGCGCGACCGCCGCGCCAGGTCCAGTCGGCGCCGGCCTGAGCCTGGCGGAAACCGAGATCACGCATCAGCTTGCCGACCGCGGCGGGCTGCAGGCCGAGCGACGTGACGAGCGCTTCGTCGACCAAACTCCCCTCCCTGCCGGTGCGCACGTCGTGGGCGTGGCGGGCGAGGCGCTCGGCCATGTCCACGCGCAGCATCTGCGGCCCGAGGGCGCGAAAGCCCAAGCGGGCGAGGCGCGCGCGCTCTTCGGGAACGCAGGGCAGCACGACGCTTGAGGCGGGCGGAAGAACGGGCATGGCCTCGTTGCCCGCTGCGGCGCGAAGCGCGGTGCGCCAGCGCATCGCCTCCGGCTTCAGCACGTCCGGCATGAAGAGGTCGAGCGCGCCGATCCGGACGCGCAGGCCGGTGACGGCGCGGCGCTGATCTCGGTCGAGGAGGGCGAGGGGCTTCGCCACTTCCTCGCGCGCGACGATGCCGCCTTCGTCGACGAGCAAGGCGAGGATCGAGCGCACGGCAGCCGGCGTCTCCTTGTCCTGCGCGGCGGCGCCGGCGCGGCGCAGCGGCGCGAGCCAGCGCTCGACCTGGCCGCGCAGCCAATTTTTGAGGCGCTCGATCACCGCCTCCCGGCCGCGGTCCGTGACCCGGTCGATGCGGCGATCGAGATGGACTCGCGGGCTGAGCAGGTTCTTGCCCGGCCCGAGCCGCGCCACTTCGTGCCCGCGCCAGAGAATGGCAACGGGCGCGCCGGCTTCCGTGCGCAACGAGAAGTGGTCGTCCGTGTCGGCGACCAGGGCAGCGGCGCGCTTCTCATATTCTCCGCCGAGGCGCCGCTCGGCCGTGGCGAGCAGCATCTTGCGGTCGGCGTGGCGCGCGGCCGGGTCGACTTCGAAGGAGAAGCCCTCCATCCGCCCGATCGAATATGAGCCCACCGTGACTTCACCCTGCTCGTCGACCAGCACCGGAAACTCGGTCGCGCCCTTGCCGCCCAGCTGGCGCATCAGCACGGAGGTGCGGCGATCGACGAAGCGCTGGGTGAGGCGCTCGTGGAGGGCGTCGGAAAGCTTCTCCTCCACCTCGCGAGTCCGCTCCGCCATGGTGGCGGGATCGGCGAGCCAGTCCTGGCGGTGCGCGATATAGGCCCAGGTACGCACGCCCGCGATCCGGTCCGCGAGCGCGTCGATGTCGCCCTGGACGTTGTCGAGCCGGGTCACCTGCTCGGCGAACCAGCCTTGCGGTATCCGCCCGTCGCCCTCCGAAAGGTGCATGAAGATGCGCGCGACGAGGCGGGCGTGGAAGTCCGCCCCGGTTTTCCTGAAGTCCGGCAAACCGCACGACGCCCAAAGGCGGCGCACATGCTCTTCCCCGGCGGCGCGGTCGCGGATTTCCGGATCGCCGGCGAGGCGCTTCAGCACGGCGAGATCGACGGCTTCCGGCGCGGGGCGGAGGACGGGGTGGTCGGGCCTGCGCTCCAGGTCGCGGATCAGCGCGTCGACGCTACGCATCTCCGGATCGCCTTCGCGCCAGTAGAGATGGTCGAGCGGGGCGAAGCGATGCTCCTCGATCGCCTCGATCTCCTCGGGGCGGAACTCGGCATTGCCTTCGCTTTCGATGGTGAGGATCCCGAAGGTCCCGTCCTTCTGGTGCCGCCCCGCGCGCCCGGCGATCTGCGCCATTTCCGCGGGCGTCAGCCGCCGCCGCCTGTGCCCGTCGAACTTGGAAAGGCCGGCAAAGGCGACATGGGTCACGTCCATGTTCAGCCCCATGCCGATCGCGTCGGTGGCGACGAGGTAATCGACCTCGCCCGCCTGGTACATGGCGACCTGGGCGTTGCGGGTGCGTGGGCTGAGGGCGCCCATCACCACGGCGGCGCCGCCCCGCATCCGGCGCAGCATCTCCGCCACCGCGTAGACCTGCTCCGCCGAAAAGGCGACCACGGCGGAGCGGGGCGGCAGGCGCGAGAGCTTGGACGGCCCGGCATAGGACAAGGTCGAGAAGCGCGGCCGCCCGATGATCTCCGCCTTGGGGAGCAGCGACCTCACCATCGGCGCCAGCGCTTCGGAACCGAGGATCATCGTCTCCTCGCGGCCCCGGGCATGCAGCATCCGGTCGGTGAAGACGTGGCCGCGCTCCCGGTCCGCGCCGAGCTGCGCTTCGTCGAGCGCGACGAAGGCGAAGTCGCGGTGCGTCGGCATCGATTCGGCCGTGCACAGGAACCAGCGCGCGTCCTTGGGCAGGATCTTCTCTTCGCCGGTGAGCAGCGCGACCTGCTTGGGCCCTTTCATCTTGACGACGCGGTCGTAGACCTCGCGGGCGAGGAGCCTCAGCGGGAAGCCGATCATGCCCGAGCTGTGGGCCGCCATCCGCTCCACCGCGAGGTGCGTCTTGCCCGTATTGGTCGGCCCGAGAATGGCCGTCAGCGGCGCGCGGGCGAAATCGCTCATTGCCGCTAGATTGTCCCAAAAGCAGCAAATCGCAACCACATACCGTAAATCCCGTGCGGACTTTCCAACCGGCGGGGACTCGCCCCGATCCGGCGCGCAGGGGCGCCCGGTAATTTGACTTTAACCCTTTTTGTTCAGAACCCTGAGCGCCTGCCGAGGAGCGGGGGCTCCAGTCGCAGATGGGGCAACAGCAAAGCGAAAGCGGGGGGCTCGGTCCGGCCTTGTATCAGTTCAGGGACATTCACGCCGCGGGCGCCGCCGCGATCATCTCGCGCGATGCGGTCTTCCAGCGGCAGATCATCGCCCGCGGCTTCGGCCGCCGGAGCGAGGCACGGCGCAGCGTCGCGCCCGATCTCGATCTCGTCGTCGATCTCGGCGTCCGCATCGCGTCGCGCCAGTGGCTTCGCGGCGCCGCCACCTGCGCCCTGCTTTGCTACGGCGCCTGGAGCCTCGCGCCCGAAGCGCGGGCCATGCCGGGCGCGGCGCCCGCACCCACGCCGGAACGCCACCGCGCCGAAGCGCAGGCGCTCGCCATCGCGCCGCTGGCGCTCGGCGCGGATACGGGCAAGCGCATGGCGCCGGCCGACGCCGCCCAGCCGCTCGCCCAGGCGCCCGAGCGCCCCACCGTGTCGCTGGTTGTCACTCTGGGCGAAGCCGACGGCCTCGTCCGCCTCCTCCAGCGCTCCGGCGTTTCCGCGGCGGAAGCGGCCGAAGTCGCCGCCATGATCGGCGCGCACGTGCCGATCGAGCAGATCCGCCCCGGCACCGTCTTCAACCTGACGCTCGGGCGCCGCGCCGACACGGCCGATCCGCGCCCCCTCGAAACGCTCACCTTCCGAGCCCGGCTCGACCTTCGCCTCACGATCGTGCGCGCCGGGGCGCAGCTCGTTCTCGAGCCCACGGCCATCGCGATCGACGAAACGCCGCTGCGCATCCAGGGCCGCGTCGGAGCCAGCCTGTACCGCTCGGCGCGGGCGGCCGGCGCTCCGGCGCGCGTCGTCGAAGCCTATATCCGCGCAATCGCGACGCAGGTGAACGTCGGCCAGATCGGCGCCGGGGACCTGTTCGACATCGTGGTCGAGAACCGCCGGGCCGCATCCGGCGAAAGCGAAAGCGGGCGCCTGCTCTTCGCCGGCCTCAGCCGCGCCGGCGGGCGCGAGATCCGCCTCATGCAATGGAGCGTCGCCGGCGGCGAAGCGCAATGGTTCGAAGCTTCGGGCGTGGGGCGCGTAACGGCGGGGCTTACCCAGCCCGTGCCCGGTCGGATCACGTCGGGTTTCGGTTACCGCACCCATCCGATCCTCGGCTATCGCCGCTTCCACCGCGGCCTCGACATCGGCGCCGGACACGGCACGCCGATCCTCGCCACCACCGACGGCGTGGTCGCCCGCGCCGGCTGGGGCGGAGGCTACGGAAACGTCGTGGAGCTGCGCCACGGCGGCGGGCTCGCCACCCGCTATGGCCATATGAGCCGCATCGCCGTCGCCGGCGGCCAGCGCGTCCGCCAGGGCCAGGTGATCGGCTATGTCGGCTCCACGGGCCTCTCCACCGGTCCGCACCTCCATTACGAAATGTTCCGCAACGGCGAGCTCGTCGACCCGCGCTCGGTGCGCTGGGTCAGCCGCTCGCAGCTTTCCGGCGCCGACCTGGAAGGCTTCCGAAGCCGCATGCGCAGCCTCATGGCGCTGCCGACCGGGGCGGCCCATGATTCGAACCGACGACCTATCGCGCAGCGGCGCTGATCGAAGCTTGAATAGGGTCAACGCGGCTCAGCGAGCCGAGCGGTGGTGCGGACGGCGGGACTCGAACCCGCACGCCCCGAGGGGCAGAAGATTTTAAGTCTCCGGCGTCTACCGGTTTCGCCACGTCCGCACGCGCGCAACCATGCCCTGCGACGCTGCAGGGCGGAAGCCTTGTTCTGGCCAATCAAGCGCCGGCGGCAAGCCGCGGCGGATGCGCTCAGTCGTTCGCGTTTGCGGCAGCGAGGTTCAGCCGCTCGCGCATTTCCTTGCCGGGCTTGAAGTAGGGGACGCGCTTGGCCGAGACGTCGACCGGCTCGCCGGTGCGCGGGTTGCGGCCCTTGCGGGCGTCGCGGCCGCGGGTGGAGAAAGCGCCGAAGCCGCGAAGCTCGACCCGGCCCCCCTTGCGGAGCTGGTCGGTGATCGAGTCGAAAAAGGCGCAGACGACCCGCTCGATCTCCTTCTGGGTAAGATCGGGATGATCCTCGCAGAGCTTCTGGACGAGTTCGGAACGGATCAACGAAACCCCCTCAGGTTCGGCAGCCGGCGCAAGGCCGGTGACATGGCCGTCCCCCCAGACGGCTAACTTGGGTCAGCCTGTACGCAAAAGTCATGGAAATCAAGGTCCAACGGAAGACCGATTAAGAGGCGGGCGCTTCTTTCGAAACGCCCGCCGCTCAAAGGGTTAGGCCTTGTCTTTTTGCTTCAGGGCTTCGCCGAGGATGTCGCCGAGCGAAGCGCCGCTGTCGGAGCTGCCGTACTGGGCGACGGCCTGCTTTTCTTCGGAGATCTGGAGAGCCTTGATCGAGAAGTTCGGCTTCTTCGAACGGTCGAAACCGATCACCATCGCGTCGAACTTCTGGCCGACCTGGAAGCGCTCGGGGCGCTGCTCGTCGCGGTCGCGGCCGAGATCGGTGCGCTTGATGAAGCCCGAAGCGCCGTCGTCGCCGACCTGCACTTCAAGCCCGCCGTCGCGAACCTCGAGCACCGTCACCGTGACGATCTCGTTCTTGCCGACGCCGCCCGACGCACCCGCGCCGCCCTTGGCGACGCCGCCGCGCTCGAGCTGCTTCATGCCGAGCGAGATACGCTCCTTCTCGACGTCGACGTCGAGGACGACGGCCTTCACCATCTCGCCCTTGCGGTGGAGATTGAGCGCCTCTTCGCCGGTCACGCCCCAGGCGATGTCCGACATGTGGACCATGCCGTCGACGTCGCCCTCGAGCCCGATGAACAGGCCGAATTCGGTGGCGTTCTTGACTTCGCCCTCGACCTCGGTGCCGACCGGATGGGTGTCGGCAAAGGCATGCCACGGATTGGCCTGCGCCTGCTTGAGGCCGAGCGAAATGCGGCGCTTGTCCTCGTCGACCTCGAGCACCGAAACCTCGACCTCCTGGGACGTCGAGACGATCTTGCCCGGATGGACGTTCTTCTTGGTCCAGCTCATTTCGGACACGTGGACGAGGCCCTCGATGCCGGCCTCGAGCTCGACGAACGCACCATATTCGGTGATGTTCGTGACGCGGCCCGTGAACACGCCGCCGACCGGATATTTGGCCGACGCGCCCTCCCACGGATCCGCCTCGAGCTGCTTCATGCCGAGGGAGATGCGCTGGGTTTCGCGGTTGATGCGGATGATCTGCACGCGCACCGTGTCGCCGATGTTGATCACCTCGGAGGGGTGGTTGACCCGCTTGTAGGAAATGTCGGTGACGTGGAGCAGGCCGTCGATGCCGCCCAGATCCACGAAGGCGCCGTAATCGGTGATGTTCTTGACGACGCCGTCCACGACCTGGCCCTCGGCCAGCGACTGGATGAGGCCGGTGCGCTGCTCGGCGCGAGTCTCTTCGAGGATGGCGCGGCGCGACACGACGATGTTGCCGCGGCGGCGATCCATCTTCAAAATCTGGAAGGGCTGGGGAAGGTCCATCAGCGGGGTGACGTCGCGCACCGGGCGGATGTCGACCTGGGAGCCCGGAAGGAAGGCCACGGCGCCGCCGAGATCGACGGTGAAGCCGCCCTTGACGCGGCCGAAGATCACGCCCTCGACGCGCTCGTTGGCGGTATACTGGGTTTCGAGCTTGTCCCATGCGGCTTCGCGGCGTGCGCGGTCGCGCGACAGCATCGCTTCGCCCTGGTGATTCTCGACGCGGTCGACATAGACTTCGACTTCGTCGCCGATCGAAAGCTCGGCCTTCTGACCGGGAGCGGCGAATTCGCGAAGCGCAACGCGGCCCTCGCTCTTCAAGCCGACGTCGATCACGGCCATGTCGTTCTCGATACCGGTGACGATACCCTTCACGACCCGGCCTTCGAAGCCCTGGTCCTCGCCGCCAAGGGTTTCATTCAGAAGTTTCGCGAAATCGTCGCGCGTCGGCATCGCCGCAGTGGCCATAAAGTCTGTCCTGTCTATCTTCATATTCCGGCCAGGGGTTGTCTCCCCTGGTCTTGGAACCTGACCGCCCCCGCCGCACCATTGCGCCGGAGGCGTCCGTTGGGCTCAAGACACTGCGGCGGCTCGCCTGCGCTCCCTCACCCGCCCGCCTTGCGGGCACCCTTTCCCGCGAAGGGGAGAGGGATGGTGGAAAAGCAAAAAGAGCGCGGCAGGGCGGGCGGTTCGCCTCTTTCCCTCGCGCTTTTCCATGAGCCCCCGCAAGCGCTTACGCCCGCCGGACGCGGGTGCCTATAGAGGAAGGCGGGGGAGCGGGCAAGGGGGAGGTGCCACTGCCAACGCCCGCGATCACTTTAGTGATTTACCGCAGAGCTGTGAACGTAGCGCCGACAAGCTCCAACCATCCCCAAAGGTCCGTGTGATCGTCTCGTACCGCTGCGCTGACGTCTGCCGGTACGCATCACTTATACCGGCGAGCAGCCGATCTCGCAACGCGCGAAGGACCTCCGGACGAATTGAGTAAAGCTCAGAAACCGGATTTGCCTGAGAGGACACTCCGGCATCTGGACCAACAAGCGTGACACCAAGCACTTCGCTGCCATTCGTGTTGTCGCGGATCCAGCTGAGATGGTCCAGCGACTGCGAAACGTCGGCTTTCGAGTACTCCGATTGCTCATGCTTGTCGGTCTTCAGTTCGAGACCGAGAGCAAGCCGTGCCTCAGTATCTACCCAGAGTACGTCCGGCCCGGTGTCAAATTCGTTGTCTGGCCGAGTTGCCTCGAAACCCAATGCTTCTCCGAGGGCCCGAACGGCTTCTTCCATCTGTGCGGGCGAACCGCCGTCGAGCGTCTGAAGAAGGCGTTCAAGGCGGCCAAACTGCTTGTTGTAGCTCTCGCGGCCGAGTGAGGTAAGCTGCGCTATTTTGCCCATCAAGCGCCCACCAGGTGCGCCAGCCGTTCCCGGTGTACCAATTGGACCCGTGTCAACAACGAGGTGGCTACCTAGCTGACCACGGGCGCGGCTGAAATAAAACTGCGCTTCATTCAGATCGCGCTCGTGCAGCAGACATGCGCCGATCCAAAGATTGTGCCAGCCAGCCAACTTCTCGTCTGAGCGAGCGACATCGGCAACGACGGTGTCCAAGGCTTCGCGAGCGGCCGCAAACTCACCCGTCCACATGTGTTTCGCATAAATGGCCTCGGCCCGCGCCGCAGCAAAATTGCGCCGCTCGGCTTCCTCCGCGCGCACCGTCTTTGACGCCTCCACTTCCTGCGCTTCTAAGTACTGAGAGTAGTAGGTGAGCCAGCCAGCGTCGCGCGGCTTCGAAAGCAAAACCTTATCGAGAAATGCATCTACTCTATCGAGTTCGTGAAGTTTGAAACCTTCTTGAACGTGTCTCCCCAGCAGAATCTGCTTGCGGAGCAGAGGCGGAAGAAGAGCAACGTTCTTGTCGTTGTTCAACCAAGCATTTAGGTCGCGATCGGCCACCAAGAACGCGCCGTAATCGCTCCGTCCGCGGTTTATCCGGCCGAACAGCTGCACCAACCTATTTGCTATCCGCGATGCCGCAAAATTCCGCATGTGCAAGTATTCGAACTGGTACTTCTCAAGCAGGCTCTCGCCACGCGGCACGCCGTCGATGATCATGAGCCGGCAGGTCTCATGCGGAAGGTCGATTCCATCCACGCGCGACACGAGAATGAACGAGCCGCGACCTGCGCGACGAAATCGATCTAGCTCGTCAGAGAAGCTCTCCGTTTTTGCAGGAGATGCAAGCCCCGCCCATTGCGGCGCCCGGAAGTACCCTGGAATTGAGACGAGCACCTTGTGCTTCAACGAAAGCCTCTGGCCGAAGGAACCATCGAACTTACCCCTCTCCAGCTCACGCTCGAACAGGATTAGCCTTTCACCGTTACCCGCATCATTGCGCGGCTCTACAAGTAGGTCGGGTTCACGGCCGAAGGCACGAATAATATCAGCTTTGTTGTGGAGCGTTGCGGAGAGATACACACGGCGGACCCGCTGCTCGAATATGTTCAGAGCGAGCGACGGCAAGAAAGGAGGGGTGATGTCCACCTGGCCTGCGCGGAACACGACGGCGCAGCGATCAAAGTGATCCTTGAGGTGCTCGTAAGCGTAAGTGAGACTCCTGTCATCCGACGCGCCGCCGTTACGCAGCACAGCGCTGAGCTGGCTTGCTGTAGACAGTACCGCGTCCGGAGGAACGAGAACGGATTGCGGAACTGGACGGTTCTGTTCCAAAGCTTCGCTATAAAGTTGCTCACGGTTCAGACTGCGAAAATGGGGGCGGTAGATCGCTGCTATAGCGTCGAACAGCGCTTGATGCCGCTCGCGCGTGACACTCAGAGTGAACGCGCTGCGCATCATCGACTCTGCGACGTGCGCATCATCAAAGATGATCGCTTGCGGAAAATATTTCCTACGTAACGCACTATGGCCGTTGAACAGAGCGGCATAGTTGGTGATGCAGAATGTTCTTCCGCTCTCGAAAAGGTCGTTATCGAACTCGCCCTCGGTCCGGGTGGTTACATCGATCCCAACCGATCGTGCTTGAGCAGCCGTTTGCCGGACGAGATCAATCGTCGGGCACACGTAGAGCACGTTATCCAGGCCCTCGTTGACGAAGCTTCTCGCAATTAGGAGCCCAAGGAGGGTCTTGCCCGCGCCGGTATTGAGGCTGATTAGAACATCGTTCTTTGTGCGGTTCGCATGCCACTCGGCAAGTGCATCAGCTTGGCCTCTCCAGAGGTCGTTGGGCGCGCCTTCGAGTCGCGGAAGCGCTGCAAAAATCTTGAATGGGTCCGTCTGAGCCCCTCCGCTCTTGGGAACCGAAAGCTGACCGAAATCGAAATCCACTTGCGCTCTCCACGATGCTCTTTTCGCCGTTACGCGCTCACACACAGCGCTCATCTTCAGATTGCGCGAGATGGGGATTCGGGCGTCATCGGTCAACATCCGCGTACAGACGCTGCAGATCTGCTGTTAGCACCCTGAGAACCGGGGGCTTCATGTGTCCCACCTCGTCAAGTTGGTGCTCGTCCATGATGTGGATCTTTGTAAGCAGCGCCTCAAGGTCCGGCGCCGGCGTCAGCGCAAGCCGTACCGCCGCCCGTTGCATCGGCGCGGTGCAGCGGTCGTAGTAGGCTTCTTCGGCGGCATCGACCTGGGCGAAGGCGGCTCGGCAGAGGGGGCGGCCTTGTTCGCTGGCGCGGGCGGCTTCCCAGCTTCCGAAGCGTGCGGCGAGCGCCGACTGCTCGCGTTCGTAGCGGTCGTTGGCCTGGCGGTAGAAGCCGGTTTCGGCGGCTTCCTTCGTGCGGGCGGCGAGGCGGCGGTAGGCGGCCAGGCGGCGGTTCCAGAGGGTGCGGGCGGGGGTGGGTTGCTCTGCGCCGCTAGCAATGGCGGGCGCGGGGAGGGTGGCGATCGGGAGAGAGGCCGCGGCGCCTAGGAGGGCACGGCGGGTGGTGCTAAACGGCTCGGCAGCCATGGCTCACCTCGTTGCAGGTGGTTCTGGTCAGAGCCGGGGGGAAGTTGCCGCTTCCTCTCGGCTCGTCCGAGCGATAGCACTGGACGGTGAGCACATCAACTCAAGATAACACGAACCTTCGAAAGAAGCGGCCGAAGCAGCCGGGGACGTTCGTCGGCACGCGCATCCAGCCGGAGCTGCTGGAGCGGCTCGATGCCTGGCGGAGGGAGCAGCCTGATATGCCGAGCCGGCCGGAGGCGCTGCGGCGGCTGGCGGAAAAGGCGCTCGGAACGGGCTGAGCCATGGCCTTCAGCGACTATATCGTCTTCGCCGATGAAAGCGGCGACCATGGGATGGAGAGCATCGATCCCCAGTTCCCGGTCTTTTCGCTGGTCTTCAGCATCTTCGAGAAATCCGTCTACCAGAATGAGGTGGAGCCGGCGCTTCGGGCGCTGAAGTTCAAGTGGTTCGGCCACGACGCCGTCATCCTGCACGAGCGGGAGCTGAGGAAGCAGCTGCCGCCGTTCGACTTCCTTCGCAGCAGCGCAGCCGTGCGCGAGGAGTTCTTCGACGATCTCAACGCGTTCATGGCCGGCGTGCCCATGCAGGTTTATGCATCGGTGATCGACAAGGAGAAGCACCGGGCGCGATACGCGCAGCCCTGGAATCCTTATGAGGTCGCCATGCATTTCTGCATGGAGAAGCTGTGTTTTCGGATGATGGGACTCCAGCAGCGCGAGAGGCTGTTGCACGTCCTGTTCGAGAGTCGCGGCAAAAGCGAGGACCGGGATCTCGAACGCGAGTTCCGACGCATCGTCGCGGGCAAGGCGGATTGGGGATGGAGGCGCGCACCCTTCGGAAAGATGCAGTTCGAGCCGATCTTCGTCGCCAAGGCGGCCAATCTCGCGGGGCACCAGATTACCGACCTAATCGCGCGACCGCTGGCGTTGCGCGCGCTGCGGCCGGATCAGCCGAACCGCGCTGCCGACGCCATCCGTGGGCGCGTCAACGATCTCAAGGTTTTCCCATGAACGAAGGGGCCCCGGATAAACCGAAGCCCCATCGTCGACCGGGAAATGCCCAATCCTTGGTGCCGATATATGCCACTTCTCCTGCTTGTGCAATCGAAGGCACGGCGCCGCCTCGGGCTTTCTCAGGATAAGCGGGGGGTTGGCTTCCACTCTGCCCCTTTGTGGCCCTTCGACGTTGCTCAGGACAGGCTTTGCGCCTTTGCGGCTTGGCGTGAGCCCTTATCCTTCTTCTTTTTTTTGGGCGCGCGAAGGCGCGCGAAGGCGCGCAAGGCACGAAGCCGCGAAAAGGAAGAAGGTGGATGCCGGATCAAGTCCGGCATGACGGTTTCGAGAGGCAGGGCGCCGCTGAACCGTACAGGTTTAACGCATGGCTTGACGGCGAGCGCTACCTAGGTAGAGTTAATGCTGCGGTGCCTCACGGGCACACCCACCGCTTCGCAGCATCAACCGAAGGTACGATCCGCATGCGCTTCCGTGACACTCTGGTGCGTCGCCCTCTTGCGGTGGGGGTGGTGTGCGCCGTCGGTGCCGTTTTGCTGGGGCTCGCTTACATGGCGGCGGCGGGGGCGCCGGGGCGGTATCTGGCGATCAATGGCGGGGCGCTGGTCGTGGGGCTGCTGTTGTTGGCGGTGGTGAGCCGTTCGGGGGCGGATGGGCGTCGGCGGGCGGGGCTGGCGGTCGTGGGGATGGCGGTCGTCTTGCTGGCGACCGCCTTGCTCGGGGACGCGGTGGAGGGCGCGGCGCGGTGGGTGCGGCTGGGGCCGGTGGTGGTGCAGCCGAGTTTGGTCCTGGTTCCGGCGATGATCCTGATGTTCGTTCGGGGGCGGGATTGGCTTTGTGCGGTGGGGATGGTCGGGGCCGCGGCGGCGCTGGCGATGCAGCCGGACCGGGGGATGGCCTTCGTGCTGGCGGCGGGGCTGGCGGTGGTGGCGGTTCGGCGGCCGAATGGTTCGGTGCTTGCGGCTTTTGGCGCGGGTCTCGTCGCCTTGGCGGTGACGATGGCGCGGGGGGATGCGCTTCCGGCGGTGCCTTATGTGGACCGCATCTTTTATACCGCCTTCGAGGTGCATGTGCTGGCGGGGCTGGCCGTGGTGGGCGGGGCGGGGTTGCTCCTCGTGCCGGCGGTTGCGGCGTGGCTCGGCCGGGGCGGCGCGGGGCGGGACTCGGCTTTGGTTTTCGGGGCGGTGTGGCTGGCGGCGATCCTGGCCGCGGCGCTTGGCAATTATCCGACGCCGGTGGTGGGTTATGGCGGCAGCGCGGTGATCGGATATGTGCTGAGCCTCGCCTGGCTGGGGCGGGCCGGGGAGGTGTCGTCCGGGGCGGGGTCGGTGGACGGCGGGGCGGACGAGGGTCGGGCCGCGCGGGCGGGGCTGCTGGGGAGTCCGCATCGTTACTGGATTTTGGCGATCCTGGTCGCCGGTTCGCTTCACTATGGGTGGGGCGAGTTGACGCGGACGCGGGGGGACCAGATCGTCTCCTTCCGGGCGGCGCGGCAGGACTGCGGGTCGATGGGGCGGCTGCTTTATTGCGTGAACCGGGACGCGGGCGGGGTGAACGGCGACGTCGTCTACCATCTGCACGGGCGCAACCAGGACGCGCGGATGTGGAACCACGACAGCTATTATACCGCCATGGTGCAGGGGGAATGGCAGAGGGACGGGGTGCGGCCGCCGACCGTCGTCACCGTGTCCTATGGGGGGACCTGGCTTCTGGCGCCGCGGGGAAGCCGGGCGGAGAGCGGGTTGCTGGAGGATCTGATGGCGCGGCTGCCGGCGATCGAGGCGCGGATCGGGGCGCCGCGGCGGCGGATGCTGCTCGGCGAGTCGATGGGCGGGCTCAACGTGCTGGTGGCGGGGCTGACCTATCCGGAGCGGTTCGCCAAGGTGGCCGCCTTGTGCCCGGGCGTTTATGCGACGTCGCCCTTCGCGTCTCTTTCGACGATCCGGGCGGCGATGGTGCGGACGGGGGCCAGTCCCAAGATCGGCTTCGGGATCTGGCTGATGGGGCGGCGCTACGTTTCGGGGGATGCGGAATGGCGGCGGATCTCGCCGCTGCACCTGATCGAGCGGGCGGGGGCGGGGTCTCCGGCGCTGTATCTGTCGAACGGGCTGTACGACGCTTACGGCAATTTCGAAGGGACGCAGCGTCTGGCGGCGGCGGCGCGGGCGCGGGGGGTGAGGACGGTGTGGCGGCCGCTCTACGGCGGGCATTGCGCGACGGACGTGCCGTCGCTGGCGCGGTTCCTGGTGGAGTGAGCGGGGGCGGTCAGCGCGCGGGGGCGAGGGCGGCTTTGAGGTGGGGTTCTCCAACGGGTGAGGGGGAGGGGCTCTCTTGTCCGCGGGCGGGGGCTGCGGCGGCGTGGCGGGGGAGGCCGAGGAGGCTCAGGACATAGCCGAGGATCGCGCTGCCGCCGTAGCCGACGAGGGGCATTGGGGCGTTGCCGAGAACGGAGGCGACGATCACGGCCAGCCAGAGCGCGCCGAAGATTGTGTAGGCTTCGCGGTTGGCGGCGTCGTGGATGCGTCCGGCGATGGCGGGGAGGAGAATGAGCGCGGCGCCGGCGAAGACCGCGAGGCCGGCGAGCGGGTGAACGGAAAAGGCGGTCAGCAGGAGGGGCGGCGCGTCGGGCAGGTCCGCTTTCGCGAGGGTTGAGGCGAAGGCCGTGGCTGCCGCTCCGAGGGCGAGCAGGACGGTGCGTTCGGGGCGGAGGAGCAGCAGGGCGGCGAGGGCGGCCGTCAGGGCGCCGGCCATGGCGCGGTCGGGCTGGAGGGCAAGGGCGAGGGCGCACAGGGCGACGCCGGCGGCGGAGAGCGGGTCGCGGGTGCGGGCGAAGCGGATCGTCAAGGCGGGGACGATCAGCAGGCTCGGCTGAAGGAACAGGCCGCCGACCGCGATCCACCGCGAGGCGCCGTCGACGGAGGTTCCGAGCAGCGCGGTGGCGACCAGCGAAAGGGCGAGCAGGATGCCGAGCGGGCCGGCTGAAAGGCGGCTGGGGCGTTGCAGGGCGGCGGCCGCGAGAATGGCGAGAAGCAAGGCGGCGGCGTTGGTTGCGGCGTGGCGGAGCGGCGCTCCGGAGGCGACGAGGTGGACGAGGCCGAGGCCCGTCGCGCCGGCGGCGCAGGCGATCACCATGGCGCGGGGGCGGGCCGGGAGATCGTGGGTGAGGTGGAACGCGATCGCCATGCGCAGCGCGCAGCCGAAACAGCCGAGCGCGAAGGCGAGCGCTTCGCGGCCGTTCGTGATGCCGGGCAGTTCGTGCTGCATGGCCGCGCCCCACCGGCGCATGGGCCGGGGCAGGATCGCGGCGGCGAGGCGGCAGATCCGGGCGGCGGCCGCGAGAAGCAGCGCGTGGCTCATGCCGTGCCGACGCTGAGAGATGACGGGCGGCCTTGCGGCTCCGGCGGGTTCTCGGCGGCGAGGCCATGGCCGGCGGCGGTCAGGCGATAGGCATGACGCGGCGGGCGGCCGGAATCGGTCGGCGGCTGCCATTCGGCTTCGAGATAGCCCTGCGCCTCGAGGCGGATCAGGAGAGGGTAGAGCGTCCCCGACTTGATCCCCGCCTGCCGGCAAAGATCGTAGCCGTGCACCCAGCGATCGCCGGCATCGGACATGATCGCCAGAACGCTGCGTGCGGGCGCGGACAATGCTCTTGAGCGACGCATGGAGGCGACATCTACCTATGTAGGAAATATGTCAATCGATCCAAGCACGATCGCTCGCCGGCGCGACAACGAGCGTTGCCGCCCGGCAGTCCCACGGTTAGGCAGTCCGGGTGAATGCGAGAAACCCGATCGACCTGTTCGAAGCCATATGCACGCCCGCCGACGACCTGGACAGGGTTAGAAGGGCGGCCGCGGCCGAAGGCTGGGAAGAATTCGTCCCCGACGGCCGCGGTCCGATCGGCTCGCTTCTCAGGATGGGACGCGCCGCAGCCGCCGACCGCCGCGTGCGCTTCGACGTGCTCCGTCCCGCCGGGGGCGGCGAGGAACTCGTTCTCATCATCGTGCGGGTGGAGATCGAGCGGTCGTGGGCGAACGGGTGCCGCCTTTACGGCACCGAAATGGGCGCGGCGCCTTCCCAGGGCGAGATCGTCAAGCGGATCGGCCGGGAACCGACCCGATTCAGCGAAGAGCAGGGCGCACCGACGTTTACGTGGGAGCCGGGCTGGTCCGCCGCGGACGATTCGCTGGAACTGATCCTCGCGCCGCCGGAGAGCGAAGCGGCCTACGTGACCGGGTTCAGCGGATGGGCGCTGATCGGCCAGGCCGTGAGCACGCCCCTGCGCGAGAGCTGAACGCCCAAGACGGCCGCGCCGCGCTGTCCATGGGCGAAGGCAATCCCGCCGGCGAGACTTTGTGGAGTCTCGCCGGCGGGCTGGTAGAGACCTGTTGTCGGTCCGATCAGGAAGGCTGGCCGCCGTCCGGCGTGTTGTCGGCGCCGTCTTCGGCGCTGCCCGCGGACAGTTTGCGAACGACCGGCGCCGTCCAGGCGCTTCGCGGTGCGGTGTCCGCCCGAATTGCTTGCTGGTTCATGGTCTTTTTTCCTTTCTAGAGCGCGAAGTCCGAAGCGGTGATCGGGTCGGGAGGGCTGATCACAAGCACCAGCTCGAAGTCCGAGACTCCGTTTCCGTCCGTATCGCCCTGGACCAGCCAGACCGGCCCGCCGAGGCTGATATTCTCGAAGCGCAGCTCGCCGGCCGTGTTCGAAAAAGCGGCGTTGCCGATGAAGCTGAAGGCCTGATCCCCGGCTTCGAGCGTGTTGGCATCGATGCGCGACAGATCGATGACATCGCCCGCACTGAAGTCCTGGATGCCGTCGCGCTCGACCGAGTTCGAATCCCCCACGGACTGATAGCGGAACACGTCGTTGCCGTCGCCGCCGGTGAGGGTATCGCCGCGGCCGCCGCCGTAGATCAGGTCGTTGCCCGCCCCGCCGGTCAGGACGTCGGTGCCGCCGCCGCCGAAGATGCGGAACATGCCGTCCGCCTC
>DASVQT010000090.1:0-3889 GCA_036388975.1 Allosphingosinicella sp. | reverse complement strand
CTCGGGACGAACGAGGCTGTCTGTACGGTTTAGCCGCGAAGATCGGGCGGGAGGGCTTCGGTGCGGAGCATCTCGGCGAGCGCGTCGAGGGCGATCACTTCCTGGCGGCCTTCCGTGCCGAGACGGCGCAGCGCCACCGTGCGCTCCTCCGCTTCGCGCTTGCCGACGACGAGGAGGTTCGGGACCTTGGCGAGGCTGTGCTCGCGCACCTTGTAGTTGATCTTCTCGTTGCGCGTGTCGGCTTCGACGCGCAGGCCCGCGGCGCGCAGCGTCTCGACCACTTCGCGCGCATAATCGTCGGCATCCGAGACGATGGTCGCGACCACCGCCTGAGTGGGCGCGAGCCAGAGCGGGAAGCGGCCCGCATGATGCTCGATCAAGATGCCGATGAAGCGCTCGAACGAGCCCAATATGGCGCGGTGGAGCATGACCGGGCGGTGCTTCTGCCCGTCTTCGGCGACATAGCCGGCGTCGAGGCGGTCGGGGAGCACCGTGTCGGTCTGGATGGTGCCGACCTGCCAGGTCCGGCCAATCGCGTCGGTGAGGTGGAATTCAAGCTTGGGCGCGTAAAAGGCGCCTTCGCCGGGCAGCTCTTCCCAGCCATAACCCGGCGTGTCGCGGCCGGCCGCTTTGACCGCATCGCGCAGCGATTGCTCGGACCAGTCCCACATTTCGTCGGAGCCGAAGCGCTTCTCGGGGCGGAGCGCGAGCTTGATCTGGTAATCGGGGAAGCCGAGATCCGTGTAGACGCGGTCGAGCAGCTCGATGAAGAGGCGGACCTCGTCGACGAGCTGGTCCTCGCGGCAGAAGATGTGCGCGTCGTCCTGGGTGAACTGGCGGACGCGCAGGATGCCGTGCAGTGCGCCGTGCGGCTCGTTCCTGTGGCAGACGCCCATTTCGGCGAGCCGGATGGGAAGATCGCGGTACGACTTGATGCCCTGGCGGAAGATGAGCACGTGGGCCGGGCAGTTCATCGGCTTGAGCGCCATCCACTGCGCGTCGTCCGAGATCATCGGTCCTTCGTCCTCGGTGTTGGGCACCTCGTCCGGGATGACGAACATGTTCTCGCGATACTTGCCCCAATGGCCCGACTGCTCCCACTGGCGCGCGTCCATCACCTGCGGAGTCTTGACCTCCTCATAGCCCGCGGCGTCGAGGCGGCGGCGCATATAGGCTTCGAGCTGGCGCCAGATGACGAAGCCGGCCGGATGCCAGAAGACCGAGCCGTGGGCTTCCGCCTGAAGGTGGAACAGGTCCATCTCCTGGCCGATCTTGCGATGATCGCGCTTCATCGCTTCCTCGACGCGCGTCATGTGCGCTTCGAGCTGCTTCTTGTTGAGCCAGCCCGTGCCGTAGATGCGGCTCAGCATCGCGTTCTTCTGGTCGCCGCGCCAGTAAGCGCCGGACACGCGCGTCAGCTTGAAGGCCTGCGGATCGAGCTTGCCGGTGGTGGCGAGGTGCGGGCCGCGGCAGAGATCCACCCATTCGCCGGAGCGGTACATGGTGATCGTCTCGTCGGCCGGGAGCTCCATCACCCACTCGGCCTTGAAGGTCTCGCCCTGGTCGAGGAAATATTGGCGCACCCGGTCGCGGGTCCAGACTTCGCGGACCAGCGGCGCGTCCTTGGCGATGACGCGGCGCATCTCCTCCTCGATGAGGGGGAGGTCTTCTTCCGTGAACGGGCCGCGGCCGGGGGCGGGGGCGAAATCGTAGTAGAAGCCGTCTTCGGTGGCCGGGCCGAAGGTGATCTGGGTGCCGGGAAAGAGGTTCTGCACCGCTTCGGCGAGGACGTGGGCGAAATCGTGGCGGACGAGCTCCAGCGCGTCGGCTTCGTCGCGGCTGGTGACCAAGGCGAGCTCGGCATCGCCTTCCAGCGGGCGGGTGAGGTCGCGAAGCTCGCCGTTGACGCGCGCGGCGAGGGCGGCCTTGGCGAGGCCGGGGCCGATGGCGGCGGCGATGTCGGCGGGCGTCGTGCCCTCTTCGACTTCGCGAACCGAGCCGTCGGGAAGCGTGATGCGGAAATGCTGTGTCATATGCGCGCGTGTTTAGCGACACACATGCACTTCCTCCACCCCTTGTGCGGGTGAACCGGGCTTCGACAGGCTCAGCCCTGGCGGCTGTGGTGGCCCGAGAAGGGGCCCGTATTAAAAAAAACCGCTAGCCCTGAGCCTGTCTAAGCCTGTCCTGAGCGACGCCGCAGGCGGCGTCGAAGGGGGCGGTTTGCAGGGTGCGGCATTTCGTTGCTAGGCGCGCGCGAATGATCGAAATGTCCAGCCTCGAGGCCGCTCCGGGCCGCCGTCTCGCCTTCAAATTCCGCCCGGGACGCGGGCCCGTTATGGCCTTCCTGCCCGGTTACATGTCCGACATGGAGGGCTCCAAGGCGACGGCGCTCGACGCATGGGCGGCCGCGCAGGGGCGGGCCATGCTTCGCTTCGATTATGGCGGCTGCGGGGCGAGCGCGGGCGCGTTCGAGGATCAAGGGCTGGACGACTGGCTCGCCGACACGCTGGCGATGATCGACCGGGTCCTGCCGGAGGAGCCGGTGGTGCTGGTCGGATCGTCCATGGGCGGGTGGCTGATGCTGCTCGCGGCGCTGGCGCGGCCGGAGCGGATTGCGGGCCTGGTCGGGATCGCGGCGGCGCCGGACTTCACCGAATGGGGCTATGACGAGGCGGAGCGGCGCGCGCTGGCGGCGGCGGGGCGGCTGGAACAGCCTTCGCCTTATGGCGACGCGCCGTTCGTCACGACCCACAGATTCTGGGAAAGCGGGCAGCGGCACCTGCTGCTCGGCGGCGAAATCGCGTTAGATTGCCCGGTGCGCCTGCTTCACGGGCAGGAGGATCGCGACGTGCCTTGGCGCAATTCGCTGCGCCTCGCCGAGGCACTTCGTTCAGCGGACGTGCAGACGCTTTTCATCAAGGATGGCGACCACCGCCTGTCGCGGCCGCAGGACATCGCCCTTCTCCTCGCGGCCGTCGGCGCCCTGATGGAGCCCGCGTGACCCCTTTTCTGATCGCCCTCGGCCTGGTTCAGGCCGCCGCATCCGTTCCCCCGGCCGCGCCGACGCCCGCCAATCCGGCCGGAAACGACGACACGGCGCGCCTGGCCTCCTGCGTCGAGCTGACGCGGGTCGCGCCGGAGCGGGCGGTGGAGACGGCAAACGCCTGGGTGGCGAATGGCGGGCGGCTCGACGCGCGCCAGTGCCTCGGCCTTGCCTATGTCGAGCTCGGCCGCTGGCGCGCCGCCGCCACCGCCTACGAGCAGGCGGCGCGCGAGGCGGACACGGCGCAAAGCCCGCGGCGGACCACCTTCTGGGTGCAGGCCGGCAATGCCTGGCTCGCCGCCGACGATGCGGCGCGGGCGATCGCCGCCTTCGATTCGGCGCTGGCCGTTCCGACGCTTGCCGCCGAGCTTCGCGGCGAAGTGCATCTCGACCGGGCGCGGGCGCAGGTCGCCCTGCAGAACAGCGCCGGCGCACGCACCGATCTCGACCGCGCGCTGGAACTGGTGCCGGCCGATCCGATGGCCTGGTATCTTTCGGCCGCGCTTTACGCCCGCCAGGACAATCTGACGCTGGCGGCGCGAGACATCGCCCGCGCCCGGGAGCTGGCGCGCGACAATCCGGACATTCTCCTCCTCGCCGGCACCATTGCCGGGCTGCAGGGCAATGGCGCGGAAGCCGAGCGGCTCTACCGGCAGGTGGCGGCGGCGGCCCCGCAGACGGACGCGGGCCGGTCCGCGGCGGCGGCGCTGGCGAGCGAGCGCGACGTCGGCGCGGCTCCGGCGGCGGCGCCTGTTCCGTCTGCGCCGGGTCGGTCTGCGCCTGTGCGGCCTGCACCTGCGCCCCGGCCGCCCCAAGGCCGCTAGGGCTGAGCTTGTCGAAGCCCGG
>DASVQT010000089.1:0-6045 GCA_036388975.1 Allosphingosinicella sp. | reverse complement strand
CGCTGCCAACCGTCCTTCGGCAAGCTCAGGACTAGCGGTGTTGGTGAATGGGTCGCTCTCGAGGTCGAGACACATCAACCCCCGCTAGGGCTGAGCCTGTCGAAGCCCGGTTTCGTCGGGCTGAGCGCTGCCAACCGTCCTTCGACAAGCTCAGGACTAGCGGTGCTGGTGAATGGGTCGCTCTCGAGGTCGAGACACATCAACCCCCGCTAGGGCTGAGCCTGTCGAAGCCCGGTTTCGCCGGGCTGAGCGCTGCCAACCGTCCTTCGACAAGCTCAGGAATAGCGGTGTTGGGAAGGCTCCCGTCCCTCAATACAGGAACATCGGCATGCCTTCGACATGCTGGAGGCGGGCGCGGTAGCCTTCGCGGTCGTACAGGGCGTCGACGTCGACCGACCGGGTGCCGCGAAGGAGGGTGTCGGCGGCGACGTGGCTGTACTTGCCGTTGGTGAGGGTCACCATGCGGGCCTTCTCGCGCTGGCTGAGCAATTGCACGGCGAGGCCGCCGAAGGCGAAGCCGACCATCCGGTCCATCGCGTCCGGCGCGCCGGCGCGCATCAGATAAGCGAGCTCCTGGTTAACGACGCCGACGCCGAGGCGCGCGGTGATGGCGCGCCCCAGGCGGTGGCCGACTCCCGCATCGCCGCGCTCGCTCGCCGGCTTGGAGAGGACATCGGCGTCGTTCGTCTCCGCGCCCAGGATCGACGCGCCTTCCGAGATGACGCACATCGCGTAATCGGCCGGGTTGCTCGCCTTGTCGGCGGCGAGGAGCGGCAGCAGGGCGTCGAGATCGGCCGGGACTTCGGCGATCACGGTGCGGTCGACCTGGGCGAGAAAGCCCGAAAGAAGCGCCGTTTCGCCGCTGCGCCGGCCGAACAGTTCAACGATCCCGATGCGCTCGTGGCTTTCGACGGTGGTGCGCAGCGCGTTGATCGCTTCCACCGAGCGGCTGACCGCGGTCGAGAAGCCGATGCAATAATCCGTGCCGAAGACGTCGTTGTCCATGGTCTTGGGGATGGAGACGACCGGCACGCCCTGTTCGGCGAGGTGGGCCGAGAAACGCAGGGTGCCGTCGCCGCCGAGCGTCACCATCGCATCGACGCCGAGGCGTTCCAGGACATGGAGGACGTGGCCGGTCCTGTCGCCCTCCTTGTGGCTGCGCGGATCGGAGCGGGAGGTGTGGAGAATGGTGCCGCCCATCCGGTCGATGCCGCGCACGCCTTCGCGGGTGATGGGAAGACTGTTGGCGGCGATGCTGGCGGGATCGTCCGGATCGATCGCCATGACGCCTTCCCAGCCGCGGCGGAAGCCGATCACGTCCCAGCCGAGATCGTCGGCGGAGAGGGTGACGGAGCGGATGCACGGGTTAAGGCCGGGCACGTCCCCGCCGCCGGTCAGAATTCCGATGCGCATGGATCAGCGGCCTTGGGCGAAGCGGATGGTGAGGCGCTGCGCTTCGGGCGGCATTTCGGTCTCGGCCCAGTTGAACGTCACCGACTGGCGCGGCGCGAGCTCGGTGATGGGCGGCGGGCGGGACCATTGGCGCACGACCCGGTTGGACGCGTCGCGGATCTCCGCCTCCATCTGGGGCACCGGCTGGCGCGCGTCCGTCGGGTTGTTGATCCGCCCGCTGACGAGGAGGAGAACGGGGCCGCGCTGGGTGGTGAACTCGATCTGCAGCGCCTCCGTGCCGGAGCGCGCCGCCGCGCCGCCGAGCCCGGGAATGCCGAAATAATGAACGGCAAGCGCGCCGGCGCAGAACAGAATGGCGGCGGCGATCGCCAGCAAGGTGCGCATCCGCGCCGGATTGCGGCGCGGTCGGAAGGGAGGTTCGGGGGCGAAGGCGTCGTAGCTGGGCGGGTCGGGATCGGGTTCGTGCGGCGGAGGCGGCGGCGCGGGCGCGCGGCGCGGAGGCGGCGGCGTGTCGGCCTGCGGAGCGGGCGGCGTCGCGAAGACCGGCGGCGGCGGCGGGGCGCTGCGCGGCGCGGGCGCTTCGCTCGAAGGCTCCTGATACCAGCTGTGGCGGCACTGGGCGCAGCGCACCTGCCTCCCGCTCGCCCCGATCGCGGTGTCGGGGACGACATAGCGCGTCTGGCAGGCAGGACAGGTCAGGATCATCGAGTTTCCGCGCCCCCCGGAAAAAGGCAGCGGATTCTAAACACGTCCCGGAGGCGCCATGCAAGCAAATGCCGGTGCTTGAAGCGCCAAGGCGGCTCGTGCCATGTGAAGGTTCGCGTTTCCCGTCGCCCTTGGAGCGGATTCTTGAACAGTGCCGGCTCCATCGTCCAGTTCGAGAATGTCGGCCTGCGCTACGGCACCGGCTCCGAGACGCTGTCCGACCTCAGCTTTTCGCTGCGGTCCGGCGGCTTTTATTTCCTCACCGGCCCGTCGGGCGCGGGCAAAACGTCGCTTCTCAAATTGCTCTACCTCGCGCAGCGGCCGAGCCGCGGCCTGATCCGCCTGTTCGGCGAGGACATCGTCACCATGCCGAGGAAGCGCCTTCCCGGCTTCCGGCGGCGGATCGGCGTCGTTTTCCAGGACTTCCGCTTGGTCCCGCACCTTTCCGCATTCGACAATATCGCCCTTCCGCTGCGCGTCGCGGGCGTGGAAGAGCGCGACCTCCAGACGCCGGTCAGCGAGATGCTGCAGTGGGTGGGCCTTGCCGATCGCTCCAGCGCGCGGCCCGCGACATTGTCGGGCGGCGAGCAGCAGAGGGTCGCCATCGCCCGCGCGGTCATCGCCCGGCCCGAACTGCTCGTCGCCGACGAGCCGACCGGCAACGTCGATCCGGACATGGCGCTGCGCCTCCTCCATTTGTTCGACGCTCTCAACAAGCTCGGCACCACCGTCGTGGTCGCGACCCACGACGTGCACCTCTTCGCCCGGGTGCAGCGCGCCGAGATGCTGCGGCTCGACCGCGGCCAGCTTTCGGACCCCACCGGCGCGCTGCGCAACCCGCCGCGGCGGATCGACGCATGAAGCTCGGCACCGACCATTTCGGCGCGGCCGGCAAGCGCCTGCTCCCCGAGGGGCGCCTTTCCGGTCCGATGCCCTGGGTCATCGCGATCATGATGTTCCTGACCGTGCTCGCCGCGGCCTTCGGATTGGGCCTCAGAAGCGCGGCGGCGAACCTCGATGCGAGCGTCGGTCACCGGATCACCGTCCAGATCGTGGAAGCCAATCCGGACGCGCGGGAGCGGCAGGCGCGCGCGGCGGTGGCGGCGCTGCAGCGGCTGCCCGGCGTCGTTTCGGCGCGGCGGGTCTCGGACGAGGATTTGGCCGAGCTGATCGAGCCGTGGCTCGGCTCCGGCGTGGCGCAGGCGGACGTTCCCATTCCGGCGATGATCGACGCCGACCTCACGCCCGAACTCCATGCTGAGATCGCGTCCGTCTCCTCGGCCGTCGCCGCGGCGGCGCCGTCGGCGCGGGTGGACGACAATGCGCAGTGGCTGGCGCCGCTCGCGCAGCTCGTCGGCGCGCTGAAATGGCTGTCCATCGCCTTGGTCGTGCTGATGGTGGGCGCGACGGCGGCGACGGTGGTGCTCGCCGCCCGCGCCGCGCTCGACACGCACCGGAGCACGATCGAAGTGCTCCATCTGATGGGCGCGACCGACGTGCAGGTCGCTCGCCTCTTCCAGCGGCGGATCGCGCTCGACGCCCTGTTCGGCAGCCTGGTCGGGCTCGTCGCCGCCTTCGGAGTCCTGCTCCTGATCGGCCGGCGGGTGCGCGAGCTCGGATCGGAGCTGCTCGGATCGGCGCAGCTTCCGGACCATGCCTGGGTGATCCTGCTCGCTTTGCCGGTTGCCGGCGTGCTGCTCGCCATGCTGGTTGCGCGGCTCACCATCCTCAGGGCATTGGCGCGGCTGCTGTGATCTTTCGCGTCCTTTCCCGCCTCGGCGCGCTTGCCGTTCTCGTCTATGTGCTGGGCTACGCTTTCTTCGTCGTCAGCCTGCCGCAGCCTGCAGGCGACGCCAGGACCGACGCGGTGGTGGTGCTGACCGGCGGGGCCGGGCGGATCGAGCGCGGGCTCGACATCCTGAGGCGCCGCCAGGCGGGACGGATGCTGATTTCGGGCGTCCAGCGTACCGTCCGCCCGCAGGAGCTTGCCGCGGAGCACGATGTCGACCGCGCCATTTTCGACTGCTGCATCGATCTCGGCCGCGAGGCGGTGGACACGCGCTCCAATGCGGACGAGGTGGCGCACTGGCTGAGGCGGCGCGGCTTCAAATCGATGCGGCTCATCACCACCGACTGGCACATGCCCCGCGCCCGCTTCGAGATCGAGAAACGCCTGGAGGGCGAAATCGCGATCGTCGCCGACGCGGTGGTCTCCAATCCGAGCCTGCGCCAGCTCTTCACCGAATATAACAAATATATATTGAACCGCGTCGCCGACGTCGTGGGCATCTGATGGCGGCGCTGCGCTCGCTGCTCTTTGCGCTGCTGTTCTACCCGGGCACCGTGCTGTTCGTGCTGGCGGCCTTTCCGGCCGCCCTGTTCGGGCGGGAGGCGGTGCGGCGGCATACGCGGCGCTGGACGGCCTTTCACCGCTGGTGCGCGGCGGCGATCCTCGGCATCCGGACTCGCGTGGAGGGCGACGTACCGACCGGAGCGGTGCTGGTCGCGGCCAAGCACCAGTCGATGTTCGAAACGCTCGAGATCGTGATGCTGCTCGACCGGCCGGCCGTGGTCATGAAGCGGCAGCTTTCCGAAATCCCCCTCTTCGGCCGTGTCACGAAGATGTACGGCGTCATTCCGATCGACCGGGCGGGCGGCGCGGCGGCGCTGCGCCACATGATGCGGGCCGCCGAGGAGGCGATCGGCGAAGGACGGCCGATCGTGATCTTTCCGGAAGGAACACGGGTGGCGCCGGGCGAACGGCCGCCGCTGCAGCCTGGCTTCGCCGGCCTGTACCGCGCGCTCAAGCTTCCGGTGGTGCCGCTGGCGCTGGACAGCGGCGAGGTCTGGCCGCGCCGCTCGTTCGTGAAGCGACCCGGAATCGTGACGATGCGCTTCGGCGAGGCGATCGCGCCGGGGCTGAAGCGAGACGAGATCGAAGCGCGGCTGCACGAGGCGATCAATGTCCTCGACGCCTGAGCTGGGCCTGATCGAAGGCTTTTTCGGGCGGCCGTGGAGCTGGGAGGAGCGGCGCGAGACCGTCAGCTTCCTCGCCCCGTACGGCTACCGCTTCTATTTTTATGCGCCCAAGGCGGACACCTACCTGAGGAAGCGGTGGCAGGAGCCGCACCCGGACTCCGAGATGCAGAAGCTGGCGGCGCTTCGGGCGCATTGCCGGGCGGAAGGGGTGCGCTTCGGCCTGGGGCTGAGCCCGTTCGAGCTGCACCTGCACGCAGACGAGGATTGGAAGGCGCCGCTCGCCGCCAAGCTCGACGCGCTTGCCGAACTCGAGCCGGAAGATCTCGCCATCCTGTTCGACGACATGAGGGGCGACATTCCGGACCTCGCCGCGCGTCAGGCGGCGATCGTGCATTTCGCCGCGGAGCATCCGGTGGCGGAGCGGCTGCTCTTCTGCCCGAGCTATTATTCCGACGATCCCATATTGGACGTCGCCTTCGGACAGCGGCCCCAAGGGTATCTGGAGGATCTGGGACGGCTGCTCGATCCTGCCGTCGGCGTGTTCTGGACGGGCGAGGAGGTGTGTTCCGCGGAATATTCGCCCGGGCATCTGGAGCGGGTGGCGGAGGCGCTGCGGCGCAGGCCTGTTCTCTGGGACAATTATCCGGTGAACGACGGCGCGCGCATGTCGCAGCATCTGCACCTGCGGGGGTTCAGCGGACGACCGGCGTCGATCGGCTCCCATCTCGCCGGCCACGCGATCAACCCGGCGTCGCAGGCGGTGCTGAGCCGGATCCCGGCGCTGACGCTGGCGGAGAGCTACCGCGCGGGCGACGCTTATCAGTACGGCGCGGCGTTCGAGCGGGCGGCGGAGGCGGTGCTCGGGCCAGCGCTGGCGCGGCGGGTGCGGCTCGATCTGCTCGTGCTACAGGACCGTGGGCGCGACCGGCTCGGCGAGCGGGTGGAGCG
>DASVQT010000088.1:0-6596 GCA_036388975.1 Allosphingosinicella sp. | reverse complement strand
TCCTCACCCTCTCGAGTGATGTTGCCGAAGCCGACGCCCTCGCGTGCCATGTCGCTCGCGCCCGCATTGGTGGTCATGATCAGGATGACGTTGCGGAAATCGACCGTCTTGCCGTGGTGATCAGTGAGGCGGCCATTGTCCATGATCTGAAGGAGGATGTTGAACAGATCCGGGTGCGCCTTCTCGATCTCGTCGAGCAGCAGCACGCTGTGCGGATGCTGATCGACGGCATCGGTGAGGAGGCCGCCCTGATCATAGCCGACATAGCCGGGAGGGGCCCCGATCAGCCGGCTGACCGAGTGGCGCTCCATATATTCCGACATGTCGAAGCGCTGCAGCGGCACGCCGAGAATCGAGGCGAGCTGGCGCGCCACCTCTGTCTTGCCGACGCCGGTGGGCCCCGAGAAGAGATAGTTGCCGATCGGCTTGTCCGGATCGCGAAGCCCCGCGCGGCTGAGCTTGATCGCCGAAGCGAGCACGCCGATCGCTGCATCCTGGCCGAACACGACCCGCTTCAGGTCGCGGTCGAGATGCTCGAGCGTCTTCTTGTCGTCGGCCGACACGCTCTTCGGCGGGATACGCGCAATGGTGGCGATCACGGCCTCGATCTCGCGGGTGGTGATCGTCTTCTTGCGCTTGTTCGGCGGCACCAGCATCTGCATCGCGCCGACCTCGTCGATCACGTCGATCGCCTTGTCCGGCAGCTTGCGGTCGTTGATGTAGCGCGCGCTGAGCTCCACGGCCGATTTGATCGCATCGGGCGTGTATTTGACGCTGTGATGCTCCTCGAAGGCGGAGCGCAGCCCGGTGAGGATCTTGATCGTGTCCTCAACGGTCGGCTCGTTGACGTCGATCTTCTGGAAGCGCCGGAGCAGGGCCCGGTCCTTCTCGAAGTGGTTGCGGAACTCCTTGTAGGTGGTCGACCCAATGCAGCGGATCGTGCCGCCGGAGAGCGCCGGCTTCAGGAGGTTCGAAGCATCCATCGCACCGCCCGACGTCGCGCCGGCGCCGATCACCGTGTGGATCTCGTCGATGAACAGGATCGCATGGGGGAGCTTTTCGAGTTCGTTCACCACCGCCTTCAGCCGCTCCTCGAAGTCGCCGCGATAGCGCGTGCCGGCGAGCAGCGAGCCCATGTCGAGCGAATAGATGACGGCGGGCTTGAGCACTTCGGGCACGTCGCCCTCGATGATCTTCCTTGCCAGGCCTTCCGCGATCGCCGTCTTGCCGACGCCCGGATCGCCCACGTAGAGCGGGTTGTTCTTGGAGCGGCGGCAAAGGATCTGCACCGTGCGGTCCACCTCCGGACCGCGCCCGATCAGCGGATCGACGCGGCCTTCGGCGGCCTTCTCGTTCAGGTTCACGGTGAACTGCTTAAGCGCCGATTCCGGCTTCTTCTTGCCGTCCTCGGTTTTGGCTTCTTCCGTGCCCTTGACCTCGGTCGGCTCGGCCGGAGTCTGCCCCTTGCCGACGCCGTGGCTGATATAGCTCACCGCGTCGAGCCGGCTCATATCCTGCTGCTGGAGGAAATAGACGGCATAGCTTTCGCGCTCGGAAAAGAGCGCCACGAGCACGTTCGCGCCGGTCACTTCGTCGCGGCCGGACGACTGGACGTGGAGGATGGCGCGCTGGACGACGCGCTGGAAGCCGCTGGTCGGCGACGGATCGGTGTCCGCCTCGACCTTGAGCGCTTCGAGCTCGGTGTCGAGATAAGCACGCACCGCGTCGCTCAACTCCTTGAGGTCGACGCCGCAGGCGCCCATCACCTTGGAAGCATGTGTGTCTTCGACGAGGGCGAGCAGCAGATGCTCGAGCGTGGCATATTCGTGCCTGCGTCCGCTCGCTTCGGCGAGCGCGTTGTGCAGCGTCTGTTCCAGTTCGCGGGCAAAGGACGGCATGAAACTACTCCTGGGCGCCCGCGCCGATTCACGGACTGCTTGTTGTCTCTAATGTCGGGGCGGGCATTCGGTTCATCAAGCCGTCGCCAATTTGTCGGACATTCGCGCGGCCGGAGACCGGAATGGCCGGCGCCTGCATCACTTCTTGAATATCGCGTCGGCGCTTGCGCGGAACTGAACCGCGGCATCCATCTTCGCCCGCACCCGCGCGATCTCGCCTTCGAGAAGGGCGATGCGTGCTTCCAGTTCGGCGACGGAGAGCGGATCGAGATCCTGCCTCGTGAGCAACGTCAGCGGATCGTCCGGCTTCGAAGGAAAGAGCTCGTCGAGGTCCATGGGCCGAAATTCGTCCCTTTCGCCCGCTTGTGTCAACCCGCCGCGCGACGGTAGGAGGCACATGCAAGCGGAGTGCTTCACGCGAGATGAGCGACCTTCCTGGCCGGATGATGGCGATCGACCCGGACGCCCCGGGCGGCCCTGAGGTGCTTCGCCTCGTCGAGCGGCCGGCGCCGCAGCCCGGCGCCGGCGAGGTGCTGATCGAAGTGCACGCTGCCGGGGTCAATCGTCCCGACATCCTCCAGCGCCGCGGCTTCTACCCGCCGCCTGCCGGCGCCCCCACCATCCCCGGCCTGGAAGTTGCCGGCGTCGTGGTGCGGCTCGGCGAGGGCGTCGTCGATCTGGTGGAGGGGCAGGCGGTCTGCGCCCTTGTCGCGGGCGGCGGCTATGCCGAATATGTCGCCGTGCCGGCGGGCCAGTGCCTGCCCGTGCCCGAAGCGCTCGGCATGACCGAGGCGGCGGCGATGCCCGAAACGCTCTTCACGGTCTGGACCAACCTGTTCGAGCGCGCCTTTGCGCGCGACGGGGAGCGCGTCCTCGTTCACGGCGGCACGAGCGGGATCGGCACCATGGCGATCGCGCTCGGCACCCTGTTCGGCCTGGAGACGATCGTCACCTGCGGCTCGGACGAGAAATGCCGCCGCGCGCTGGAACTCGGCGCCGCGCACGCGATCAACTACCGGTCGCACGACTTCGCCGAGGAGGTGAAGCGGATCACGAACGGGGCAGGGGTCGACATCGTCCTCGACATGGTGGGCGGCGACTATCTGGCGCGCAACCTCGACTGTCTCGCCGAGGAGGGGCGCCATGTCTCGATCGCGGTTCAGCGCGGCGCCGCGGCCGAGCTCAACATCGCCAAGGTGATGATGCGCCGCCTCACGCTCACCGGCTCCACCCTTCGCGCCCGCCCCGCCGCCTTCAAGGCGCTGGTCGCCGACGAACTGGCCCGCACCGTCTGGCCGCATGTGGAGGAGGGGCGCCTTCGCCCCGTCATCGACAGCGTCTTCCCTCTCTCCGAAGCGGCCGACGCGCAGAGCCGCATGGAAAGCGGCGAGCATGTCGGCAAGATCGTCCTTCAGGTGCGATCCTAGGCACGCGCCCCAGAAAGAAACGGCCGGCCCGCATGGCGGACCGGCCGTTCGATTCGAATCGCCGGAGGTACCGGCGCAGCGCCTCGCCTCAATCGTCGTCGGTGGAGCAGATCTCGCCGTCGCCGCACAGAGCGTAGAGCGTGAACACGGTGGCCGCGACCACGCCGGCGCCGATCGCCACCCAGCCGACGGTGGAGATGTTGCGGCGCTGGCCGTCCGGCGCCACCGGGCTGACGAGGTCGCGCACCGGGGTTCCGGCGAAGCTGACGCTCGCGCCGCGCCGGTCGGTCATTCCGAATTCGAGGCCTTCGCCGAAGCGCACGCGCGCGGAGCCGTCGCCGCGCACGTCGTGCCGGGTCGGCGCGAGCGTAAGAGCCGCGCGGACGCGCTCGCGCGGCTCGGCATCGAGCGACACGCGGACGCGCGCGCCCGCAAACCCGCCGGAGCGCATGTTCTCGCTGGTGCGCGTGTCGACCAGATCCGCCGCCTGCGCAGGCACCGCCAGCTGCGCCGCCAGAAGCGCCGCGATCATCACCTTCTTCATTCTCTCATTCCCCCTTCTGCAAGGCGCCCCCGCGCCTGCCACGTCCTTATATTTGCGCCGCTTTTTTCGGGCGTAAAGCCGGATTTCGAGCCGCTGCGGCGTTTCGCGCAAAGGGTGTTGCAGCGCGGCCTCTCCGCTTGCCCTCGGAGCGGCGTCGGGTTAAGGCTTCGGGCAACCAGTGGCCGCTCCGTGAAGGGGCGGCCCTTCTTTTGTCCGGAGAATACCGGTGGCACAGCCGCTCATGCCCCACGCGACCGCCAGCTGGCTGGTCGACAACACTGCCCTCACCTTCGAGCAGATCGCCGAATTCTGCGGTCTCCATATCCTCGAAATCCAGGCCATTGCCGACGACACGGCCGCGACCAAGCTGACCGGGCGCGATCCGCTTCGCGCCGGCGAGCTGACCCAGGACGAGATCGACCGTGGCCAGCTCGATCCCGGTTATCGCCTTCGCATGCAGAAGGAGCCGGACAAGATCACCCGCACCAAGGGGCCGCGCTACACGCCGGTTTCCAAGCGGCAGGACAAGCCGGACGGCATTTCCTGGATCATCCGCAACCATCCGGAAGTGACGGACGGCCAGATCTCCAAGCTGATCGGCACCACCCGCACCACCATCGCCGCGATCCGCGACCGCAGCCATTGGAACATCGCCAACATCCAGCCCAAGGATCCGGTGACGCTGGGCCTGTGCTCGCAGCGCGAGCTCGACGCCGTGGTCGCCAAGGCCGCCAAGGCCGCCGGTCTCGAGCCGACCGCGGACGACGGCCGGACCGAGCGCGATCGCGACGCCCTGATCGAGGAGCTTCGCGCCCAGCGCACCGCCGCCGCCAACGCCGCCGATGCGGCTTTGTCCGGCGAAGGCGCCAACACCGAGCCGACCGCCGAAAGCATCTTCCGGAGCTGAGGCGGCTGCTCGCCTGGTTCTGTCCGAGGTGCAGCACGACAGCCTCGTTCGTCCCGAGCGAAGTCGAGGGGCGCAGATGATGAGGTCGGTGCAGCGCCCCTCGACTTCGCTCGGGACGAACGGAGGTCTGAATGGCTGAGTCTCCTGAGCCTGGCGCGCCCGATCCAGTGACGCCCGAACCGGTCTCCCCGGACGCGGCGCTCGCCGACGTCGCCTACAGCCACAAGGGCCTGACCTACCCGCTCGGCCGGCGCGCGCCCGAAATGGGCGAGATCATCCCGATCGCCGAAGGGGTCGGCTGGGCACGCTTGCCGGTGCCGGGCTCGCTCAAGCACATCAACGTGTGGGCGCTGGACGACGGTCCCGCGGACGAGCGCGGAGTGGCCCTGGTCGATACCGGTCTCGACATCCCGCCCTCGCGCGAAGCCTGGGACGCCCTCTTCGCCGGTCCGCTCGCCGGACGCACGGTGACGCGGATCATCGTCACTCATTTCCACCCGGACCATATCGGCCTCGCCGGATGGCTGACCGAGCGTTTCGGCGTGTCGCTCTGGATGACTCGCGAAGAGTGGCTGTTCGCCCGCATGCTGACCAGCGACGTGCGCGACACGCCGCCGGACGCGGCCGTCACCTATTGGCGGGGCGCCGGCTGGACCGAGGACCGGATCGCGCAGGAAGCGGCGAAGGGCTGGGGCCGCTTCGCTTCGGTCGCGAGTCCCGTCCCGGTGAGCTTCGTCCGCATTCGCGACGGAGACGGCCTGCGGATCGGCGCGCGGGAGTGGCGCGTGGTCGTCGGAAGCGGGCACTGCCCCGAACATGCCTGCCTCGTCGACGAAGCGGGAGGCGTGATGATTGCCGGTGACCAGGTCCTGCCGCGCATCACCTCCAACGTGTCGCTGAGCCTCAGCGAACCGCTCGCCGATCCGCTCGGCGACTGGCTTTCCTCGATCGACAAGCTGCGCACCCTTTCCGACGACCTCCTCGTCCTGCCCTCCCACGGCGAGCCCTTCACCGGCCTGCACGCCCGGCTCGACGCCCTCAAGCACGGCCATCTCGACCGGCTGGACGCGCTCCACCGCCACCTCCAGGCGCAGCCGCGCCGCGCCGTGGATTGCTTCTCCATCCTTTTCGGCCGCGCCATCGACGACTCGATCCTCGGCCTCGCCACTGGCGAGGCTATGGCTCATCTGAGGCGCCTCGAAGTGGAAGGCCGGGCGCGGCGCGACATCTGCGAAGGCGTAATTCGTTTCGCCGCTAATTAAGGTCTTGCCGTGGCGCCGAAATCGCTGGATGATCGTGCATCGAATCGCAGAGAGGGGGGCTCATGCGACTTACGTTTCCGCGCGGTCGCGCAATCAATCTTCATAGACTTTCTAGGCTGTCCGTTGTCGCTCCGCTTGCACTCCTGAGTGCCTGCGCCGGATTTCAAGGACAGCCCGAGCCGGTGATTGGTCGGACGGCAGCATCCGACAGCAGTAGCGGCGCATTGCCGCGCGCGCTCGGGCCGCTGAACATGGCTGTTCTGGGGGCCTATCATTCGCCGGAGAGCGGTGACAGGTGCGTCACGCTGGGGCCGGGCACCACCCGGTGCGGACTCGATCAGACGCAATATCGTAACTACGTCATCGGCGCCTATTTGGCGGCCGCAAATGATCGCTACGGCCGCTTCACCCGGCAATTGAGACTGCAATCGACCGGCTCGTCTTTCGCCTTGGACATAGGATCGCTTGGCTTTGCAAGCGGCGCATCTTTGGTCGGGGAAAGCACGGCCAACCTGTTCGGGGCGATCTCTGCCGCGCTGAATGGCACGCGATCCGCCT
>DASVQT010000087.1:0-6635 GCA_036388975.1 Allosphingosinicella sp. | reverse complement strand
GCGCGACGGCCACATGGCGTTTGTTCGAACGCCCGACAATATTTCGATCGAGCTCCTCCAGGCGGGAGACAGGCTGCCGCCGCAGGAGCCCTGGGCGTCGATGCCGAACACCGGCACATGGTAGAGATCGTCCGCATCCCCGTGCTCAGCGACAATTACGTGTGGCTGGTGCACGAACCCTCATCGGGCGAGACGGTGGTGGTCGATCCGGCGGTCGCGGAGCCGGTGATGGCGGAGGCGGCGGCGCGGGGGTGGCGGATCTCGCAGATCTGGAACACGCATTGGCATCCGGACCACACCGGCGGCAATGCGGCGATCAAAGCGGGGACAGGCTGCTTCGTCACCGGTCCGGCGGCGGAAGCGGCGCGGATCCCGACGCTGGACCGCCATGTCGGCGAAGGGGACCGGGTGACGCTGGGCGGTATCGAGGCCGCGGTGCTCGAGGTTCCGGCGCATACGGCCGGGCACATCGCCTATCACTTCGCCTCCGAAGCGGCGGTGTTCGTCGGCGACACGATGTTCGCCATGGGCTGCGGGCGGCTGTTCGAAGGAACGGCCGAGCAGATGCACGCCAACCTCCAGCGCCTCGCCGCCTTGCCGCCCGAGACAAGCGTCTATTGCGCGCACGAATATACGCTTTCGAACGGGCGCTTCGCGCTCGCCGCCGAGCCGGACAACGAGGCGCTGGTCGATCGGATGCGCGGCGTGGAGGCGGCGCGCGCGGCGGGAGAGGCGACGGTGCCGACCACCATTGCGCTCGAGCGGGCGACCAATCCGTTCGTGCGGGTCGGCTCCGCAGCCGAACTGGCCGAGCGGCGGGCGTGGAAGGATAGCTTCCGCGGCTGAAACGTTGGGCCCTCGAAGGAGAAGGCCATTGAGGATGCTGTTCGCCGTCGCGGCCGCCGCGCTCGTTGCCGGCTGTGTGAACGAGTCCGACGAAATGTCGGCCGCTGCGGCCGCGGTGGGCAATGCCGTGGAGGCCGACGCGCTTGCCGAGGCGCTGGCGGGACGCACGGCCGGCGCGCCGCGAAGCTGCGTTCGGCTCCAGGACGTGCGCAACACCCGCGGCGCCGGGCCGGACACCATCCTGTTCGACGGGCCGGGCGACGTCGTCTACGTGAACCGGGCGCGCAGTTCGTGCCCCGACATCAAATCGTGGCACGCCATCCGCACCCGCACCCTCGGCACCAACCTGTGCTCGGGCGAGCTCATCCGCGTGTTCGATCCCAATTCGGGCATCGAGTTCGGAGGCTGCTCGCTTGGCGAATTCGTGCCGTGGCGGCGCGAGCGGTCTTGACGGGCGCGGCGCTGAACGGCGCGGCGCGGCGGCCACAGGGCGCGCGGAAAAGACACACTCGCAGCCTCCCACGCCTTTCATTCCGGCGCGGGAGCGACTAACTCGTGACCCTTCCATAGCTTCAGGAGAAATTGCTATACGTCCGCCCATGATCCGGCGCCCTCAGGCGCCGCCGCTGAACGGTCCTCGCTTCAACGAATTCATCTCCGTGCCCAAGGTGCGCGTGATCGATGAGAATGGCGAGAATCTCGGCGTGTTGCTGACCGCCGAAGCGATCGAACAGGCCGCCGAAGTGGGCCTGGACCTCGTCGAGGTCTCGCCCAACGCCGATCCGCCGGTTTGCAAGTTCCTGGACGTCGGCAAGTTCAAGTACGAGGCGCAGAAAAAGGCGAACCTCGCCCGCAAGTCGCAGAAGACGCAGGAGATCAAGGAGATCAAGATGCGTCCGAACATCGACGACCACGATTACGACACCAAGATGAAGAAGGTCCGCGACTTCATCGGCGAAGGCGACAAGGTGGAGATCACCCTGCGCTTTCGCGGCCGCGAGCTCGCCCACGGCCAGCTCGGCATGCAGCTCCTCCAGCGCGTCCAGGCGGACGTCTCCGAGACCGCCAAGGTCGAGCAGCATCCGCGCATGGAAGGCCGCCAGATGCTGATGGTGCTTTCGCCGAAATAAGCTCGAGGCGACCCGGTCGCGCTTTCGGACCGCCTCATCTCCACACCGCTAGCCCTGAGCTTGTCGAAGGGCGGTTTGCCGTACCCAGTGCGGGCGATCCGGGCTTCGACAGGCTCAGCCCTGCGGGTTTGGGGGCGTTCCGGAGCCTTTGATCTCCCTCGCCGCGCGCGTCGGCTGTCCGGCGGGGGCAAGTTACACGTCCGCTCGGCGGAACCGGCCTACGCCAAGTGCCAGCATTCCGTAGGGGAAGGCCTGTACAACGCGTTTTTAATCGCAACTCAATAGTTGCGGAAATGCAATAATCGGCGAAAACCCTAGGGTTTCCGCGCTTCCCACTGGCGAGGGGCGGCGCTTTTGGTTAGCTCTCTTTCCAAATGAGATAATTGGGAGGGGTTCTAATATGTCTAAATCCTATTGGCTGCTGTCCGCCGGCCTGGTGGCCATGGCCACGCCGGCCTTCGCCGCTCAGCCGCAATCGCCGCAGCCCGACCAGCAGCCGTCGCCGACCAACAGCGGCACGGAGCAGGGCGCCGTTCAGGACGGCGACGCCGTTGTCGACAATGGCGGCGCTCCGGACATCGTCGTCACCGCCCAGGGCCGCCGTCAGGTCCTGCAGGACGTGCCGCTCGCCGTGTCCGCCGTGTCGGGCGAAACGCTCCAGAATTCGGGCGCGACCGACATCCGCCAGCTGAACCAGCTCGCGCCGTCGCTTCTCGTTTCCTCGACCGGCACGGAGGCGAACGCTTCGCCCCGTATTCGCGGCATCGGCACGGTCGGCGACAATCCGGGCCTCGAAAGCTCGGTCGCCGTGTTCATCGACGGCGTTTACCGTTCGCGCGCCGGCGCCGGCCTCAACGAGCTCGGCGAGATCGAGCGCGTCGAAGTGCTTCGCGGCCCGCAGGGCACGCTCTTCGGCCGCAACGCGTCGGCCGGCCTCATTCACGTCATCAGCCGCCGTCCGGAATTCGAGTTCGGCGGCATGGCCGAGCTCACCTACGGCAATTACGACTTCATGCGCGGCCAGCTCGGCCTTACCGGGCCGATCACCGACAATATCGCCTTCCGCCTCGACGTGGTCGGCGTGCGCCGCGACGGCTTCCTCGACGTGGTGAACGCGTCCGGCGGCACCGAAGAGCGGGTCAACGACCGCAACCGCCTGTTCACCCGCGGCCAGCTGCTGTTCGAGCCGAACGACTCGCTCTCCGTCCGTCTCATCGGCGATTACACGACGCGGCGCGAAAGCTGCTGCGGCGCCGTTTATCTCTCCACCGCCGAGACGACCGACCCGACGCCGGGCGTCCCCGGCGACTTTTCGGTCGCGGCCTCCAACCGCATCGTCAACGTGCTCACCAGCCTCGGCGGCACCTTCCCGTCGGGCAGCGACCCGTTCCGCCGCGACATCTCGGTCTCGCCGGGCCGCACCTATCGCGGCGACACGACCGATTGGGGCGTGTCGATGCAGATCGACTACGATCTCGGCGCCGCCCGCCTGACCTCGATCACCGCCTATCGCGACTATAAGGCGGAAGGCCCGTCCGACACCGATTATTCGAACGTCGACATCCTCTACCGCGACGACGACGGCAATTCGTTCCGCGGCTTCGAGACCTTCACCCAGGAGCTTCGCCTCCAGGGCTCGACCTTCGGCGGCGTGCTCGACTGGCTGGTCGGCGGCTATTTCTCGAACGAGAATCTGCACGTCCGCGACAACCTGCGCTTCGGGACGCAGTACGGCGCCTTCGCCGCCTGCCGCCTCGTCGCGACGGCCAACCCGACGGCGGCGCTGCGCAACCCGGCGGCTCCGGGCTGCCTCAGCGCGGCCGGCCGCGGCGCGCTCGGCGCGTCGTTCGGCGCCGCCGCGCCGCTGATCCTGGGCGGTCTCGATCGCCTCAGCACCGTGAACAACGTCGGCGACAACAACGCCAACTACTTCCAGGACAGCCGCAACTGGGCCGTCTTCACCCATAACATCATCAACATCTCGGACGAGGTCAGCCTGACGCTCGGCCTGCGCTACACCAACGAGAACAAGGAGTTCCGCGCGAACTTCAACAACACCAACACGGTCTGCCCGACCCAGCAGGCGGTGTTCGCCAACTTCCTGAGCGGCGGCGCGACCCCGCTGCCGGCGGCGCTTCAGCCGCTCGCGGCCGGCATCGTCAACCTGACCTGCCAGGGCAACAGCTCGAGCGCGCTCAACGCCTTGAACCTTTCCGACGAGCGGGACGAAGACGAGCTCACCGGCACGGCGGTGCTGTCCTGGCGGCCCGACACGCGCTGGCTTCTCTACGGAAGCTATTCGCGCGGCTACAAGGCGGGCGGCTTCAACCTCGACCGCTCGGCGCTGGGCAACCCGGTCTTCGCGCCGGGCGATCCGCGCCAAGCGGCAACCGGCGGCTTCGGCGTCCAGAACCTCCAGTTCGACGCCGAAATCGTCAACGCCTTCGAGCTCGGCTTCAAATATACCCGCCGCAACTTCATCTTCAACGCGGCGGCCTTTCACCAGACCTTCTCGAGCTTCCAGCTGAACACGTTCAACGGCTCGGTCTTCCTGGTGCAGAACATCAACGCCTGCGGCGCCGACCTCGGCACGACGACGTTCAACAACATCACCTTCTCGGCGGACCAGGACCCGTCGGCCGCGACCGGCGCCTGCGATCCCGACGACGTGGAGGGCGGCGTGCTCTCGACGGGCGTCGAGCTCGAAGCCGCTTATTATCCGACGCGCAGCCTGCAGTTCACCGGCGGCGTCACCTATGCGAACACCCGCTACAGGAGCGAGCTGGTCGGCCGCAGCACGGGCGTGCCGCTCGATCCTGCGCTGTTCCTCCTGCCGGGCGACCAGCTGTCCAACGCGCCGGAGTTCGTGGTCACCTCCTCGGTCACCTACACGCCGCGGATCGGCAATTCGGGGCTGACGGCGCTGTTCTACGTCGATCAGCGCACGACTTCGGACTACAATACGGGCTCCGACCTGTTCCCCGAAAAGGAGCAGAGCGGCTTCACGATCGTGAACGCCCGCGTCGGCATCCGCGGTCCCGAGCAGCGCTGGTCGCTGGAGCTTTGGGCGCAGAACCTGTTCAACGTCGATTACCAGCAGGTTGCGTTCAACTCGCCGTTCCAGGGCGCCAATACGCGGGCCCAGGTCCAGGCGTTCGGCGCTCCGACGGGCACCAACCCGGCGAACTTCGCCACCGCCAACCAGCTCTTCTCCACCTACCTCGCCGAACCGCGCACGTTCGGCGTCACCGGCCGCTTCCGCTTCTAAGCGCAGGCACGGCGAGAAAGGGGCCCCTGCCGGAAACGGCGGGGGCCTTTTTCATGGCCTCGCCTGCGTTGGTGCGGGCAATCCGGGCTTCGACAGGCTCAGCCCTGGCGGGTGCGGTGATGTGGGAGCGGTCGGCAAGGCACCACCGCTCGTCCTGAGCTTGTCGAAGGACGGGTCGCAGCGTGCGGGCGTCAGGCCGCCTTGCGCTGCGCTTCGCCGAAGCGGGCGGCTTTCAGCAGCTTCGCCTGGAGCGCCTTCAGCCGGGCCGGGTTGTCGATCTTCGCGCCCTGGAGGTCCGTGAGGTAGAAGACGTCCACCGCGCGCTCGCCATAAGTGGCGATGTGGGCCGAATGGATGACGGCGCGGCTTTCGTAAATGGCGAGGGCCAGATGGCTGAGCAAAGCCGCGCGGTCGCGAGCATTGGCTTCCACCACCGTGTAGCGGCTCGACGCCTGGTTATCGACGAAGACGGCGGGTTCGATCCGGAACGCTTCGCTGCGCACCAGCGGCAGGGCCTTGGCCTCGAGCCGGGCAAGCGAAGGCTCGGCGCCGCTCACCGCGTCGGTCACGGCCTTGTCGAGGCGTTTGAGCTGGTGCGGATCGGCAAAGGGCGTGCCGTCCGCGTCCTGGATCAGGAAGTTGTCCAGCGCCATGCCGTCGTTCGTGGTGTGGATGCGCGCGTCGATGATGTTGGCGCCGGCGAGGCTGATGGCGGCGGCGAGGCGGTAGAAAAGGCCCGGATTGTCCTTGGCGTAGACGGTGACCAGGGTCGCCCCGCGCTCGTCCTGGATGGAGACGGCGAAGGGCTTGGTGCCCGACGGGTTGCGGTCGGCCGCGTCCACGAAGCGGGCATTCTTCTCAATGACGTCGAGCGGCTCGGCGATCCAGTACGGGTCCGGGAGGCGCCAGGTCAGGCGGGTGAAATGCGGATCGTCCCAGCCGAGGCGGTCTGCGAGCTCCGCCTGGATGGCGGCCACCCGCTCGCCCCTGCCCTTCTGCTTGTGGCCGAGGCGGAGCAGCTCCTCGGCGCTGTCGAACAGTTCGCGCATCAGCTGGCGCTTCCAGCTGTTCCACACGCCCGGGCCGACCGCGCGTATGTCGACCACGGTGAGCAGGAAAAGGAGGCGCAGGCGCTCCGGGCTCGAGACCTTTTCGGCGAAATCCTGGATGGTCTTGGGGTCCGACAGGTCGCGCTTGAAGGCGGTGGCGGACATGAGCAGGTGCCAGCGCACCAGCCAGGCGACGGTCTCGGTCTCGGCCGGCGACAGGCCAAGGCGCGGGCAGAGCGTTTCCGCGACTTCGGCGCCGAGGACACTGTGGTCGCCGCCGCGGCCCTTGGCGATGTCGTGGAGCAGCACCGCGACGTAGAGCGCGCGGCGCGAGGCGATGCG
>DASVQT010000086.1:0-2172 GCA_036388975.1 Allosphingosinicella sp. | reverse complement strand
CCAAGCTTACGACGAGGGTTCGATTCCCTTCACCCGCTCCACGCCCTCACCGACCTAAAGCATAGCCGAGCGCCTCCTGCTCAGCAGGCGGGTCGGCAAAGAGCTGCGCGGCGGTTCTGCCGGTGCCTGCGATGGTTGCCGCGACCATCAGGTGATAGCGCCGGTAAAGGCCGCGGCGTGCATGATCGTTCCGCATGATCGGGTCGTCGGCGCGGAGCAGCGCCCGGTTCGCCGCCGCGTCGAATTGCCCGCCCTTGCCGATCATGTCCGCATGGCCCTCGACCAGCCATTTCGGTGTGCGCAGCGACAAAAGACGGCCGAAGCGCCGCGACTGGATGACGTGCGCCGCTTCGTGCGCGATGAAATAGGACAGGGGCCTCGCATCCGCATCGGCGAGCACGTCGCGACCGATCAGCACGCGGTTGCCTTCGATGTGGGCTTCCCGGATGTAGATGTTGCGCGTGACCATCGTGTCGGTGGAGCCGCCGACGGCGCCGCTGCGCGTCAACAGCATCAGCCGCCAGCGGGCGTTGCAGATGAAGAGGTCGAAGCGCTCGCTCGGATCGTAGAGCTCCGACGTCCTGAGCCGCCGCTCCGCATCGGCGATCACCCGCGCCATGGCGGGGCCGATCGGCCGGTCGGAGCGGATGGTGAACGCGCCGTGCCGCGCCGAATAAGCGAAGAGCGGATCGGGATACAGGTTCGCCGCCGCCGCTGCCGCCGCAAGCGCCAGCGCCGCTGCGAGGAGCCGGTTCGCCGCCCGCCGGAGCCTGGCTGAAGCGGCCACCCGCGCGCTACGCCGCCCGTCCGCCGTCCCAGCCCGCGGCCAGCGACGCGAGCACTTCCAGCGGAATGTCGCCGCTCAGCAGCACGAGGTCGTGATAGGCCTTGAGGTCGAAGCGGGCGCCGAGGCGGCGGCGGGTCGCCTCGCGGATGCGCAGCATCTCGTTATGGCCGATCTTGTAGGCGGCGGCCTGGCCGGGGCGGGCCACGTAGCGGTCGATCTCCCGCTCGGTCGCGGCCCGGTTGCGGCCCACCGTGTCCATGAAATAACGGATCGCCTGCTCGCGGCTCCAGCCCATGGCGTGGATGCCGGTGTCGACCACGAGGCGCGCGGAGCGGAACAGGAAGCTTTGCAGCATGCCGATCCGGCTCAAGGGATCGTCCCGGTAGAAGCCCATTTCGTCCACCAGGGTCTCGGCGTACAGGCCCCAGCCTTCGGCAAAGGCGGAAATACCGGTCGCGCGCTGGAACATGGGAAGGTCCCGCGCCGAATTGACGATCGCGCCCTGCCAAAGATGGCCGGGCACCGCTTCGTGGGCGGTGAGCGTGGGCAGGCCGAAGCGCGGGCGGCTGCTCACGTCCTGAAGGTTGATGTAGAAGATGCCCGGGCGCGTGCCCTCGATATCGGTCGCCTGGGCATAAGCGCCGGCGGAGCCGACCTCGATCGAGACCGGCACCCGGCGGACCTCCATCGGGCTGGTCGGGATCGACTGGAAGATTTCCGGCATGCGCGCCCGGAAGCGCGTCATCCAGCCTTCGATATAGGTGAGGAGTTCGCGCCGCCCGGCATCGTCTCCCGCGAAGAGCTGGCCCGGCAGCCGCTCCAGCGCGGCGATGCGCTGCCCGATCGGGCCGTCGCCGATCCCCTGGGCGCGGAGCAGCGGGTCGGCCTCGGCGGTGAGCCGGGCGACTTCGGCGAGGCCGAGGCGGTGAACCTCCTGCGCCGACATGCCCGTGCTCGTATAGGTGCGAAGCGCGAAGGCGTAGAAGGCGTCGCCGCCCGGCCGGCTCCCGATCCCCGCCTGGTCGCCGGCGCCGCGCCGCAGCTCTTCCAGCATCTCCGCCTGGCGGCCGAGCGCGGCGGCGAGCGGCCCGTCCACGATCCGCACGGCGCGGCCCTCCCAGTCGCCGGTCAGATTCTTTTCCCGCGCCCGCCTCACCAGCGAGCGGACCAGCAGGTTCTGCGCGCCCCGCTCGCCGAGTGCGGTGCGCGTCTGGCGGATCGCCTTGTCGAGGATGAAGCCGGGCGGGACGATGCCGGCCGCGGCGTCGGCGCGGGCGAAGGCGACCTCCTGGTCGATCAGGCGGGGGAGGGCGTCGATCCGGTCGAGATAGGCCTGCGCGTCGGCCTCCGTCTCGATCTTGTGCTGGACGTCCATGAAATTGGGC
>DASVQT010000085.1:0-7671 GCA_036388975.1 Allosphingosinicella sp. | reverse complement strand
GAAGGAGTTACGGAATGGTGGACGACAAATTTGCCGTCACCAGCGCCTGTTTAGGCGCTGTAATACATGTCGAACTCGACTGGGCTCGGCGTGGTCTCCCAGCGCATCACTTCTTCCCACTTGAGCTCGATGTAGGCGTCGATCTGGTCGTCGCTGAACACGTCACCGCGCGTCAGGAAGGCGCGGTCGTTCTGCAGACTCACCAGCGCCTCGCGCAGCGACCCGCACACCGTCGGCACATTGACCAACTCCTGCGGCGGCAGGTCGTAAAGGTTCTTGTCCATCGGCTCGCCGGGATGGATGCGGTTCTGGATGCCGTCGATGCCGGCCATCAGGATCGCCGAATAAGCGAGATAGGGATTGGCGAGCGCGTCCGGGAAGCGGAATTCGACGCGCTTCGACTTCTCGCCGGTGCCATAGGGGATGCGGCAGGAAGCGGAGCGGTTGCGGCTCGAATAAGCGAGCAGCACCGGCGCTTCGAAGCCGGGAACAAGGCGCTTGTAGCTGTTGGTCGTCGGGTTGGTGAAGGCGTTGAGCGCCTTGGCGTGCCTGATGACGCCGCCGATGAAGTAGAGCGCCATTTCGGACAGGCCCGCATAGCCGTTGCCGGCGAAGAGCGGCTTGGCGGCGTTCCAGATCGAGAAATGGGTGTGCATGCCCGAGCCGTTGTCCGACTTGATCGGCTTGGGCATGAAGGTCGCCGTCTTGCCGTAGGCGGCGGCGACCATGTGGACGACATATTTGTAGATCTGCATCCGGTCCGCGGTTTCGACGAGCGTGCCGAAGGTGAGGCCGAGCTCGTGCTGCGAGGCGGCGACCTCATGGTGATGCTTGTCGCAGGGGAGGCCCATCTCGAGCATGGTCGAGACCATCTCGCCGCGAATGTCGACGGCGCTGTCCACCGGCGCAACCGGGAAATAGCCGCCCTTGGCGCGCGGCCGGTGGCCGAGATTGCCGGTCTCGTATTTAGTGGCCGTGTTGGTCGGCAGCTCGATGTCGTCGATCTTGAAGTAGGAGCTGTTGTAGCCGTCCTCGAAGCGGACGTCGTCGAACATGAAGAATTCGGCTTCGGGCCCGACATAAACGGTGTCGCCGATGCCGGTTGCCTTCAGATAGGCTTCGGCGCGCTTGGCGGTGGAACGCGGGTCGCGGGCGTAGAGCTCGCCCGAGGCGGGGTCGACGACGTCGCAGAACAGGATCAGCATCGGCGTCGCCGAGAAGGGATCGACATAAGCGGCGTCGAGATCCGGCATCAGGATCATGTCGCTTTCGTTGATCGCCTTCCAGCCGTGGATCGACGAGCCGTCGAACATGAAACCGTCGGTGAGCTGGTCCTCGTCGATCGCCGAGGCGACCATGGAAAGGTGCTGCCACTTGCCCTTGGGATCTGTGAAGCGGAGGTCGACCCACTCGATCTCCTCGTCTTCGATGCGCTTCAGGATCGTGCCCGCGTCGGTCGCCATGGTGGATGTCCTTGTGAGAATCGGTGAAAGGTGCGTGTCGCCAGCTTTTGTGCGCCGCGGCGCGGGCGTCCAGCGGCGGTGAATATTTCACGTGGAAGGAGGGGTGGGCTGAGCGCGGCAACCCGCCCTTCGACAGGCACAGGGCTAGCGGTGGTGGGTGTGCCGACGGCGGGCTTCATGATCGACCGCCAGGGCTGAGCCTGTCGAAGCCCGGTTCACGCGCTCCACCGTCCGGTTCAATAGATCCGGCGCTGGGCGGCGACGAGCATCCTCAGCAGCATGGCGACCGGGCGGGGAACGCCGACCTTGCCTTCCAGCCAGAGGCTGACGGCCGAGCGGCTGACGCCGATCGCGCTCGCCAGGTCGTTTTGCGTTCGATAGCCGAGCGTGCGCATCGCCGCGCGCAGCTCGTCCGGAGACATGGAGGCCTTGAGTTCGTCGTCCACGAACCGGCTCTAGCGGCGCGCGGCGCCGGGCGAAACGGCCTCGACGCCCCCGCTCCCTCGCTGGCGCTCGCTTACTGGCCGGTCGGCCTCGGCTGGTCGCCGCGGCCCGCATTCGGGGCCGCTTCGCCGCCGGACTTGCCGGGCGTCTGCACGTTGGGAGTCGGCTGCGGCGCGCCGCGATCGCCCTGAGCCGGCGCATCGGCGGCACGGGCGGCATTCTCGGCCGGGCTGTCCGACCCGTCGCCGCCGGCAGCGGCCGGCGCGGCGGCGGGCGGCGGCGGGATCTGGAGGCTGCCGCCCTTGGTGTTCATGTAGGCGAGGAGATCGGCGCGGTCCTGCGGGTCGCTGATGCCGGCGAAGCTCATCTTGGTGCCGTCCGCGAAGCGGCGCGGCGACAGGATCCAGGCGCTCATATTCTCCCAAGTCCACGCTTCCCCGGACTTACCCTGGAGCGCGGGCGAATAGGAATAGCCGGCGACGCTCGCGATCGGCGCGCCCATGCGGCCGAACAGGTTCGGGCCCTGGCCGTTCGGCTGGCCCTGCTCGATCGTGTGGCAGGTCTGGCAACGGGCGAACTGGGCCTGGCCGCGCGTCGCGTCGGCGCTTTGCAGATAATGGGCGATCGGCTGCTCGGCCTCCGCCTTGCCTTCACCTTCCTCGACCACGCCCGCGATCGGATAGCCCATCTTTTCGGGCCGTTCGGAATGGAAGATTTCCCCGGTCACAAGCCAGGCGCCGAGGAAGACGATGCTCGCGCCCAGCGTCCATCCTGCAATCGTGTTGAACCGGTCGTCCATGCCGCTTTCCAGCCTCCGAGGGGCGCGCGAGGAGGCGCGCTGCTGCTTTTGATCCGCGCCCCTTTAGAAGGGCGGGTGCGGCGGGGCAAGACGGTGCGGTGCGCGAAGCCGGCTCAGGCGCCCGCCAGCCAGCGTTCGAAGAGGGTATGGGCGATGGCGAAAGGCGGCGGCGCCTTGAAAGGGGCCTGCGGATCGCCCGCGAGCGCGGCTTCCACGCCGCTCCGCTCCACCCAGAAAGCGTCCTCCAATTCCTCGCCGTCCAGGTTCAACGCGTCGCTTTCTACCGGAGCGATGCAGCCGAGCATCAGCGAGCCGGGGAACGGCCAGGGCTGGCTGGCCACGTAGCGGACGGAGGTTGCGGTGACGCCCGCTTCCTCGTGCAGTTCGCGGGCCACCGCTTCTTCCACCGACTCGCCGGGCTCGAGGAAGCCGGCCAGAGCCGAGTAGCGGCGCGGCGGATATTGGGGCTGGCGGCCGACCAGGACGCGGCCCTCATGCTCGGCGAGCATGATCACGACCGGGTCGACCCGCGGGAAATGCTCGGCGCGGCAGCTGTCGCACTTGCGGCCCCAGCCGCCTCGGAACGGCCGCGTTTCGCTTCCGCACACGCCGCAGAAAAGGTGGCGGTTGTGCCATTCGATCAGGCTGCGCGCCGTACCCCAGAGCGCGACCTCGTCGGCCGGCATGGTTTCAAGGAGGCCGAAAACGGCACGCGGATTCGGCCGGGGACCGTCCAGGCGCGGGAGCGGCGCGAACACCGGCGTTTTGCCATTGAGGCCGAGGAAGATCAGCGCCGCCGCATCGTCGCCGCCTGCGCAGTCCCAGGATAGGCGGCTGTCCTCGCCCGCGATCGGATCGAGGCCCTGCATCCGGAGCAGCCGCGCGTCGGGAGAGGCGGCAAGGGCGCGCACAGCCTCGGGATCGAGCCGCAGCCGGTCCGCGCGGTCGAGGCCGGCGCCAGTGAAGCCGGGCGGCTTCATGCCGCCGGGCTCGCTTCGCGCCGCCATGCGTTGGCGCCGCGCATCAACGGAGGAATCGGCTTGTTCTTCTTCTTTTCGAACCGGGCGGGATGCGGGACCTCCCTCATCGTCACGGCCATCGGCACCCTGGTCCTTCTCTGGCTCACCGGCTGGCTCGGCGGCTAGCTTCGGGGGCTGAGCCCTTCCGCGCGGCACGCGCGGCGGGTGCCTGGTGGGCGGTGACGGGCTCGAACCGCCGACCCTCTCCGTGTAAAGGAGACGCTCTACCAACTGAGCTAACCGCCCTCCGTCGCCGGTCCCCTGCCACCGGCGCCAAGCGAGAGCAAGCGCCTGCGGCTCAGAGCCCCAGTGGACTGATGCGCTGGGCGGCGCGGATATAGGCGGTGAGGGACCGGGCCGCTTCGTCCGACAATTCGATGTAGACCCGGCGGCCGTCCGCCGGATCGGCGCAGCGAACGAGGATGCCGCGGTCGGTCAGAGTCTTGATCCAGCGCAGCGCCGTGGTGGGCGGCACGGCGGCCGCGATGCACAGGCTGGACACGGCGACGCGGTGCTGTTCGAGGCGCGCCGCCAGAAGGTCGAGCAGCATGTCCCATGCCGGGTCGGCGAACAGGCCGCCCTTCAGAAAGCTGTCGCGCAGGCGCCTCGCACGGATGATCGAGCGGATCAGGGCTGCGTCGACGGCCGGCTCGTCTTTGGCGTTGCCGCCGCCGGCGCCGCCCTCCACGGCCGCTTCGCCGCCCTCCCCCGTCTCGTCCTGGGCCAGGGTCGAAAGCATGCCGGCGATCCGCGCCACTTCGTCGGAGAGCTGCCGCAACACGGCGCTCATGTCTTCCTTGCCGTCGTGAAGGCGCGGCTGCCGGCGCGTGCCGGCGAGCGCGACGGCGGCCACCCGCTCGATCTCGCTCGGCCGGCAGAGATGGTAGATGTCGCAATGCGGCGTGCGCGCGGCGATGCGGTCGATCAGCGCTTCGGGGGCGACGATGACGCTGCCGTGGAGCCGGTTCCTGGCGCGGAGCTCCAGCGCGTCGAGCAGCGGATCGAGCGCGGCCTCGAGACCCTCGCCGGTGCCGGTCACTTCGAGCATGACCGCATCGGCATGGACCTGCTCCGCGAGCCGATCGACCGCGCCGTCGAGCAGCCGGGCGTCGGCCACAGTTGCCCCGGCAAGCGCCACCGTGTGCCGGGCGCGGGCAAGCGTGCCTTCGCTGTCGGCGAAGAGCAGCAAGCGCCGTTCGCTTCCGTAATCGATCGAAGCCAGTTCCTCAGCCGCCATTCTTCGCCCCCAGCGGCACCCTGTTGCACTTTGATGACATTGTCCGCCGACCCCCGTCAATGTGGGCATCGTTCGCTAAATGTGCCGAGAAGGCAAGGACATGGACGGAGATGGTGTCCGGATCGGACCTTTTAGGATCGGCGCGCCGGACCGAGCGGTTCAGGCAGTCGCGGCGTCTTCCGCCAGGATCCATTCCACCGCAGCCTGCGCGTGGATCGCCGTCGTGTCGTAGACCGGGAGGACGTTGGCTCCCGGATCGACGAGCATGACGAGCTCCGTGCAGCCGAGGATCACGGCCTGGTTGCGGGCCTGGCTCATCATGGTGAGGCAGGTCTTGAGCGTGCGCTGGGAGACGCGGCTGACGGTGCCGCGGACGAGCTCCTCGAAGATGATCCGGTCGATCTCCTGCGCCATGCCAGGATCGGGAACGGACACTTCGATGCCCGCCGCCTCGATCCGGTCGCGATAGAAGCTTTCGGCCATGGTGAACTTGGTGCCGATGAGGCCGGCGCGCTTGACGCCGTCGCCGGCGAGCTTGGCCGCCGTGATGTCGCCGATGTGGAGGATCGGGATCGACACGGCGGCGGCGACTGTGTCGTACATCTTGTGGCAGGTGTTGGAGCATAGGACGAGCGCCCCTGCGCCCGCCTGCTCCAGGCGCCGGGCCGAATCGGCGAGGATCTGGGCCGCCTCGTCCCACTGGCCGCCGTGCTGCAGGGCGCTGAAATGCGCGAAATCGACGCTTTCGATGAGGAGCGGCGCCGATGCGACGCCGCCAAGGCGCCGGTTCACGCCCTTGTTGATCTGCTCGTAATAGAGCGCGGTCGAGACCCAGCTCAGACCGCCGATCATGCCCAGCTTACGCAACGTCCTTCACCCCTTCGCAGCGCCCGGCGGAGACCCTCTCAACGGACGGGTGTCGCGTTAGCGGCGGCGGGGAAGGGATGAAAGCCCCAATCGGGCCAACGGCTTGGACCACTGCTCGGCAGGGCGAGGGCGGACGAGCGGCGGCGCTCTTGATCTCGCAGGCGGCGCGGGGGCACCATGAAGAACGGGGAGGCGAACGAACGATGCGCGCTCAACTCGGACTTGCGGCGGCGGCCCTGCTCGCGGCCTGCGGCCACCTTGCGGAGACACCCGATGGACCGGCCGGCCTTGCTTATGCCTGCGCCGACGGCCGGACGGCGATTGTCCGATACGACGGCGGCGATCCCAACCGGGTGCCGGCGCGGCTCAGCATCGGTGGGGTGGAAATGCCGATGGTGCCGGACCCCGCCGCTTCGGGGCTGCGCTACCGGAGCGAAGCGGGCCTCGAGCCCGGGCATGCCCTAGTCTGGGCGTCGCAGGGCGACGACGCCGCGCTTATCGAGATCGCGCCGGCGGGCGAGCGGGAGATCGTTCGCTGCCGACGGGTTCGAGAGGACTCGGACGCGCTGCTTCTGCCGGATGCGGAGCATGGCGCCCGCCATTGAGCGCTCGGGCGGGGCCGTTCATCCCCGAAGGCCAAGCGCCCGACTAGACTCGGGAGCGTCCCCGCCGGTAAAGGGCGCGCAAGTGGGGACGCCTTAAGATGTTGATATTCCGCCGGAGACTGATGGTCGCCGCACTGACGGGCATGACGCTGGCCGCGGCCGGCGCGCCCGCGCGCGCCCAGGAAACGTCGAACACGCTCGGGCCGCCGCAGCTCAAGGACTTCCGCCTTCCCGGCCAGCGCCAGGCCGCGCCGCGCGAGCAGCCGGTCGCCCCCGCACCGGCTGCCCCGCCCGCCCCGGCACCGGCTCCGGCGGCGCGGACCCCGGCGCCGTCGCAGCAGCCGCCCGCGCCTCGGCCCGCCGAGGCCCGTCCACGCCCGTCGGGCGACGCGCCGCGCGCTGCCGAGCCGGAGCGGCGGCCCGCGCCGCAAGTGCCGTCGCAGCCGCAGGAGGTGTTCCAGCTTCCCCAGGGGCAGCCCGCAGAGGCTCCGCCGGCGCCGCCGCCCGTCGCGACGGAGCCGCAAAGCGCACCCGCTGCCGCTCCTTCAGCACCGGCGGCCGCGCCTCAGCCCGCAGCGTCCACGCCCTTCTACTATTATGCGGTGCCGGCGCTCGCGCTGCTCGGCCTCGGCGGTTTCGCCCTTGCGCGCCGCCGCCGCCGCTCTGCCGATATCTCGGAAGCGATGGCCGCCGCGGCGCTTCTCGACAATCCGCCGCCGCCGCCCCGGCCGGAGCCGGTCGCCCGCCCGTGGCTGGAACTCGAGCTCAAGGCGGAGCGCGCCGCCGCGACCGGCGACGAAGCCTCGGTCGATTTCGAGATGGTCATCCGCAACACCGGCAAGAGCCCGGCGCGCAACATCCGGATCAACGCCCGGATGTTCAATGCCGGCCGCGAGCAGGACAAGGAAATCGGCGCTTTCTTCAAGACCAAGGGCGAGGGCCGCAAGACCCATGTCATTGGCGAGCTCCCGCCCGGCGAGCGCGGCCTGATCCAGGGCGCCGTCACCATGCCGCGCGAGGAAATGAAGGCGCTGCAGGTTAACAACCAGCTGCTCTTCATCCCGGTGGTGGGCGTGAACCTCGTCTACGACTGGGGCGAGGGACGCACCGGCCAGACGTCCAAATCCTACGTCATCGGCCGCGAGCTCGGACAGGAAAGCGACAAGATGGGCGCCTTCCGGCTCGATCTCGGGCCGCGCGTCTACCGCACGGTGGGACAGCGCCAGCACAATCTCGC
>DASVQT010000084.1:0-7967 GCA_036388975.1 Allosphingosinicella sp. | reverse complement strand
TTCGGCCGCGCGGCCGACGCCTGCTTCGTCACGCAGTCAACCCTTTCCGCCGGGCTTCGCGAACTCGAAACCCTGCTCGGCGTCGGCCTCGTCGAGCGGACCCGCCGCGTCGTCCGCTTCACCGCGCTCGGCGAACGCATTGCGGACAAGGCCGTTCGCGTCCTCCGCGAAGCCGACGAACTCGTCGAAATGGCTCGCGCCGAGGGCCAGCCGCTGCACGGTTCTCTGCGCATGGGCGTGATCCCGACCATCGCGCCCTTTCTTCTTCCCGCCATGCTGCCGAGCCTCCGCCGCGAATGGCCGGAGCTCAAGCTGTACCTGCGCGAGGAGACCAGCCACTCCGCATGCGAGGCGCTTCACCGCGGCCAGCTCGATTGCGTGCTGCTCGCTTTGCCCTTCGCCTGCGGAGACATCGACTCGGTGCCCCTCGTCGAGGATGCGCTTTACGTCGCCTTCCCGGCCGGCGAAGCGCCGCCGGGCAAGCGCGTCGACATCGGCGCGATCGACGAAAGCCGTATGCTCCTTCTGGAGGACGGCCATTGCCTCAAGGATCATGCCCTATCGGCCTGCAACCGTCCGGATCTGCGCGCCCATGCGGCGATGATGGGAACTTCGCTCCACACGCTCGTGCAGATGGTCGACAACGGCCTGGGTCTGACCTTCATCCCCGCCATGGCGATCGAGGCCGGCATTCTCGACGGGACGAAGGTCGAAGCCAAGCCGCTCCGCTCCGATCACGGCTTCCGCCAGATCGCCTTGATCTGGCGCCGATCGAGCCCGCGCGAAAGCGAGTTCCAGCTGCTCGGCGCCGCCATCCGCCGGATCATCGGCGCGCTCAATCCAGGCCGAGCAGCCAGCGGCTCAGCGGCACCGGCCTGACCCTGGCGCCGGCCAGCGCGCGGTTGAGCTCGCCGCGGTGCAGCATGATCCAGCTGAGGCAGGACGCCGCGCTTTCGAAAGTTTCGAACTCGTCGCGGCTCGGCCGAAAGGTCGTGCCTTCGATGAGAGAGCGCGCGCCGCGCCGGCAGCCCGGCGCGCCCGCCCAGTTCCGCGACGGCGCCACGACGGCCGGCACCCAATGGGTGCGGGTGGGGTCCAGCCCTTCGACGTCGCTGCGGCGCATCCTGTGTCTCCGGCACCGCGGCGCACCCGCGCCGCCGCCCTGTCGATTGCCTCTCCTTCCGGCCGGCGCGGCGCTACTCCGCCGCCGCCGGTTCCGCGATCCCGATCGGCTCGACGCTGTCAGGGTTCTGCGGCACGTCGAAGCGGTCGGCGTTCATCACCTTGGTCCACGCCCGAACGAAGTCGCGCACGAACTTTTCCTCGTGCCCGCTCTCCGCATAGACTTCGGCGACGGCGCGAAGCTGGCTGTTGGCGCCGAAGATGAGGTCGGTACGCGTCGCCCGCCACTTCTCGTGATTGCCGCCGCGGTCGTAGCCGATGAACTCCTCGTCGGCGCTCGTGTCGACGACCTTCCAGAAGGTATCGTTGTCGAGCAGGTTGACGAAGAAGTCGTTGGTAAGCTGCCCCTTGCGGTTCGTGAACACGCCCTCCGGTCTGTCCCCGTGATTGGCGCCGAGGACTCTGAGGCCGCCGAGCAGCACCGTCATCTCGGGCACGGAAAGGCCGAGCAGCGAAGCGCGGTCGAGCAGCAGCTCCTCCGTCTTCACGCTGTGCCTGGTCTTGAGATAGTTGCGGAAGCCGTCCGCCACCGGCTCCATCACCGCGAAGCTTTCGGCGTCGGTCCACTCTTCGCTCGCATCGCCGCGGCCGCCGGTGAACGGCACCTCGACGTCGAAACCGGCGTCGCGCGCCGCCTTCTCGACTGCCGCCGTGCCGGCAAGAACGATCGCGTCCGCGAGCGACATCGATCCGCGCAGCGCGTCGATCCCGGCGAGGACGCGCCCGAGCTCTTCCGGCTCGTTCACCGCCCAGCCGCGCTGCGGCTCGAGCCGGATGCGCGCGCCGTTGGCGCCGCCGCGATGGTCGGAGCGGCGATAGGTCGAAGCGGACGCCCAGGCGGTCCTGACCAGCTGGCCGACGCTGAAGCCGGCGTCGAGGATCTTCGACTTGAACGCCGCGACGTCCGCATCCGAGAGGGCAGTTCCGGCGGGCACCGGGTCCTGCCAGATCAGGTCCTCGGCCGGAACTTCGGGCCCGAGGTACCGCACCTTCGGACCCATGTCGCGGTGGGTGAGCTTGAACCAGGCGCGCGCGAAGGCGTCCTTGAACGCTTCATGGTCGTTCCTGAAGCGCTCGGAAATGGCGCGGAACTCCGGATCGATCTTCAGCGCCATGTCGGCGGTGGTCATCATGGTCGGCACCTTCTTGCCCGGCACATGGGCGTCGGGCGCCATGTCTTCCTCGCGCTGGCCGATCGGCTGCCATTGCTGCGCGCCGGCCGGGGAGCGGACGAGCTCGTACTCATAGTCGAGCAGGAGGCGGAAATAATTCTCCGACCATTCCGTCGGCGTGTTCACCCAGGCGCCTTCGATGCCGCTGGTGATGGTGTGCTCGCCGAAGCCGCTTTCGTGCGCGCTCGCCCAGCCCAGGCCCTGGAGGGTGATGTCCGCCGCCTCCGGCGCGGCGTCGACCAGGCTCGGATCGCCCGCGCCGTGCGCCTTTCCGAACGTATGGCCCCCGGCGGTCAGCGCCACCGTTTCCTCATGGTTCATCGCCATGCGCTCGAAGGTGATCTTGATGTCGCGCGCCGACTGGAGCGGATCGGGGACGCCGCCCGGCCCTTCGGGATTGACGTAGATGAGGCCCATCTGGATCGCGGCGAGTGGATGCTCGAGCTCCAGCTCCTCCTCCGGCAGGATGCGGGTCTTGTTGTCGGGATGGCCGACGAACTGCTCTTCCGAGCCCCAATAAATGTCGCGCTCCGGCTCGAAGACGTCGCGGCGGCCGCCGCCGAAGCCGAACACCGGACCGCCCATATCCTCGATCGCGACATTGCCGGCGAGGATGAAGAGATCGGCCCAGCTGATATGCTTGCCGTACTTGCGCTTCACCGGCCAGAGGAGGCGCCGCGCTTTGTCGAGATTGCCGTTGTCCGGCCAGCTGTTGAGCGGAGCGAAGCGCTGCTGGCCGCTGTTGGCGCCGCCGCGCCCGTCGGCCGTTCGGTAGGTGCCGGCCGCATGCCAGGCCATGCGGATGAACAGCGGCCCGTAATGGCCGTAATCGGCCGGCCACCAGGGCTGGCTCTGGGTCATCAGCGCCTTGAGGTCGGCCTTCAGCGCCGCATAATCGAGGCCATTGAACGCTTCGGCATAGTTGAAGTCCTCGCCCATCGGGTCCGGCGACGTCCCGCCCTGGTTGAGGATTTCGAGCGGAAGCGACTCAGGCCACCAGTCGCGATTCTGCCGGCCGAGGAGGGAGCGCACCGTGGTCGGCCGCTCCACCGGGCAGCCGCCGCCCATATCGCCAGTCTTCGCGTCCATGTTCCGCTCTCCTCTTTCTGTCTTTGCGCGAAGCCTAGTCTCCTTCGCGGCGCATCAGGAAATGAGGAAAACCACTCAGGTCCAGCGACAAAATCGATCAGGCGGAACTCGGGCGCTCAGACGGTCTCGCTGGCCGCGACGGCGACCCCCGCCTCCCGGAAGCCGGCTTCCGCGACGTCGACGGTCGTCCCCTCCCCCGCCGGCATGGCGATGGCGCGGGTCAAGTCCTTCAGCACGACGGCTTCGAGGCCGAGCCGCTGCGCCGCGTCGAGCGCGGAATAAGCGACGCAGAAATCATAAGCGAGGCCGACGAAGAAGCAGCGCTTCACCCCTTTGTCCCGAAGCCAGCCGCCGAGACCCGTCGTCGTCGCCTTGTCGTTCTCGAAGAAGGCGGAATAGCTGTCGACCTCGGGATTGTAGCCCTTGCGCACGATGAGGTGCGCCGCTTCGACCGCGCCGGCGAGCTCCGGATGGAAGTCGGCTCCAGGCGTCCCCTCGACGCAGTGATCGGGCCAGAGCACCTGCTCGCCATAAGGCATGGCCGCCGTCCCGAAGGGCGAGGCGCCTTCGTGGCTGCTCGCGAAGCTCTTGTGCGTCGCAGGATGCCAGTCCTGCGTGATCACGATCAGCCCACCCGCGGCGCGAAAGCGCCGGGCGAGCTGCGCCACCGGCGCCATGATCTCGTTCCCGCCTTGGACGGCGAGCGCGCCGCCCGGACAGAAGTCGTTCTGCGGATCGACGATGACGAGCGCGTCGCTCGGTCCGATCTCGTAAGCCACTTCAACCTCCCTCAAACCGTCACGGGCACATCGGCAACGCCTGCGGTGCCAAACACGCGCCGGTAGCGCTCGATCTCGTCGGCCGGCCCCGTCGCCTTTTCATAATTGTCGCTGAGCTTCACAGCCGGGCGGCCGTTCGCCGAGGCGACCTTGCAGACGAGGCTGATCGGCTTCAGCCGGTCCGGCGCGTCCGGGTGGCAGCCCAGAAAATCGTTGGTGAGGTTGGTCCCCCAGCCGAAGCCGACCCGCACCCGTCCGGCGAAGTGCGCATGCACTTCGGGAATGTCCGACCCGTTCGGCGTCTGGCCGGGCAGCGCCACGTCCATGCCGTCCGAAAAGACGATGAGCTTTTCCGCCGGATCCTCGCCGCGCGCACGCCAGAAGGCGATCAGCTCCTCGCCGCCGGGCGCGGGCTTCTTGGAATCGGGCCGCGCCCCGGTCCAGTGGCGCACCCATTCCGGCGCGTCGCGAAGGAACTGCGTCGTCCCGAACGTGTCTGGGAGCATGACCAGCAGCCCGCCACGATACACGTTCTGCCACTGCTTCAGCACCTTGTACTGCGCCTCGCGCAGGTCCTCGTCGGTTCCGGCCAACGCCGCGATCACCATCGGCAGCTCGTGCGCGTTCGTGCCCTTGGCCTCGAGATCGTGCTTGGCCGCGAAATAAGCGTTGGACGTGCCCGTAAAGGCGTCGCCCAGCACTTCCTTTGCGGTGAGGATGCAATGCTCCTGCCACAGGTGCGAGTGGCGCCGCCGGGTCCCGAAGTCGGTGAGGTTCAGCCCCTCGACGGAGCGCAGCCGCACCAGCTTGTCGTAAAGCTTCACCTTGGCTCGCGCATACATGATGTCGAGCTGCGACGGGGTCATGCCGCGCATGATCCGGCGGTAGCGAAGCTCGTTGATGATCTCGAGGGCGTAGATTTCCCAAAGGGTCGTCTGCGTCCAAGCGCCGTGGAAGACGAGCCGGATCTGCCCATCCTCGCCCGCTTCGAGCTCGTAATCGGGAAGGTGCAGCGTCTTCAGGTGATGAAGATAGCTTTCCTCGAACAGACCGTGCTGCCCGTAGAAGCTCTGCCCGCGCAGCCACACGATCTCGGACGGGCGGAAGCGCAGGCCGCGCACGAAATCGAGCTGCTCGCGAAGCTCGCCGATGTCGATTTCGTCCGCCAGCTTCACCGATTTCGTGCGGTTGGCGAGGCCGAAGCTCACGTCCACGTTCGGATACCGAAGGTAGATGAACTGGTGCATCAGCAGCTTGTAGAAATCCGTGTCGAGCAGCGATCGCACGATCGGATCGATATGGTAGCTGTGGTCGAAGGCGCGCTTGGCGAAGTCCATCGGGTTCCTCCGCCTCAGTCCATGTGCCGGAGGCCGACGCGCAGATAGTCCCAGCCGGTTACCAAAGTCAGAACCGCCGCCGCCCAGAGCGAGCCGAGGCCGACATATTCGACCCAGTTCCAGTCCGGCACGGCGCCCGAAAGGATGAGCGCGCCCAAGGCGACGAGCTGCAGCGTCGTCTTCCATTTGGCGAGGTGGCTGACCGGAAGCGAGACGCGCAGCCCGGCGAGGAATTCGCGCAGGCCCGATACGGCGATCTCGCGCAGCAGGATGACCAGTGCCGGTATGATGTGGAAGCTGTGGATGACGGGCATGCCGCTCTCGTTCCGCGTCGAAACCAGCATCACGATCACGGCCGCCACCATGATCTTGTCGGCGATGGGATCGAGGAACACGCCGAGGCGCGACACCGTCCCCTGGGCGCGCGCGAGATAGCCGTCGAAATAGTCGGTGATGCCGACCATGCAGTAGAGCACGAAGGTCACCGCATAATCGTACCAGCCCGGCTTCCAGAGCAGGAACACCAGAATCGGCACCGCGAAGATCCGCGACAGCGTCAGCAGGTTGGGCAAAGTCAGCATCGGCGCCCCGCCTTAGCGCCAATGCACGCGCTTGGGGAGGGGCGGGTTTGGACGCGCCGGCGCCTGGCGGGTAAATCGTCCTTCGACAGGCTCAGCCCTGACGGATCGATGTGCGAACACTGCCTCTGAAGTTCCCACGCCGCTAGTCCTGAGCCTGTCGAAGGACGATTTGCAGCGCTCCGCCTCAACGTCCGAACCACCGTTCGTCCCGAGCAGTCGTCGAGCGCAGTCGAGACGGCGTGTCGAGGGACCTGCGCGGCGCCATGTCCCTCGACCCGGGCTCTCGCCACGGCTTCGCCTGCTCGATTCCTGCTCGGGACGAACGGAGTCGTGGGCTTCCTGACCGCCCGCAAACACTTGCCCCTCCGCAATCCCTCGGCTTATGACTTGCCCCCCGGCCGGTATTCGCCGGGCAAGAGGATGCCGATCGTGAGAACTCAACAGGCGTCCGCCGCCTCGCCCGCGCCCGGAGCGCACGCAAAAGCATGACCGTTTCCGCCGTGGGCCTGCTCGGCAAGCGCCGTTTCCTGCCCTTGTTCGTCACCCAGATGCTGGGCGCGTTCAACGACAATCTGTTCAAGAACGCGATGGTCCTCTTCGTCGTGTACGAAGTCTATAACAGCGAAACCGACGAAGCCTGGTTCTCCGCCGTCACCACCGGCGTCTTCATCCTCCCCTTCTTCCTGCTCTCCGCCTTGTCGGGCCAGCTCGCCGACGCGCGGGACAAGGCGAAGATCATCCGCATCGTCAAATTCTGCGAGATCCTGATCATGCTGGTCGGAGCGCTCGGCCTGTTCATGGCCTGGCAGGGCATAGCGGTGAACAGCCTCGCCATCCCGATCCTGCTCCTCGCCTTGTTCGCCATGGGCGTCCATTCGACGTTCTTCGGGCCGATCAAATATGCCCTCCTTCCCCAGCATCTGAAGCCGGAGGAAGTGCTCGGCGGCACCGGCATGGTGGAAGCGGGCACCTATGTCGCGATCCTCGGCGGCACGCTGCTCGCGGGCCTGATCTCGGTCCAGGCCGCAGCGGTGGCCGTCGTCGCCGTTGCGCTCGTCGGCTACATATCGGGCCGGCAGGTGCCGCCCGCCCCGCCGATGGAGGACGGGCACCGGATCGATCTCAACGTCTTCCGTTCCTCCGCGCGCCTCATCGCGGCGACCCTTCACATTCCGCGCCTGTTCCTCGCCATCGTCGCGATCAGCTTCTTCTGGACGATCGGCGCCGTGCTCTTCATCCAGTTCCCGCCCCTGGTGAAGAATGTCCTGTACGCAGACCGCGAAGTCGCCAGCCTCTTCCTCGCCATCTTCTCGGTGGGAGTCGCCTTCGGCTCGATCGCCATCAACCGGCTCCTGAAGGGCGAAGTCTCGGCCCGCTACTGCGCGCCCGCCGTGATCGGCATGGGCATCTTCGTCGTCTTCTTCCACCTCGTTTCGGCAAACTGGCCGGCGAGCGACCGGCTCTACGAAGTGGGCGAATTCATCCGCCAGCCCGCCATCGTCCCCCTGCTCGGCTCGCTCTTCGGGATCGCCTTCGCGGGCGGCATGTTCGTCGTCCCGCTCTACGCCTTCTTGACCACCACCGTGCCCAAGGCGCAGGCGGCGCGCACCGTCGCGGCGAACAACATCGTCAATTCGGGCGCGATGGTGATCGGTTCGCTCATCGCCATCGGCCTGTCCGTCGCCGGCATCGCGGTCGAGGATCAGCTCCTGCTCGCCGCCGCCATGTGCCTGGTCTCGGCCTGGCTCGGCTGGAAGCTCCACAAGGCGTGCGACGACAATGTCTGCACCGACACGCAGGTCCTGCCGGAAGACGTCTGAGGCTCAG
>DASVQT010000083.1:0-9053 GCA_036388975.1 Allosphingosinicella sp. | reverse complement strand
CGACGCCGGCGGCGACCAAGCGGCGTTCGCCGACGCCGTGCGGCGCAACATCTTCCGCGAAGAGCCTCCTTCAGACGAAGCCGTGCAGGCGGTGGCGGCGCGGCTGATCCGGTTCCGCGCTGCGCTGGAGCCGGTCGCCTTCGCCGATCTGCTCGCGGGAAGGCTGCCCCGGGCATGAGCGCGCCGGAACTCAGCCGCCCGGTGCGCATCGACATGCTCGGCCAGGCGCCGCGCACGATCGACATCGAGACCAGTGCGGTGGAGCGGGACGCGCTCGCGGCGCGGTTCGGCTTCGCGTCCCTGTCCAGCCTTTCGGCCGAAGTGGTGCTGGAGCGCAGGCTGGGCGGCGTGGTCGCGCGGGGCACGGTCCGCGCGGCGCTGGCGCAGAGCTGCGTCGTCAGCGGCGATCCCGTCGAGGAGCAGGTGGAGGCGCCCTTCGAAGTCGAGTTCCGCCCCCATCCCGAGCATGATGCGGAGGAGGAGATCGAGCTTGGCGAAGGCGATCTCGACGTGATCTTCTACGACGGCGCGTCCGTGGACGTCGGCGAAGCCGTCGCCGAGACGCTGTCGCTGAGCGTCGAGCCCTTTCCCCGCTCGCCCGCCGCCGAAGAGGCGCTTCGTGAGGCTGGCGTGAAGAGCGAGGAGGAAGCGCGGGCGGAGTCTAGCCCCTTTGCCGCGCTCAAGGGCAAGCTGGGCAAGTAGTAGGTTCGTCGGCGCCGAGACCTGCAACCCGCCCTTCGACAGGCTCAGGGCTGGCGGATTGAAAGCAACGCACCGGCTGCCCCCACTTTCGACAGGGCTGAGCTTGTCGAAGCCCGGTTTGCGATGCGCGGCCTCGTTTAGAACGGAACGTCGTCGTCCAGGTCGCTGTCGAAGGCGGGCGCGGGGCGGGACTGGGGCCGCGAGCCGCCGCCGCCCGAGGAGGAGCCGTAGCCGCTGCCGCCACCGCCGCCGAAGCTGTCGCCATAATCGCCGCCGCCGCCGCCGCCGCCGCGGCTGTCGAGGAGCACGAGCTCGCCGCGGAAGCGCTGCAGCACGACTTCCGTGGAATATTTATCCTGGCCGCTGTTGTCCGTCCATTTGCGGGTCTGGAGCTGGCCCTCGAGATACACTTTCGAGCCCTTCTTCAGATAGGATTTGGCGACCTTGCCGAGATTCTCGTTGAAGATCACGACGCGGTGCCATTCCGTCCGCTCCTGGCGGTTGCCGTCGCGGTCCTTCCAGCTTTCGGACGTGGCGACTCGCAGGTTCACGACCTCGCCGCCGCTGCTCATCGAGCGCGATTCGGGATCGTCGCCCAGATTGCCGACCAGAATCACCTTGTTGACGCCCGCCATTTTTCAACTCTCCTGAAGCTTGCGCGGGACCTTAGACGGCGTCGCCGCCGCCCTCAAGCCGCCGCCGCCGCCGGCTCGGCCGACCGCCGCTTGTTGCGCCCGAAGCCGAGGAGCAGGATCACCAGCACCGCAAGCTGAGCGCCGAGCGCTTCCGCCGTGGGCGCGATTCCGAGGATCGGGATGGACGGCGCGGCATGGACCGGCGTGATGCCGAGCGTGCCCGCTTCCTGCAGCGCCGCGACGCCCTTGCCGATCAGCACGACCGCGAGGATGGCGATCAGGATCGCGCTCCAGTTGAAGAAGGTCGCGATCGGCAGGCGCTTGGAATATTTGAGCATCGCCCAGGCGACCGCCGTCAGCATCACGGCCGCCGCCGCCGCGCCGGCGAACAAAGCGGCGCGATTCCCTTCGGACGACAGCGCCGTGTAGAAGAGGATCGTTTCGAACACTTCGCGGTAGACGGCGACGAAGGCGAGCAGGAACAGGAACCAGGCCGAGCGCTTCGACAGCGCCTGATCGAGCTTTTCGCGGATGTAGCGCTGCCATTCGCCGGCCTGCGCCTTGCCGTGCATCCAGATGCCGACGAAGATCAGCACCACGGCGGCGAAGATCGAGCCCGCGCCTTCGGTGATCTCCCGGCTGGCGCCGCTCACTTCGATGATGTGGGTCGCCGCCCACCAGGTCGCGATGCCGGCAACCAAAGCCGCCGCCCAGCCGCCGTGGACATAAGGGAGGACTTCGCGGCGGTCGGCCCGCTGCAGGAAGACGATCATCGCGATGACGATCAGGAGCGCTTCGAGGCCTTCGCGGGCGAGGATGACGAAGCCGCCGAGAAAGGCGGAAACGGCGCTCGCCTGGCCGGGCGCGGTCACTTCGGCGGTTTCGTCGAACAAAGCGTTCAGCGCCGCGACGCGCGTCTCCACGTCGGGCACGGGGCGGCCGGCGGCGATCGCGCTGCGCAGCTCGGCCATAGCCGATTCGACGCGGCGCAGGAGATCGCCGTTGCGGGTGGCGAGCATCGGCTCCACCGGCTCGAAGCCTTCGAGATAGGCCGACAAGGCGAGTTCGCGTGCCGCAGAACGGTCGCCGGAGCGATAGGCTTCGAGGCTTTCGCGCAGCTTCGCGCGGGCGATGTCGAGCGGGCCGCCCTGCGATTGGGTGACGGCGCCGGGATTGGCGCGCAGGTAGGCGGTGAGGGCGACGGCGCGCTCCGGGCCGACGCGGGCGGCGAGCGCGGCCGGCGTAATTGCCGCGAGGGCTTCGAGATTGGGGAGGAGCTGGCGCACCGCCGCGTCGCTGCGCCATATCCGCTCGCCCTCGGCGGCGAGGCCGGCCGGATAGGCGAACTGGCCCGCGTGAAAGGCGAGCGCCCAGCGGTCCTCGACCGGCAGATGCGCGAAGCTCCCCATGGCCGTGCCTTCGAGGCCCTGCTCGATCACCTGGTAAAGCGCGAAGACGCTGCGCTCGGAGGCGCGGGCGCGGTCGGTAAAGGCGATGGGCGGCGGGTCCATGTTGCGCGCCAGCGGGCCGTCGCCGCCGCCGGCCGCGCCGTGGCAGGAGGCGCAATTGTCGCGGTAAAGGGCGGCGGCGCGGCCGAGGTCGGGCGCGGTGCGCGGCGCGAGCGGGACGGGAAAGGCGGCGAGGAGCTCGCGGCCGAGGCGGCGGGCGCTTTGGGCGATCTGCTCCGGCGGCGCCTTGGCCGCGATCGCCCGGCGCAGGGCATCGGCCCGGGAAACGAGGCCGGCCTTGGCCGCATGGGCGGGGAGGCCGCCGATCCGCTCGCGCACAGAGGACGAGAATTCCGTCATCTCCGCATATTCGGCGTCGTTCACGACCTGGCCGCCGCGCACCGCTTCCGGATAATCCACCGCGACATAATCGAGCAGGCGCCACGTCGTCTGCACCTCCGCCTGCTGCGCCCGCGCGGGCGCGGCGAACAGGCCGGCAAGGAGAAGGAGAGGTGCGAGGAGGAAGAGGATGCGCGTCATTTGCGAGTGATTATCAATAACAAGAGCTGAGTGGAAGAGGGCTGGGGCGGCGGGGTGAACCGGGCTTCGACAGGCTCAGCCCTGGCGGGAGTGCTCAAAGGGACTCTCCACCTCCCGCAAGCCCTGAGCCTGTCGAAGGGCGGATTGCAGCGCGCAAGCCTCTCCCGCTACACACACAAAAAACAGGAGAGGACATGGCGACGCAGGCTCCGGCTTCAGGCTCCCCGCTGAGATACGCACCATGGGTTGCGGTTGCGCTCGTCGGCGCCGTCGCGCTGGGCGTCGTCGCATTGAGCCGCGGCGAGACGATCAACGCCTTGTGGCTCGTTGTCGCTTCCGTCTGCGTCTACCTCACCGCCTATCGCTTCTACGGCCTATGGATCGCCCGGCGCGTCCTCGGCATCGATCCGTCGCGCCCGACCCCGGCCGTGCGCCGCAACGACGGGCTCGACTACGTCCCGACCAACCGCACCGTCCTTTTCGGCCATCATTTCGCGGCGATCGCGGGCGCGGGGCCGCTGGTCGGGCCGGTGCTCGCCGCGCAGATGGGCTATCTGCCGGGCACGCTCTGGATCCTGGTTGGCGTCGTGTTCGCAGGCGCCGTCCAGGACATGATCATGCTCTTCATTTCGACGCGGCGCGACGGCCGCTCGCTGGGCGAGATCATCCGCGCCGAAATGGGGACGCTGCCGGGCCTCATCGCCATGGTCGGCATCCTCGCCATCATGATCATCCTCCTCGCCGTGCTCGCCTTGATCATCGTCAAGGCGCTGGCGGACAGCCCGTGGGGCACGTTCACCGTCTTCGCGACCATGCCGCTGGCCATTTTCATGGGCGTCTACGGGCGCCTCAGGCCGGGGCGGATCGGCGAAGTGTCCCTGATCGGCTTCGTCGGCCTGATCGCCGCCATCCTGCTCGGCGAACAGGTCGCGTCCAGCCCGGTCTGGGGACCCGCTTTCACCTTTTCCGGCGAAGCGCTGGCGATCATGCTGATCGTCTACGGCTTCATCGCGTCGGTGCTGCCCGTCTGGCTGCTGCTCGCGCCGCGCGATTATCTGTCCACCTTTCTCAAGATCGGCACGATCGTCGGGCTGGCCATTGGCATATTGATCGTTCGTCCCGAACTCCAGATGCCGGCCGTGACCCGCTTCGCCGACGGCAGCGGACCGGTCTTCGCCGGCAACCTCTTCCCCTTCCTGTTCATCACCATCGCCTGCGGCGCGGTGTCGGGCTTCCACGCCCTGGTGGCCTCGGGGACGACGCCCAAAATGATCGAAAGCGAGGCCCACCTCCCCTTCATCGGCTACGGCGCGATGCTGATGGAAAGCTTCGTCGCGGTGATGGCGATGGTCGCCGCATCGGTACTCGACCCCGCCATCTATTTCGCGCTTAACAGCCCCGCCGCCGTGCTCGGCGCCGACGCCAACGCCGCCGCGGGCGTGATCTCCAACTGGGGCTTCACCGTCACGCCGCTGATGCTCGAGGACATGGCGCGGCAGGTGGGCGAGACGTCGATCCTGTCGCGCACCGGCGGCGCGCCGACTCTGGCCGTCGGCATGGCGCAGATATTGTCGGACGTGATCGGCGGGCCGGGGATGATGGCCTTCTGGTACCATTTCGCGATCCTGTTCGAGGCCTTGTTCATCCTCACCACCGTCGACGCCGGGACCCGGGTCGCCCGCTTCATGATCCAGGACACGGTCGGCACCTTCGTGCCGCGCCTCAAGGACACGAGGAGCTGGTCCGCGAACCTCATCGCCACCGCTTTGGCCGTCGGCGGCTGGGGCTGGTTCCTTTACCAGGGCGTGACCGACCCGCTGGGCGGCATCAATACGCTCTGGCCGCTCTTCGGGATCGCCAACCAGATGCTGGCGGCGATCGCGCTCACGCTCTGCACCGTGGTGCTCTTCAAGATGAAGAAGGAGCGCTACGCCTGGGTGACGTTGCTGCCGCTCGCCTGGCTGCTCATCTGCACGCTGACCGCCGGCTGGCAGAAGATCTTCCACGCCGACCCGCGCATCGGCTTCCTCGCCCACGCGAACCGCTACGGCGAGGCCCTGGCCCGCGGCGAGGTGCTCGCGCCCGCCAGGGGCATGGGCCAGATGCGGCAGGTGATCTTCAACGATTACGTCAACGCGGCCTTGTGCGCCTTCTTCATGGCGGTCGTGCTCGCCATGATCGTCACCGGCGTGAAGGCGATCGCCGCCGCCCGCCGCTCGGAGCGGCCGACCGTCATGGAGACCGCCGATGCGCTGGCGTGAGGCGGCGCGGCGCGCGGCCGAAACGGCGCGGCTGATGGTCGGCCTCCCCGATTACGACCGCTACCTCGCCCACCGGCGCGCGCGGCATCCCGGCGAGCCGGCGATGAGCCGCGCGGAATTCCACCGCGAGCGCACCGAACGGCGCTTCGGCGCGGGCACCAGCCGCTGCTGCTGAACGCCCGCTAGGAAGCAAAGCGGGCAAAGAGAAGGGGCGGCTCCTTTCGGAACCGCCCGTCCTTTCTCGCGATCTTCGCCCCGATCAGAGGAAGAAGTCGGTCACCACGACGTTGGCATTGCCGACGTTGATCGTGAAGTCGGCGACCATGTCGCCATTGGTGTCGCCGGCGACGTAATTGTTGCCGCTTTGGCTGTAGGTGCGAAGCTGGCCGGCAACGCCGGAGAAGGCCGCATTGCCGACATAGGCGAAGGCCTGGTTGCCCGCGGCGCCGACATTGGCATCGATCTCGGTGAGGTGGATCTTGTCGGTCCCGCTCACGAAATCGGTGATCTTGTCGTTGCCGCTGTTCTGGAAGAAGCGGAACTGGTCCGCGCCGGCGCCGCCGGTGAGGATGTCGTCGCCTCCGAGCCCGTTCAGCACGTCGTCGCCGCCATTGCCCTTCAGCACGTTGGCGACATGGTTGCCGACCAGATAGTCGCGCGCCGAGCCGCCGTTCGCATTCTCGATGATCGTATTGTAGGCGATCGAGATGTTGCGGTGGCTGGTCGCCGCGAGACCGGAGATGCCGGTGTCGTTCAGCAGCCGGCTGGCGCCGAGCGTGCCGAGGAAGTTGGCGTCAGCATCCACTTCGGCCTGCGTGTTGTAGAGCGCGAAGTCCGGCTGGCCCTGGCTCTCGTCGGCGGCAGCGTTGAACTCGGAAATGATCGCATTCGCCTGAGCGAGCGTCACCGAACCCGCCGATGCCGAGCTGAACGCGCCCGGACGGAGATCGATGAACACGCTGCGATTGGCCGTCGAGAAATCGAACGTGTCGACGCCGCCGGCATCATATACCGCCAGGAACGGATAGGGGTTCTTGGCGAGGTCGTAGACCGCGTTGCCCGCCGTCGAATTGGCGAAATAATTGGTATTGCCGACGCGAGTGGTCGGGTCCGCACCGTATTTGGCCTGGATGGTGAGGATGTCGTGGATCATCGGCGTCTGGGCGTTGCCGACCAGGAACAGGGCGCCGTTGATCGGCTGGGCGCCCGACTGCTGCGGGCTGAAATAGGACATGATCGAATATTGCTCGGTGTCCTGCGCGTAGAAGGCGTCGCCGGCATAGGTGATCGGATCGGGCTGGCCGTCGCCGTCATTGTCGTCGCCGAAATTGTAGTCGCCCGGATGGCTGAGGCCGAGCGCGTGACCGGCCTCGTGGATCAGGGTCGAGCGGCCGTAGCCGTCATATTGCAGCCAGGCGTTGGTCCAGTTGACCGACGGATCGGCGGTCCAGACGTCGCTCGAAATCTTGGCGCCGTTGCCGGGATAGTAAGCCCAGGCCTGGTCGGGGCCGGTCGTGGTGTTGGCGAAGACGATGTCGGCGCCGACCCCCTTCTTCTCGACGAAGCTCGGCGCGATGAGATCGTCCCAAAGCACCATCGCCTCGCGCGCGACCTTTTTCTCGGCTTCGCTCATCGGCGTATAGCCGTAATCCTCGGTGATCCCGTACTGGTCGTAGCGTGGGTTGTTGTAGAGGCCGACGGTGGTCGGCGTGGTGAGGAAGGTGTAGGTGATCTTGCCGTTCTGGGCAGCGATCGAGGCGCCGCTGTCGAGCTGGCCGATCACCTGCTGCTGGTCGTAGATCGGCTTGCCGGCCCAGGTGCCGAGACCGATATAATCTTCGAGAAGGAACGGCGGCGCTTCCACCGTCGCGCCCTGCAGGGCGATCGCTTCGCCGGCCGACACGCCGAGCCGCAGCTCGTACGTCCCTTCATCGGAATAAGCGCGCAGGTCTCTGTTCAGCTTGGCCATATAACCTCCTCATCGGGTTGATTGAACGCGAGAAGGAGATGGCATCCCCGCCCCCCGCGGTTCGATGGGGGGAGGCTAAGGCAAGGCGCGGCGGCGTCAATGGGGGATAAGTCCGGAAACGGTTCGAAAGTTCAGCCGTAGAGGCGGGACAGGACGAAGGCGGTGAGCAAAACCGCAAGAACGGACAATGGGGCGCCGACCTTCGGGTAATCCATGAAGCGGTAGCCGCCGGGGCGAAGGACCAGAAGGTTGTTCTGGTGGCCGATCGGCGTGAGGAAATCGCAGGACGCGCCGATCAGCACGGCGAGCAAGGCCGCGTCCGGATCGATGCCGAGTCGCGCCGCCGCCTCCACCCCGACCTGGGCCATGATCAAGGCGGTCGCGACGTTGTTGAGGAAGATGGACAGCAGCATGGTCGCCGCGCAGATCGCCGCCAGCATGACGAAGAGCGGCGTCCCGGTCAGCGCCCATTGCATCGCATCGGCGATCCGGTCGCTGCCGCCCGATTTCTCGAAGGCCCGGCCGACCGGGATCATGGCCGCGATGAGGACGATGACCGGGAGATCCACCGAGCGATAGGCTTCTTCCGCGGGCAGCAGGCGCAGCAGGCAGATGGCGAGCGCCGCCGCGACGAAGGTCGCGGTCGTCGGGAGCCCGAAGATCGTCGAAAGCGCCACGGCCGCTGCGTAGATGCTCACGACCAAGGCGGCCGCGCGGCCGGGGCGCACCGGCGCCGCCTGCCGCCCGACCTCGAGCAAACGCGCGCGGCGGATGAGCTGCGACAAGGCTTCCGGCGTGCCGCGCAGGAAGAGCTGGTCCCCGGCTTCGATGAGGTTGTTGGCGAGCGGCCCCTTGACCCGGGCGGCGCGGGGGCCCGCGGCGACGAACTCCACCTCGCCGCCGGTGCGCGCGGCGACTGCGCCGTAATCCTGGCCGATCAGAGAGGAGCCGTGGATCACGGAAACGTGGGCCGTGACGGTGCCCGGCGGATCGTCGTGGACGTCCGGGAAGAGGCGGGTGCGGGCGGCGACCTCCCAGGGCTTGTCCCGGCTCATGACAAGCAGCCGGTCGTCGTGGCCGAGCATCGCATCGCCCTCCAGCCGCGCCCGCTCGCCGCCGCGCAGCACGGAAAGGAGGACCGCACCGGCGCCCCGCAGGCTTTGCCGCATCCCCGGCAGCCGCACCTCGCCGCGGGCCGCGCCGATCGGCAGAGCGAGCTCGAAGACGTAGAGCCGTTTCGCGCCCTCCTCGACCGCTTCGGCGTCGCGGCGGGGCGCGAGCCGCCAGCCGACCACCAGGAGGTAGAGGAGCCCGGCGCCGGTAACGGCCGCGCCGACGGGAGTCATGTCGAACATTCCGAACGGCGCGCCGATCCGATCCTCGCGCACGGAGGAGACGATGAGGTTGGCGGGCGTGCCGATCAGCGTCGTCATCCCGCCGAGGATGGTCGCGAAGGAGAGCGGCATCAAAACGGCGCCGGGCGGCAATTTGTGCTCGC
>DASVQT010000082.1:0-6738 GCA_036388975.1 Allosphingosinicella sp. | reverse complement strand
AGGCTGGGGCTGGGGCTGGGGCTGCGCCTGAGGCGGCGCCGGCGCGGGCGTGGGCTCGGGCTCGGAGGCCGGTTCGGGCGCGGGCGCGGCATCTTCCGGGGCGCCGAGTTCGGGCGCGACGCTGGCCGCGGCGGGCGTTGTGGTCTCGCCCGCGGACACGGCCCCGATCTCTTCTTCGTAGGAGACTTCCATTGTCGGCGCGCCGGGAAGCCGGACGGGGTCCTCGGGAACGAGGAAGACGATGGCGGCGAGCAGGGCGACGTGAAGCGCGGCGGCGATGCCGAGGCCGGCTGCGTCCGCCCGGTCCATCACTCGCCCCCGCCGGACGCCGTGCCGACCATTGAAATGCGGCGGAGGCCGGCGCGGTTCAGTTCGCCCATCACCCCCATGACGAGGCCGTAATCGAGGCTGCGGTCGGCGCGCAGGAAGACGCGCGGGCCGCCCTGCTCGCGAGACGCGGCCGCGACCTGCGCGAGCCGGGCCGGCAGGTCCACGGCCGACAGCGGCTCGTCGCCAAGGAAGATGGCGCCCGACGCATCGATCGAAAGCGCGACGGGCTCCTGCGCCTGATCGAGCGCTTCGGCCTTGGTTTCCGGCACGTCCACCTGCACGCCCGAGACGAGCAAGGGCGCCGTCACCATGAAGATGATCAGGAGGACGAGCATGACGTCCACCATCGGCGTCACGTTGATTTCCGCCATCGGCGTCCGCCGCCCGCGCCGCCCCGAGCCGAGGATCGGTCCCATGGCCATTAATATCCTCCCCCAGCTTGCTGGGGGAGGGGGACCACGCGCAGCGTGGTGGAGGGGCGCGAGCGAAGCGAGCGCGTTGCCACGAGCAGCGGCGAAGTTACGGCGCTGCGCGCCGCCCCTTCACCGCACTTCGTGCGGTCCCCCTCCCCCAGCAAGCTGGGGGAGGATTTCAGTGTGCACCCCCTCACGCGTCCATCTCCAGCTCTCTGGACAGCGTCCCGTGGAAGCCGTCGGCGAAGCGGGCGAGGCGGGCTTCCATGCGGTTGATGCCGTAGGAGAAGCGATTGTAGGCAATCACCGCCGGAATGGCCGCGAACAGGCCGAGCGCGGTGGCGAACAAGGCTTCGGCAATGCCGGGCGCGACGACGGCGAGGCTGGTATTCTGCGCCCCGGCAATGTCGCTGAAGCTCCGCATGATGCCCCAGACCGTGCCGAACAGGCCCACGAAGGGCGCGACCGAGCCGACGGTGGCGAGGATGTTGAGCTTGCCCGCCAGCCGGTCGATCTCGGCGGTGAGCGCGCTTTGCAGCGCGATGGAGAGGCGGGCGCGCGTGCCCTCGCGGTCGATCGCCTTGCCGGCCGTCGAGCGCCGCCATTCCGCCACGCCGGCAGCGAGCACCTTGGCGGAAGGAATGTCCTCCTTGCCGCGCGTTTCGTGGAAGCGGTCGATGTCGTCCGCTTTCCAGAAATCGCGCTCGAACCGTTCGTTGGCGGCGGACAGCCGGCGCATCTTGGCGAAGTGGGCGATAATGATCGCCCAGGTCCAGACGCTGGCGAGCAGCAGCCCGACCATGACCGCCTTCACCACGATGTCCGCCTGCAGGAACAAGGCGACGGGCGACATCGCCTCCGCCGCGGCGGCACTGGGTCCGTTTACGCTCACTCTTTCCCTTCCACCAACAGCCGCTCGAAAATCTCAGTCCACGCGCGCGGCTGGCGCCGGGGACGGCCTTCGTTCGTGATGAACGCCGCCGTCACCCGGGCGTCCGTCAGGATTTCCTCCCCGCGCATGACCCGCTGATGAATGACGCAGGCGGCGGCGCGCACCTGGACGACTTCGCTCACCACCACGAGCTCGTCCTCGAGCTTCGCCGAGCCGCGATATTTGATCGTCACGTCCGCCACCGCATAAACGCCGTCGCCCGCCTCCATCGCCGCGCGCTGGTCGATCCCGACGGCGCGCAGCATGTCGGACCGGGCGCGCTCCATGAAGCGGAGGTAATTGGCGTAATAGACGATGCCGGCGACGTCCGTGTCCTCGAAATAGACGCGCAGCGCGAAGCGGTGGGTCTTGCCCACGAAGCCGCCGCGATAGGCTCTGTCCAGCTCCCCGCCCATGCAAATGGCTGTACCGGCTGGCGAATCGGCACCGCAACCCCGCATCTGTCGGGCGAGCGCTTTTTGCGATTGACTCCCGTGTAACCCGCAGGTTACATGTCACCTCAAGGTTACTAGAAAAGGGGTGGGACAATGACGACGAGCGACATCGAAACGGCCGACCGGCTGAGCCGCAGGCGGGCGCGGGCGCTGCCGCTTTTCGCCGTGCTGTTCATTTCGCAGCAGGCGAGCTTCATCGCCGCCCGGGTCGAGGACGGCGCGCGCAGCGTCGACCAGGTCAAGATCGCCGCCTGGCTGGTCCTGTCGGTCATCATGCTTCTGCTGCTCACCACCGGCGGCTTCTGGTTCAAGCCGCGTCCCGTCCGGCAGCTGCTCGACGACGACGTGACCCGCGCCAACCGTGCCGATGCGCTCCGCCTCGGCTTCCTCGCCACCATGGCGGCGGGGATCGGAACCTATCTGCTGACGCTCGCCGAAACCGTGACCGGCCGCGAAGCCGTGCATTTGATGATGACCGTCGGCATCGCCGCCGCGCTGCTGCGCCTGGGCTGGCTGGAAAGGCGCGCGCACCGGGATGGCTGAGGGCCTGGGCAACCGCCTCAACGAACTGCGCGGCGAGCGCGGCCTCACCCAGGCCGCGCTCGCCGAAGCCGTTGGCGTGAGCCGCAAGACGATCAACACGGTGGAGAACGGAGTCTTCGTGCCGTCCACCCTGCTCGCCCTCAAGATCGCCCGCGCGCTCGAACGGCCGGTGGAAGAAGTCTTCTTCCTCGAAGACTAGCGCCGGCGCGCGCCTTGCGAATGCTCGGCGACCAAGGCGAGGAGATCGCCCATCGCGAGGTTCATGTCGGACAGATGCAGGCCCCAGCTCGGAAGCACGTTGCCGCCGATCGCCACGTCGCCGGGGATCCGGTCGGTGCGGGCATCCGCCGGATCGGCGTTCACATGAACCGAAAGATAGCCGACCGGGCCGCGGTTGACGCAGGCGGCGGAGACGAGGCCCTCCGTGCGCAGGAACGGCGTCGGCGGCGCGCCCTGGCTCGACCATTCCACCGACGTCGGCGTCGGCGTGACCGAAGGCCCGGCATACCAATAGCTGTCGAGCCGGGCGGAGCCGCCGCGCAGCGCCGCCGGGTTGGTGCAGGCGATTGTCATGCCCGGCCGCGCCGTCCGCCCGAAGCGCGCATCCGCAGGCGGCGGGTTGGTCGCCCGGAAGGACACATAGGTCACGACGCAGCCGCGCTGGCCAGGCGCGGTGCAGAGCGGCGTGCGCGCGAACGTGCCGCCCACCGCTTGGCCTTCCGGCACCTCGATGCTGTAGCCGATGAGCAAAGCCGACAGCATCCGCTCCGCCTCGGGCTTGCCCTCGATCTCGCGCGCGAGAAGCTGGGCGAGGTGGATCGTCCCCTGGCTGTGGCCGATCAGGACGAAGGGCCGCCCCCCATTATGGTGCTGGAGATAATGGCGCCAGGCGGCGACGACGTCGCCATAAGCGAGGCCGAGGCTCCGCACCGGATCGCCCGTGCCGTTCATGGCGCCGAGCAGCGCCGTCAGCGTCGCCTGGCGGTACATGGGCGCAAAGGTCCGGCAGACGGTGCCGAAGCGCGCGAACTGGACGAGGGCGACCGCCTGCTCCTCAGGGCCGGCCGTGAGATCGGAATTCGCGCCCTGGTCCCGCGACACGGTCGGGTAGACGTAGAAACAGTCGACCGGCGCATCCGGATCGGCGCGCACCAGCCCGGTCGAGCCGTAGCCGTTCGCGTTGAGCGCCGTGGTCGGCAGCGGCTGCGCGCACGGATCGCTTCGGCCGGGCAGGCAGAGCCAGTTCGCCTCGTTCGCATAATCGGCGGCGGGCGCCGGCGCGGACGCGGCCGGCTGGGCGGCGGCGGGCGAAGCGGCAAGGGTGGCGGCGGCCAAAGCAAGCAAAGCGTGGAGCGGCTTCATCGTCTTCCTCTTCTAGGCGTCGAACAGGCCTTGCTGCGCCGAAGGGGGCGCCGGCAGGCCGAGATGGGTCCAGGCGCGGCCGTTGAGGCAGCGGCCGCGGGCGGTGCGGGCGACGAGGCCGAGCTGGATCAGGAACGGCTCGATCACCTCCTCGATCGTGTCCCGCGGCTCGGAGAGGCCGGCGGCGAGCGTTTCCACGCCCACCGGCCCGCCGCGATACACGTCTGCGATCATGTGAAGATAGCGCCGGTCCATCGCGTCCAGCCCGAGCGCGTCGACCTCCATCCGGTTCAGCGCCCCGTCGGCGAGCTTCGCGTCCACTTCGGCCGCGCCGGCGGCCTGAGCGAAGTCCCGCACGCGGCGCAGCAGCCGCCCGGAAATGCGCGGCGTGCCGCGCGAGCGCCGCGCGATTTCCGCCGCGCCGTCGTCGGTCAGCGTCATGCCGAGCAGGCGCGACGCACGGCGCACGACCTGCTCCAGCTCCTCGACCGTGTAGAAATTGAGCCGCACCGGAATGCCGAACCGGTCGCGCAAAGGCGTGGTGATGAGCCCCTGCCGCGTCGTCGCCCCAACCAGCGTGAACCGGGGCAGATCGATCCGCACCGATCGCGCCGACGGCCCTTCCCCGATCATGAGGTCGAGCGCCCGGTCCTCCATCGCCGGATAGAGGATTTCCTCCACGGCGGGCGCGAGCCGGTGGATCTCGTCGATGAACAAGACGTCGCCGTCCTCGAGGTTGGTGAGCAAAGCGGCGAGATCACCCGACTTGGCGATGACCGGCCCGGACGTCGCGCGGAAGCCGACGCCCAGTTCCCGAGCGATGATCTGCGCCAGCGTCGTCTTGCCGAGCCCAGGCGGGCCGAAGAACAGCACATGGTCGAGCGCGTCGCCGCGCGCCTTCGCGGCCTCGATGAAGACGCGCAGATTCTCGCGCGCCGCCTTCTGGCCGACGAAATCGTCCAGCGTCTTGGGCCGAAGCGCGGCATCCACGTCCTCGGGCCGGCGGCTGCCGGAAATGATGCGCTCCTCCTCCACGGCTTCGAGCTTTAGCCCAGAAGGACTCGCCGTCCAGCCGCTTCTTGCCAGCGCGGCGGCCCGAGCGCATTCTCGCGCCGCACATGGCCATCGAGAATTTCCACGCCCACATCTATTTCGATCCGCACGAAGTGGAAGCCGCGAGGGCGCTCGCCGAAGAGGCGCGGGCGCGGTTCGGCGTTGCAATCGGCCGCTTCCACGAGCGTCCCGTCGGCCCGCATCCGCGCGGAAGCTGCCAGCTCACCGTCGCGACCGGGCGCTTCGGCGACTTCGCGGTGTGGGCGGCGCTGAACCGGCGCGGGCTCACCCTTTTCGCCCATCCGACCACCGGCGCGCACCTTGCCGACCACAGCGAGCACGTCATCTGGTTCGGACCGAGCGAGACGCTGAACCTCTCGATCTTCTGACGCGGCGCGCTAGGAACGTTCCGGCGCCCGCCGCTTTGTCCCGGCTGGCGAGACTTTCGGGAGGGACACGTTGAACGACACGAATATGGACGCGGAGCTCGACCCCCGCGACGCGGCGGCCCTGCGGCTGCTCCAGGGGCTCGACGCCCTCGGCTACGATTTCACGACCGTCACGCCCGAGACCCACAAGCGCGTCGTCGCCCGTCCCGACAAGGCGGAAGCGCGCGACCTGCGCGACGTCTTCGGCTGGAGCCTGCCCTTCGAGGATGCCCTGCTCCCCGGCGACCTGCTCTCCGCCCTGCGCGAGGCGGAACTGATCGAAACGCACGGCGCCCGTTCCAAGAGCAAGGTCCGCGTCTCGACCGTCGCCGGCCGCCTCTTCCTCCACTCCGCCTTTCCGACCGACGCGGACGACAGCGTCTTCCTCGGCCCCGACACGATCCGCTTCGCCGACTTCCTCGCCGCCGAGCTTCAGGGCACGGATCATGCGAACCGGATCGTCGACATCGGCGCCGGCGCGGGCGTCGGCGGGATCGTCGCGGCGGGGTTGCTTCCCGACGCCGCGCTGGAACTGCTCGATCTCAACGAAAAGGCGCTCGCCTGGGCGCGGATCAACGCCGCCCATGCCGGCGTCGAGGCCGCGACCCTGGTCAGCGACGGGGTTGCAGGCGCCGCGCCCGGCTTCGATCTCGCCATCGCCAACCCGCCCTTCATCATCGACGAGGACGGCCCCGCCTATCGCGCCGGCGGCGGCATGCACGGCGGCGAAGTGTCGCTCGAATGGGCGCTGGCCGCGGCCGAAAAGCTCGCGCCCGCCGGCCGGCTGCTCCTTTATACGGGCAGCGCCATCGTCGCCGGCGAGGACGCCCTCCTTAGTGCGCTGGCCGAGGGGCTCCCGGAACGGAACTGCACCTTTTCGTATCGCGAGCTCGATCCGGACATCTTCGGCGAAGAGCTGGAGAAGCCGGCCTACCGCGACGTCGAGCGCATCGCCGCGGTCGGGGCCGTAATCGTCAAGGACGCCTAGGCGGAGCCGCGCTCCGGTCCGCGGGCGGGCGCGCCTCCCACACCGGCTGGTAGCCGCCGTTGCGGGATGGCGTCTCGATCCGTTCGAACCTCTTCTGGAGATAGCAAAGGATCTCGTCGCCGACGGCGCGGCGGAGCGCGGCGACCGACGTGATCGACCGCAGGTCGTCGACCGAGACGAGCACGGCCTCCCCGAACGGGATATAGGCGCGTACGCGGACGCTCGGACGGGAAGG
>DASVQT010000081.1:0-29609 GCA_036388975.1 Allosphingosinicella sp. | reverse complement strand
CGAGATCGCCGACGATGCCGTCCGCCTCCGGAATCGAGGAAATGACGCCGTAGCCGGCCATCACGCCCTCCGTCTCGCCCGGAAGAACTTCCGGAACGAGGCCGAGCCGGCGGATTCGCTCAAGAAAGGCCTTGCCGTTGGAGGCGTCGCGCACCGCGGCGGTGGCGACGATCCGGCGCTGCTTCACGCCCATCTGGCCGAGAAGCAGATTGAAGCGCGCCAACGCAGCAATCGTCCGCTCCATCGCTTCGACCGGCAGATCGCCGCCGCCGCTGAGGCCCCGGCCAAGCCCCGCCATGACCTTTTCGTTGAAGACGATCGACGGCGCCCGGGTCGCGCCCGAATAAACGACGAGCCGGACGGAGTTCGAACCGATGTCGACGATGGCGATCGGCTGTGTGGGAGTCACGTGCGCCTCAATGCCCGCGTGGCAGGCGCAGCGTCTTAGGGCTCGCGTCGCTCAAGGCGGCGCCGCGCCCGGAGAGCGAAGGGTTGGTCATGAAATAGCGATGGAGGTTGAACGGCTTGTCCCCTTTCCGCGCCTGCAGTCGCTCGTAGCGGCCATCGGGCAGGAGCCGCCAGCTTTGCTCGTTGTCGATTAGGTTCGCGACCAGCACCTGGTCGAGGATCTGCTCGTGCACCGTCTCGTTGAGGATAGGCAGCATATATTCGACGCGGCGGTCGAAGTTGCGCGGCATCCAGTCGGCCGACGAAACGAAGACCAAGGCGCCCCGGCTCGGCAGATCGGCGCCGTTGCCGAAGCACCAGATGCGGCTGTGCTCCAGGAAACGCCCGACGATGGAGCGGACGCGGATATGCTCGCTAAGGCCGGCGACGCCGGGGCGGAGGCAGCAGATGCCGCGCACGATGAGGTCAATCTCGACGCCCGCGGCGCTCGCTTCGTAGAGCTTGTCGATGATCTGCGCGTCCACGAGTGAATTCATTTTGGCCCAGATCGCCGCCTGGCGTCCGGCGCGGGCATGGACGATCTCGGCGTCGATCAGGCCCGCGAGCTCGCTTCGGAAGTGGAGCGGCGACATGACGATCCGCTCCATCGCCCGCGGCTCGACATAGCCGGTGATGAAGTTGAACAATTTCGCGACATCGCGACCGAGCACCGGATCGGCGGTGAAGAAACTGAGGTCCGTATAGATGCGCGCCGTCACCGGATGGTAATTGCCGGTTCCGAAATGGCAGTAGGTGCGGAAGCCCGTATCCTCGCGGCGGACGACCATCGAGACCTTTGCGTGGGTCTTGAAGTCGATGAAGCCGTAGACGACCTGCACGCCGGCGCGCTCCAGGGCGCTCGCCCAGAGAAGGTTCTGCTCCTCGTCGAAGCGCGCTTTCAGCTCGACCACGGCCGTGACCGACTTTCCGGCTTCCGCGGCGTCGATCAGCGCGCGGATCACGGCGGACTGCTTGCCGGCGCGGTAGAGCGTTTGCTTGATCGCGACCACGTCCGGATCGGCGGCGGCCTGCTTCAGGAATTCGACGACGACTTCAAAGCTTTCATAAGGGTGATGAACGAGGATGTCCTTGGCGCGGATGGCCGCGAAGCAGTCGCCGTCATGCTCCAGGATGCGCTCCGGGAAGCGGGCGGTGAACGGCTCGAACTTGAGGTCCGGCCGGTCCTCGTCGACCAGGGTTGCGAGATCGGCGATGCCGATGAAGCCGGTCGATTCGTAGATCAGCGCCGCGCTTGCATCGACGCCCTCGCGGACGACCGCTTCGAGCTGGTCCGGCATGGCGCTGTCGATCTCGAGCCGGATCACTCGTCCCCGCCGGCGGCGCTTGATGGCGCTGCGGAACGTGCGGACGAGGTCCTCAGCTTCTTCCTCTATCTCGATGTCGCTGTCGCGAATAACTCGAAAGGCCCCGCCCCCCATCAGCTCGTAGCCGGGGAAGAGGGTGCCGACGTGGCGGCGGATCAGCGCTTCCACCGCGATGTATCGCGCGGCCTGGCCGGGGATGCGGATGAAGCGCGGCAAGGTGGGCGGGACCATCAGCAATTCGCGAATCGGCGCGTCGTCGGAAAGCCGCTTCAAGTCGAAGATCAGCGAAAAGCCCTTGTTCGGAATGAACGGGAACGGGTGCGCCGGATCGATCGCCTGTGGCGTCAGGACCGGGAAGATCTGCTCGGAAAAGTGGCGGTCGAGCCATTCGGCCGAGGCGTCGTCCAGGCTTTCCTTGCCGAGGACGTGGATGTCGGCCGCCGCCAGCGACTGGCGCAGGTAGCGCCAGACTTCCTGCTGGCTTTGCGTGAGCTGGTTCGCCTCCTCGGCGATGCGCGGGAGCTGCTGGCCCGGGGTGAGGCCGTCGGCCGAACGCTCGTCCACGCCCAGCAATTGCTGGTTCTTGAGGCCCGCGACGCGAACCATGAAAAACTCATCAAGATTGCTTCCCGATATTGACAAGAAGCGAAGCCGCTCCAGCAGCGGGTGGGCCGAGTTGGTCGCTTCCTCGAGAACGCGCCGGTTGAAGGCGAGCCAGGACAGTTCGCGGTTGAAGTAGGCCGCGCCGGGACCGCGCTCGGCCGGAACTTCGCGGTCGTTGGCGGGGACGCTGTACGGTGTCGCCATTAGCGGAACTTCGCCCTTCTGATCAGCCGCGCTTCGACGAGAGCCCGTTTCGCGACTGGCACCGTGAGGCGCTTGTGGTGCGAAAAGACGGCGCGATCGAGCGCATCGACCACCTTCAGAACACCGACATAGCTGCGTTCGATCCGCGGCACGATGAAATCGGCGAGTTCGGCCGGCGCGGCGACGCCGCGGTCGCCTAGCAGCTTCATGATGAGCGCGCCCAAAAGGAGGTCGTCGGGCGGCGCGATCGCGATTTGCGGGGTGGCGGCGATGCGCGAGCGGAGGTCCGGAAGCTTGATTTCCCAGCGCGGCGGCGGCGCGGCAGCGACGATGAGAAGCGGCCGGCGAGTCGCCTGGGCGTCGTTCCAGGCATGGAAGAGCGCTTCCTCCTCATGATCCTCGGCATCGTCGAACAGGCGCCCCCCAGTCTTGCGGACGAAGATGCGGCCGAGCAGGCTGCGCCCCGACTTGCGGGGGCCGGTAAGCAGGGTCGCGTGGACGGGCCAAAGCGACCAGCGCTTGAAATGATCGAACGCGTCTCGATTCGCGTCCGAGATCAGGAAGTCCTCGTCCTTGTCCGCCACCGGCCAGTGGAACGGCAGGGCGATCTGGTTCACCGCCCGCCTGCCTAGCGAGAGATGCGAAGGGAAGCGCCGGAGCCGCTGACGTTCCAGCCTTGGGCCCGGAGCGCGGCAGCAAGGGCGTCCGGATCGCCCGAAAAGGTGACCCGCATGGTCGACGTGCCGCCGATCGCCTGGCTGATCGTAATCGCCGACGTCACGCCGCCGACGCGGCTCACCGCCACTTCGGCCCGCTGCACGGCCTCGGCATCCGGCGAGTCGAACTGGATGCGGATCGGCTGGGCGGCGCCGGCGGCTGGCGGCGGCGGCTCGGCCCCGGTCGGCGCGTCGCGTGCGGGCCGGTCATTCCTGTCTCGTGCCTGCTCTTCCTCTTCCTCGAGCGGAACTTCCTCCATGGGCGGCGCCACGTTAAGGCTCGTATCCGGGCTCAGCCGGTCGGCTTCGAGCGCCGCTACGAACAGGGCATCGAGCCGGCGCACGCCTTCGTCGAGCATGCGCGGAATGGAGGCGCCGTCGGGCGCGCGAAGCTGGAAGCGGCCGAGAAGCTCGCCGTCAGGCCCGTGACGCGCTGCAAAGGTCGCAACCGCCGGACCGCCGGGATAAAGCCGGCGGAGCTGCACTTCGGGAACGAGGATGTCGGCCGCGCCGTACTGATCGAGCAGGACTCGCCACCAGCCGCGGCTCCTGCGGCCCGTCTGCATGGCGTTGAGGAGCAAGGGGTCCGCGCCCTGCCCGGAGGTCCGGACATAGTCGATCGGGCTGTTCGCGGTTCGGTAGCGCGCCCAGGCATGCTGCCACTCGTTCCGGAATTCCATCGAATAGCCGGTGCCGCCGGTAACCATCACCGGGATGACGAGCATAGCGGCCGAGCGGCGGACGAGTCCACCGACGCCGAGCATCTCGCCGGTGCGGGAGCGATCGAAGAGAACGCCGAGCGTGGCAATGTAGCGCGTCGGGCCGATCTGCTCGCGCTCCACGATCACGCCGGAGACGATGGAGCTCAGCACCGATTCGGAGAGGTTCGGCGCTTCGGAGACGGGCTTGTTGTTGGTGCGGGCCCAGAGCATCTTCCAGCCTTCGCTCATGGCGCGGCGCCAGCCCTCGAGCCGGGCTTGCTCGGCGGTTTCGCCGGCGACGTCGATCTCGACGCCGGTCACTTCGAACGCGCTGGAGCTGTCGATCGGAGGAATGCCGCGCTCCGCCCCTTCGAGCTGCGCGTAAAGGCCCGCGCCGCCCGCAAGGAGGGCGGCGGCCGCAGCGGCCAGAATCGGCAGGCGGAAGGGATGCGTCACGGGCGCCTTTCTGGCGAGTTGCCCGTGGAAATCCAAGCGTGATGTGGGTAGCGGGGGAGGAATGACCCTCCCGGATGCGATGGATTTGCTCTCCCGCTCATCCTGAGGAGGGACTGAGCCTGGCGAAGGCCCGTCTCGAAGGACTCTTCATTTCTCCTTCGGGACGCCGCTTCGGCTTCGCTCAGCGGCTCCTCAGGATGAGCGGACGTGGAGTATCGGCGTTTGACGGAAGAAACACCCTACACCTACGCCAAGGCCGGCGTGTCGATCGCGGCCGGCAATGCGCTGGTGAAAGCCATCGCCCCCCTCGCCCGCGGGACGGCGCGACCGGGCGCCGACGCGTCGCTTGGCGGCTTCGGCGGCTTCTTCGACTTGAAGGCGGCGGGTTACACCGATCCCTTGCTCGTGGCCGCGAACGACGGCGTCGGCACCAAGCTGAAACTCGCCATCGACAGCGGGCGGCATGACGGCGTGGGCATCGATCTCGTCGCCATGTGCGTCAACGATCTCATCGTCCAGGGCGCCGAGCCGCTTTTCTTTCTCGACTATTTCGCGACGGGGAAGCTCGAAAACGGAGTCGCCGAGCGGGTGATCGCGGGAATTGCGGCCGGCTGCAGCGAAGCTGGCTGCGCCCTGATCGGCGGCGAAACGGCCGAAATGCCCGGCATGTATGCCGAGGGCGATTACGACCTCGCCGGCTTCTGCGTCGGCGCCGTCGAGCGCGGCGAGGCGCTGACCGGGGAGCGGGCCGCGGCCGGCGACGTGATCCTCGGCCTCGCCTCGTCCGGCGTGCATTCGAACGGCTTCTCGCTCGTCCGCAGGCTCGCGGCCGACAAGGGCTGGAAGCTGGACCGACCGGCCCCGTTCGACCGCGACAAGCTGCTCATCGAAACGTTGCTGGAGCCGACGCGTATCTACGTGAAGTCATTGCTGCCCGTCATTCGCTCGGGGCGCGTCAAGGCGCTGGCGCACATCACGGGCGGCGGCCTGCTCGAGAACATCCCGCGCGTGCTGCCGGAAAAGGTGCACGCGAGTGTCCGCGCTGACGCGTGGCCGATGCCGGCCATCATGAGCTTCCTTCAGGCGCAAGGGAACATCGAGCCCGAAGAAATGGCGCGCACGTTCAACTGCGGAATCGGCATGGCACTGATCGTCGCGCCCGACGACGAGGCAAGCGTCTTCAACGACTTGGCGGCTCAAGGTGAGACCGTTTATCGGATCGGTTCCCTCGACGAAGGCCTTAAAGGCTGCACCGTCGCGGGGCCGGCAGGGACCTGGACCACGCCGCGCGACTGGTCCGCGACTCACAATGGCTGAACGCATCCGGGTCGCCGTCCTGCTCTCCGGGCGCGGCTCCAACATGCTTGCCTTGTCCGAGCACAAGCGCCGCGATGCCGAGCGGCCCTACGATCTGGTGCTGGTCGCATCGAACGTACCCGAAGCGCGCGGGCTCGTGCTCGCCCGAAGGCTCGGCATTCCCGTCTGGTCCAAGAGCCACAAGGGCCTGACGCGGGAGGAATTCGACCGGCTGATCGACGCCGAGCTTCGCGCCCACGGCGTCGAGATCGTGGCATTGGCCGGCTATATGCGGCTTCTGTCGGACGAGTTCGTCAACGCCTGGGCCGGGCGGATCCTCAACATCCACCCGTCCCTCCTCCCCGCCCACAAGGGCCTCGACACGCACCGGCGTGCGATCGAGGCGGGCGATGCGCTGGCGGGATGCTCCGTTCACCTCGTCACACCAGCCCTCGACGACGGCCCGGTGCTCGCCCAGGCCCGGATCAGGATCAGGCCTCAGGAGACCGCCGACGCGCTGGAGAAGAGGGTCCTCGAGGAAGAGCACAGGCTCTACCCGCAGGCGCTGGAGGATTATTGCCGCGCCATCCTGCTGGCGCGGGGCGGGGCGGCGGCGCAACCTGCCCTTCCGCCTTCGTCCTGAGCAGGGATCGATTGGCGAGGTTCGTCGAGGTCTCGACGTCTAGCGTCCCCAGCTCACCGTTCCGTGCGCAGCCACCCGGACGCCGCTCTCCGGCACGTCCCTCCCCGTAAGTTCGGGGATCCTTGCAGCCGCGCGCGGCATTCGCAGGGTCGGAATAGAGACCGCCCGGACGGTCCTGGCGCGCGCCGACGATGCGGGCGAAGACCGTTTCGCCGGACGGCATCACTTCCACCCGCGCGATGGGTGCGAGGCCCGAGTGGCCGGACGGGTTGAAGCGCCCGTAAATCCAGAAATTGCCGAGGCTCGCGGGCACCGGCGGCGCGACAACCGGCGGCTGCGGCTGGGCCGGCGGCGGCGCGGCGAGCGGGCGGCCTTACTCCGTGCACGTCGCGGAGAGGCCTCGCTCTGCCGTGCGCGATCGATCGAAATGGCGGCGACGGCATTGTAGCCGCCCAGCGCGATGGTGGCACATTGCAGGGCGAGCGCGCCCGCCAGAACCGGCCAAAGTCTCATCATAGATCCGCCGCTCCCCTGTTCGGCCGCACCGTTTTTGCAGCGCCAACGTCACCACGCGATTCGATTCGCCCCTAGAACGGCATTCACCACCACGGCGAAACGTCCGGCGCTCGGATCGGCCGATCCAGTTTCCGAGCCTTCTAAAACCCTGTCGTTTCGGCCATTTAGGCTGGTCGAACGCGCAAAAGGTTCCAGCAGCAGCAACTCTGCTGATCCCGTTCCAGGCTCAAGTCGCCGTAACGATCTGGACTCGCTTCGCTGCACAAACCAGACGGGTCCCCGGTCAGCGGGTGGGGCGTATCGATCCCCTGACAAGACGTAGACAGCGAGCCGTTGCCGCAACCTCCTCCAGGGTTCCGGGCGAGTTTCCCTGTCCGCGCCTGTTTCGGAGTTTCCTTTGTACAATTTCCGCCTGCTCACCGTTGGAGCATGCCTTCTTTCCGTGACCGGCTTTGCCGGCGCGCAAGCCGAAGTCTTTACCGCCGCCGCGATCACCGCGACGCCGGACACCCGGATCACCCTTCCCGTCTCGCCGCCGGCGCCCATGCCGCAGCCCGCCGAGACTGCCGAGCCCGCCGCTTCCGAGCCGGCGCCCGCGGCAAAAGCCATTCCCGCTATCGAACCGGCTCCTGCGCGCCGCGCCGCATCCGCGAGCGCCGTGAGCAGCTCCGAGCTCGATTGCCTCGCCAAGGTCGTCCTCTACGAGGCCGGTAGCGAGCCGCGCGCAGGCCAGCTCGCCGTTGCGCAGGTCGTCATGAACCGTGTGCGCTCGCCGCGTTTCCCGAACAGCATCTGCGGCGTCATCTACCAGCGCGGCCAGTTCAGCGCGATCCGCAGCTACTCGCCGCCGCGCGGCGCCCGCTGGAACCGCGCTTTGTCGCTCGCCCGCGAAGTGATCAGCGGCGAAGCGGCGCCCGTCGTCGGCCGCGCCCTTTATTTCCACGCGACTCGGGTCCGCCCGGCGTTCGCGCGGACGCAGACCCGCGTCGCTCAGATCGGCGGCCACGTCTTCTACCGATAAACGCCCCTTCGAGCGTGGGGCTCGGGCGCCGGCGCACCCTCGGGAGGCGCCGGCGCCTTTTCCTTGCCTGAAGCGAAGCGGACGGCGCGCGCGCCTTCCCACCAGCCGTGCATCGTTTCAAGGGGCGCGGTGAGGCGAAGCCCCCACGCGGCGTCGTACCAACGGTCCGCTGCTGCGATCACGGGTTCGGTGACCGGACCGGGCGCAAGCTCGCTCGCCCAAGAGCGGATCGCGGCGGTGTTGAGGACGCCGAGCAGAGCCGCGACGACGGCAACGATGTGCACGCACCAGCGCAGGGACGCGTCCTCGGGCGCATCGTCCGGCAGATCGACCGGTGACCTGAGAGCTTCGGCCTCGGCCATGTCTCGCCTCCTCAGAACTGGTAGTAAATGAAGGGGGCGACCCCCTCGGGCCGCATGGCATCGACGATCAGGATCGCGGCGCCCGCCGCGGCGCCGGCGAGCGCAGCGGGCATGGCGCGGACGCGTATCGCCAGTAGCTGAGTACCGCGGGGCGGCAGGAAGTGGAGCGCCATGCCGAGGCTCATCAGGAACAGGCCGAGCGGCGTCAGCACCGTCGTTCCCCAGCTCCCGCTGGCGAGGCCGCCGAGATAGGCGAGCGCGCCATCGAAGCTGGACGCGCGGAAGAAGATCCAGCTCAGCACCACGATGTGGAAGGTGCCGGTGATGCCGAGCGCGTCCGGCAGCTTCGGCCAACCCGCCGGCCGAACGTCGCGCCAAGCCCGCTCGGCGGCGAGCACGCCGCCGTGGATCAGCCCCCAGATGACGAAGTTCCAGCTCGCCCCGTGCCAAAGGCCGCCGAGCAGCATGGTGGTCATCAGCGCGGCGTAGAGGCGGACGCGCCCGTGACGGGAGCCGCCGAGCGGGATGTAAAGATAGTCGCGAAGCCAGCTCGACAGGCTGATGTGCCAGCGCCGCCAGAAATCCTGCAGCGAGGCGGCGCGGTAGGGTAGGTCGAAATTGCGGGGAAAACGGTAGCCGAGCAGGGCCGCGATGCCCATCGCCATGTCCGTATAAGCCGAGAAATCGCAGTAGATCTGGACTGCATAGCCGTAGGCGGCGAGCAGAAGATCAAGCGCACTATGGGCGGCCGGATCGAAGAAGACCGGGTCGACGAAGCCGGTCGCGAGCTCGGAGGCGATCACGGCCTTCTTGAAGAGGCCCCAGACGATGAGCAGCAGCGCCATGGCCACCATGCCGCGGGTGAGGACGGGCACCTGGCGGAATTGCGGAATGAGGTGGGAGGCACGAACGATCGGACCTGCGACGAGGTGGGGGAAGAAGCTCATCAGCAAGGTCATGTCGAGGAGCCCGGCGACGGGCGTCTGCCGGCGGTAGACGTCGACGATGTAGCTGATGCCCTGGAAGGTGAAGAAGGAAATGCCGACGGGGAGGACCACCTGCATAATCGCGAAGTCGCGGCTCCAGCCCAAGGCGCGGAGCGAGGTTTCGAGCTGCTCGGTGAAGAAGCCGTAATATTTGAACCAGCCGAGGATCGCGAGGTTGGCCGCGACGCCGAGGCCGACAAGTCGCCTGCGGCGGCGCTCGTCCCCTTCCGCTGCGCCGATCATGCACCCGACCGCCCAGTTGAACACGCCGCTTGCGATCAGGAGCGCCACGAAGCGCACGTCCCACCAGCCGTAAAAGACCCAGGAGGCGAGAAGCAGAAAGATTTTGCGCCATTCGTTCGAGCCGCGAAGCGCCCAGGCCCCTGCGAAGACGATGAGGAAGAAGATCCCGAAGGTGAGGGTCGGGAACAGCATGGCGTCAGGGCCGGAGCGCTTGCCGCGCGGCGGCGGCGGCGTCGGTGAGATCGGCGACCAAGGCGCGACCGATCGCCTCCCCGCCCGCGCGGGTGAAGTGGACGAGATCGCCGCGCATCAGCCCGCGCGCTGCCCAGCGGGCCGATGCGCAGGTGCCGCCCATGGCCGCGGCCCAGTCCCAGAAAGCGAGGCCGAGATCGCGTGCCACCGCGAACTGGATGTCGCGAACGCGGCCGAGCGGGGCGGGAACGAAAGCGCCGTTGCCGCACGCCGAGCCGTTGCCGCCGCGGGCGGCGGCGTCCGGCGGACCGAGGAGAAGAATGGGGACGTCCTCGCCGGACAGACGGCGGAGCCGGGCGATGCCGGCGCGCAGGTCCGCTTCGTAGCGCCGGGGATCGAAGCCGGGGGAAAAGCCTTCGTTGGTGCCGAAGGCGAGGATCAGGAGATCGGGCCGGTAGGCGTCGAGCTCGGCGCCGACCACGCGCTCGTTCAGGCGCAACAGGTGAATGAGCTGCGATCCGCTGACGCCCAAGTTGGAGACCAGGGCGCCGGGACCCCGTTGCAGGACCGCGAGGGAAGTGATTGAAACCGGCCGGTGGTCGGCATTGGTCACCGTCGCCGCCGCACCTGGCCCGCTCGCCTCAAGCCGCCGGCATTCGGCGCGCCGCTCCGGGGACGCGAGGTGCCACATCTCTTCGCGATCGCCGATGGCGAGGCGCACATTGCCGGCGCCGGGCTCCCTCAGGGCGCAGACGATGAGGGTGTCGAAACGATGCTGTGGATCGTCGGCCGAGACCGTCAGCCGCGCACCGAACGCGGAGACCGTCTGCGTGTAGCCAGATAAACCGACCGGGCGCCCGCCTGCCCCGGAATAGTCTGGCCCGAACGACGCGTTGGCCGACCAGGGCCCATCCTGAGCCGCAGTGACCTGCCAGCTCAGAAAGCCGGGATAGGGGCGGCCGGGCGGAAGGACGCCGCGGCCGCCGTCGCCGTAGCGGCGCTGAAAGGCTTCGCGAAGCGGCTGCGTGATCGTATCTCCGGCCGTGTGGCTGTCGCCGAGCTGGAGGATATGGACGGGTTGCCGGGGCCGCTCCGATAACTTGGAGAAAAATGGCGCGAGCGCTTCGGTGCCGCACAGATTGCGGGTGCAGTCCGGCGGGGGCGAAAGGGCGGCGACGAGCGCGGCGGCGAGGATCGGCATCTCAAAGGCCGCTGCGCGCGGCACCGTCCGCGGACGACGGGTTGGGAATGGCGGCGCGGTCCGCTTCGGCACGCGCCTCCGCGATGGTGCGCTCGATCTGGGCGGAAAGGCTGCGGGTGAGCGCAAGATAGCCGGGGATCGTCATGTGAATGCCGTCCCCGGCGCGGGCAGTGAAGCGCTCGCCGCTGCCGGGCCGGCGCATCGACGGATCGTAGCGGCCGTGGGGGCCGGCGGTGGGCGCCGCGGTGTCGACGAAGGGCACGGCGAGCATGCGCATGCGCTCGGCGTAGAAGGCGTTCATCTGGCGGATCTGCGCATCGTATTCGGGGTCGCGCATGGTCGGCAGGCCGACCCACCAGACCATCGCGCCATGATCCCGAAGCAGCGCGACGATACGCGTCACGCGATCGGTGACGATCTCCCTCCAGCGCGCGCTCATGTACGGCGCCCCGCGGCCTTCGTGGTAGATGCCCTGCGTGTCGTTGGCGCCGAAGGAGAGAATGGCGATGTCCACCGGCTGCGCCGCGAGACGACGCCGCGTGTCCTCGAGGAGATCGGTAGTGCGGTAGCGGGTGAGGCCCGTCCCCTGCCGGCTTTCCTTGTGAACGGCGATCCCCGCGCGGGTCGGGAGCTGCTGATAGAGGCCTGCATGAAGGCCGTCGCCGAAGCTGTCGCCGAACACGCCGACATTGACGGTGCCGCCCTCGGAGATCGTGCGCAGGAGGCGCGGGCCAGGACGCGCCGGTTCGGCAACGGCGGGCGCTGCGGCCGTTGCTGCGGACTTGGGTAAAGCGGTGCTCGCCTGGGCTTCGACCGCGCCGCTTCCGGCGAAGATCGAGGCGCCGATAATGCCTCCGGCGGCGATGCCGGCGAACAGCACAGCCGTCCGGTCGAGCGCAAGCAAAAGCGTCCGCTTCGTGGTCATAACCACGCCCTCCAAGCCTTTGAAGTGCCGCCGCTTTTGTGAGCTTTGGCGATGCTTGGATGCTGCGCGGCACGCGCTCTTCTGACAAGAGCGCGTGTCTAAGATTCCAGCGTTTTCCGGCTTTGTGCGGAGCGCGGCGGCTTTGTGCGGCCCGCCGCGCTCAGCGCTTCATTCGCCGCGGCAAATCAGCCGACGATTTCGTCCTGCGAAAAGAAGAATGCGATCTCGATCGCCGCATTTTCCTCGCTGTCCGAGCCGTGGACGCTGTTCGCTTCGATCGACTCGGCGAGCTCCTTGCGGATCGTGCCCGGCTCGGCCTGCTCCGGGTTGGTCGCACCCATCACCTTGCGGTTGAGCGCCACGGCGTCCTCGCCTTCGAGAACCTGCACGACCACGGGGCCGGAGGTCATGAAGGTGACGAGATCGTTGAAGAAGGGACGATCGCGGTGGACGCCGTAAAAGCCCTCCGCCTGCTCGCGGGTCATCCGAATGCGCTTGGAGGCGACGACGCGAAGGCCAGCCTTTTCGAGCATGTTGGTGACGGCGCCCGTGAGGTTGCGCCGCGTGGCGTCGGGCTTGATGATCGAAAAGGTACGCTGCGTCGCCATGGCCGTAAGGCTCCCATTTGCTGATGATGTGGTGGAATTGGCCGGGTCTCTAGGGGGAGACGGGCGGTTTCGCAACCATGCGCGGCATCAGGGGCCCTGGACCCAGCGCCCCTCCACCTGCTTCCAGTAGCGGGGCTCGACGCCTTCCGCCCCCTTGAGCGAACGCCAGGCGGCCCGGGCCTCGTCGAGATGGGCGGCGTCGAAGAAGTAGAATGCGCGCTCGAAGCGCAAGGCGTCCGCTCGCCAGCGGCCGTCGGCGAGCGCGATGTTGGTGGCGGCATTGGCCGCGGAGGCCTCGGAGGAGAGCAGGACCGGCTGCGCCGCGTCCGCCTCGCCCGCGCCGGCGACGCCGTGCGCGAGGAAGCTGTCCGGCGCATAGGTCCAGAGCAAGCGGTCGAGCGCCGCGAGGAGCGGCTCCTCGGCCACGATCAGCAGGCGGTTGCCCGCGGCGAGCACTTTTTCGGCGATCGTCGGGAGGACGCGCTCCAGCGGGGAGGCGGTGAGATGGTAGAAATCGACGTGCATCGTTGACGCGCTCCGCCGCCTCCCGCCTCGCCCGGGCGGTGTTCAGGCCTCGTGATACTTGGCAACGAACCGGTCGAGCAACGCCACGCCGTAGCCGGTCGCCCCTTTGTCGTAGAGATGACCGGGCTTGTCCGCCCAGACCATGCCCGCAATGTCGAGATGGGCCCATTTGACGCCCTCCTCGACGAAGCGGCCGAGGAAGCAGGCGGCGGTGATCGATCCGGCCTCGCGCGCGCCGCTGTTCTTCATGTCGGCAATCGGCGAGTCCATCATCTTGTTGTACGTGTCGTTCATCGGAAAGCGCCACAGCCTGTCGCCGCTTTCGAGGCCTGCCGCGGTGAGCCGCTCGGCAAGGCCGTCGTCGTTCGAGAAGAGGCCGGCATATTCGTGGCCGAGCGAGATGATCATCGCGCCGGTGAGGGTCGCGAGATCGACCATCACCTCCGGACGATATTCGCGCTGCGCCCAGGTCATGGCGTCGGACAGGACCAGACGGCCTTCCGCGTCGGTGTTGATCACTTCGATCGTCTGTCCGGACATGGAGGTGACGACGTCGCCCGGGCGCTGGGCGCCGCCGTCGGGCATGTTCTCGGCGAGCACGCAGATGCCGACCACGTTCGCCTTGGCGCGGCGGCGGGAGAGCGACAGCATGGTGCCGGCGACCGCGCCGGCGCCGCCCATGTCCCACTTCATCCCTTCCATGCCCGCGGCCGGCTTGATCGAAATGCCGCCTGTGTCGAAGGTGATGCCCTTGCCGATGAAGACGACCGGCCTGGCGTCCGCATCCACGGCGCCGTTCCAGCGCATGGCGAGCAGCCGCGGCGGACGGACCGAGCCCTGGCCAACGCCGATCAGGGCGCCCATGCCGAGCTCCAGCATCTGCTGTTCGTCCAGCACGTTGATCTCGATGCCGGTCCCTTCGAGAGCAGCGCTGACGCGATCCACGAAGCTTTCGGGGTAAAGGATGTTCGCCGGCTCGGCAACGAGTGTGCGGGTGAGGCGCAGGCCCTCGAGCAGGGCTTCGGCGTCGCGCCAAGCCTCGTCGGCGCCTTCGGCGCCGACGATCACGACCTCTTCCAGCGTCGGCTTCTGCTTGCGGGTGAGCTTGGTGCGATAGACGTCATGACGCCAACCGCGGGCGGCGGCGCCGAAGGCGAGGCGCGCGGCCGCCCGGCCGTCGATGCCGAGGCCTGTCACGTCGATCACGAGGCGCGTCTCACCCGAGGTGAGAAGCCGCGCCGTCAGGGCGCCGCCGGCCTTTTCCCAGATGGCGTCGTCGTCGCGGCGCGCGCCGAGGCCGACGAGAAGGAGCCGGCGGACGGTGTCGCCGTCCGCGACGAAGGTTTCGGCGACCGCCGCGGGCTCGCGCTCGAAGCGCTGGGCTTCGGCGGAACGGAGCGCCAGGCGGCGCGCGGCCTCGTCGAGACCGGACAGGCGGTCCGCGAGATCGTCGTCCCCCCGGACGAGAAGGGCCAGCGCATAGGTCCCTTCGGGGCGCGCAGCGGCGAACGTGACTTTCATCGGGCGTCTAACTCCAGGCATGGGAGACAAGGGCCGTGCCTTAAGCGCTCCGCGGGCGCGAGGCAAAGGCGAACATCTATCGCATTGCAGCCCCGCGCGTCCGGTGCGATAGGCTGGAGCCTGTGAAGGGCTGAAGCGGCGGGGATGAAGACGTTAACATTGCTTGGCCGGACGGCGCTCCCGCTGCTGTTCTGCGCGCCCGGGACGGCGATGGCCGCCGCCCAGGAGACGCCCGCCCCTGCCCCGGAGCCGCTCGCCGTAACGGCAGCGGCGGGCGACGAGGAGGAAGCGGAGCCTGAAGTCAATTTCAGTGCCGATCGCCTGATCTTCGAGCAGGAAAGCGACACCGTCACCGCGACCGGCCAGGTCCGGATGCGGCGCGACGGTTATTGGCTGAGCGCGGACGAGGTCGTCTGGGTGCGCCCCTCCGGCCAGGTCCAGGCGCGCGGCAACGTTCGGGTCGTGAGCCCGCAGGGCGACGTCGCTTACGGCGATACCGTGGAGCTTACCGATACGCTTCGCGACGGCGTGGTCTCGAACCTCCTCCTCGTGCTGGAAGACGGCGGCCGGCTCGCGGCGACCGAGGCGCGGCGCGACAATGGCGTCACGACCTTGAGCCGCGCGGCTTATTCGCCCTGCGCCGTGATCGGCCGCGACGGCTGCCCGCAGGATCCGACCTGGCACATCACCGCCGTTGAAGTGCGCCACGATCCGATCCGCCGCCGCATCTATTACCGGAACGCCACGCTGAACCTGTTCGGGACGCCCATCGTCCCCCTCCCCGGTTTGTCCCACCCGGATGGGACGGGCGAGAGCAGCGGCAGCGGCTTCCTCGTCCCGGATCTGCGCTTCACCCGATCGAACGGGGTCGAGGTCGTCGCGCCTTATTATATGCGTCTCGCGCCAAATCGCGACCTGACGCTGACGCCGCACGTCTACAGCGACGTTCTGCCCATGCTCGAAGGGCATTACCGCGCCTTGAACCGGCTCGGCGCCTATCAGGTGCGCGCTTATGCGACTCACGGCTCGCGCCTCAGGCCCGACCCGAACAATCCGCCGCCGCTCGGCTTCGAAAGCGGGCTTCGCGCCTATCTCGACGCGAACGGCCGCTTCCAACTCACGTCCCGGTGGAGCGTTACGGGATCGCTGCGCTACGTCACCGACCGGACGTTCCTGCGCCGCTACGACATCAGCCGCGAGGACCGGCTGCGGTCGATGATCGATGCCGAGCGGATCACCGAGGACAGCTACATCTCGCTCGCCGGCTGGGCCTTCCAAGGGCTGCGCCTCACGGACACGCAGGGCCAGCAGCCGGTCGCGCTGCCGGCCATCGACGCGCGCTGGCGCTTCGACGACGCATTTTGGGACGGGCGGATCGAAGTGCAGGCGAACAGCCTTTCGATCCTCCGGACGGAAGGACAGGACAGCCAGCGCGCCTTTGCGAGCGCCCGCTGGGACCGCCGCTCGATCACGCCGCTCGGCCAGGAACTGGTGCTGACCGCTTATGCGCGGGCCGACGTCTACCATGCGAACGACACGCACCTCACCTCCACCGCCATCTACCGCGGGGAGGAAGGTTGGACGCCCCGCGTGATCGCGGCCATTGCCGCCGACCTCAAATGGCCGCTCGTCGGCGCGTTCATGGGGGGCACGCAGCGCCTCACGCCGCGGGTCCAGATCGTCGCTTCGCCGCCGACCGAGAATCTCGACATTCCCAACGAGGATGCGCGCTCGGTCGATCTCGAGGATTCGAACCTGTTCGCCCTCAACCGCTTCCCCGGCTACGACCGCTGGGAAGACGGCGTGCGCATCACCTACGGCGCCGACTGGGCGGTGGACCTGCCGGGCATCACCTTGCGGTCCAACATCGGCCAAAGCTACCGCCTCAACAATCGTGCGACCCTGCTGCCGCAGGGCACCGGCCTGTCCGACCGTTTCTCCGACATCGTTGGGCGCACCAACCTCCGGATCGGCCGCAACATCGCCTTCACGCACCGCTTCCGGCTCGACAAGGACAGCCTCGCCATCCGCCGCAACGAGATCGACGCCTCGCTCGGCGGCCGCCGCACCTATGCAAGCATCGGTTATCTCCGGCTGGACCGGAACGTCGATCCTGCGATCGAGGACCTGCGCGACCGGGAGGAGATCCGGCTGGGCGGCCGCGTCCAGGTTGCGCGCCACTGGTCGCTGTTCGGCTCGGCCGTGGTCGACCTGACGTCGATCGAAGAGGATCCGCTTTCGAATACCGACGGCTTTTCGCCGGTCCGCCACCGGTTCGGCATCCTTTACGACGACGATTGCATCGAACTGGGCATCACCTGGCGCCGCGATTACGAGACGACGTTCGACGTCCAGCGCGGCAACACCTTCCTGTTCCGGGTGGCGCTGCGCAATCTGGGACGCTAAGCTGCGGTTCAGCAAGCGCGGGGCATCTTAGGCGCCTGTCTTTATTGGAGGAATGATGAAGCTCGGTACTCTTCCCAGGGCGGCGTTCGTGCTGGCCGTTCCGCTGCTGTCGGCAATGGCAGCCGCGCAGACCACGCAGCAGCCCTCGGCGCAGCGCTCATCCTCCGCGCAGCAGCCTCCCGCCAGCCGACCCTCGACCGGCGGGCTCACCATTCCCGATCAGGTCACGTTCCTCGGCAACGACACGTCCGGCGTCCGCAAGGCCACCGCGATCGTCAACGGCGAGGTCATCACCGAGACCGACATCGATCATCGCCTGGCGCTCGTCGTCGCGTCAAACAACGTCCAGATCCCGCCCGAGGAGATGCAGCGCATCCGCGCCCAGATCCTGCGCAATCTCATCGACGAAACGCTGCAGATCCAGGCCGCCCGCCAGCGCGACATCGAAGTCGAGCCGCGCGAGGTCGACCAGTCCTTCGCCCGCGTCGGCGCCCGCACCGCCACCACCGTCCCGGCGGCGCGCAACTTCGCGGCCTATCTGCGCTCGATCGGTTCGTCCGAACGCTCGCTCAAGCGCCAGATCCACGGCGAGCTGGCCTGGCAGCGGCTTCAGTCGCGCTACTTCTCCCTCTCGGCTAACGTCAGCGAAGCCGAAGTGCAGTCCATTCTCGACCGCCTGAATGCTTCGCGCGGCACCCGGGAATTCCGGGTCAGCGAGATCTTCATTTCGGCGACTCCGGAAACGGCGACCGAAGCCGAAGCCAACATCACCCGCATCTTCCAGCAGCTGCGGGGCGGCGCATCCTTCGCTTCCTACGCCCGCCAGTTCTCCGAAGCCTCGACGGCGGCGCTCGGCGGCGATCTCGGCTGGGTCCGCGCCGAGCAGCTTCCGGACGTGCTCGCGCAGGCCGTCGCGGAAATGCCGGTCGGGGCGGTCAGCCCGCCCATTCCGGTGCCGGGCGGCTATTCCATCGTCGCGCTCTCGGATAGCCGGCAGATCCTGATGCCCGACGCCCGCGATGCGGTGCTCAGCCTCATCCAGATGTCGATCACCTTTCCGCCGGGCACGGCCGAAGCGCAGGCGCGGTCGAGCATCGAACGGTTCGTGCAGACCACCCAGTCGATGGGCGGCTGCGGCGGAGCGCAGGCCGCCGCGCAGCAGCTCGGCGCAGGCATCGTCGCGAACGACCAGATCCGAGTCCGCGAACTGCCGCCGCAGCTCCAGGAATTGCTGCTCAACCTTTCGGTCGGCCAGGCTACTCGCCCGTTCGGCGCAGTGGATCGCGAGGTCAGCATCCTCGTCCTGTGCGGCCGCGATGATCCGCAGCAGGCCAATGCGCCGACCTTCGAGGCGGTGCAGGACCAACTCGTCGAGGAGCGGGTCGCCCGCCGCGCGCAGCGCTTCCTGCGCGATCTTCGCCGCGACGCGGTGATCGAATATCGCTGAGGACCGACGGGCTTTGACGCTGCCGCTCGCCGTGTCGCTGGGAGATCCGGCGGGGATCGGCGCCGAAGTGATCGCGAAAAGTTGGGGAAGGCGGGAGAGCCATGCTCTGCCGCCTTTCTTCGTGGTCGGAACGCTCGCATCGATCTCGGCGGTCTGGCGTGGCCCCGTCCAAGCGATCGCTTCGCCGGACGAAGCGGCGGCGGTGTTCGAAAATGCGCTTCCCATTTTGCTCGTCGGCGACGGCGGCGCGGTCGAACCCGGGCGCCCGACGCTGACGGGCGCCAGGATTGCGCTCGACTCGCTGGAGCTTGCCGTCGGCCTCACCCGATCGGGCGCCGCGGCGGCGCTGGTGACCGGGCCGGTCTCAAAGTCGCAGCTTTACGACATCGGCTTCGTGCACCCGGGCCAGACCGAGTTCGTCGCCGAGCGTTGCGGCATCGCGGCGAGCAAGGTCGCAATGATGCTCGCCGGCCCGACGCTGCGCACGGTGCCGGTCACTACCCACATTGCGCTGGCGGACGTGCCGGCAAGGCTCGGCACCGAACTCATCGTGACGCGCGGGCGTACCGTCATTCGCGGATTGCGCCGGCAATTCGGGATCGGCCGGCCGCGCCTCGCCGTGGCGGGGCTCAACCCCCATGCCGGCGAGAATGGCGCTCTCGGCCGCGAGGACATCGACATCATCGCCCCGGCAATCGAGCGGCTGCGAGAGGAAGAGGATGCCGAGGTCTTCGGCCCGCTCGCGTCCGACACCATGTTCCATGCACGGGCACGCGCGCTCTACGATGCGGCGCTCTGCATGTACCACGACCAGGCGCTGATCCCCTTGAAAGCGCTCCATTTCGACGAGGGGGTCAACATAACCCTCGGGCTTCCGATCGTGCGCACCTCGCCCGACCATGGCACCGCCTTCGACATTGCGGGGAAAAACGTCGCTTCCCCCGACGCGACCGTGGCGGCCATAGCGCTCGCCGCGTCCTGCGCGCGGCGCATGGCGGCGCGGTGAGCGAGGTGCTGCCGCCGCTGCGCGAGGTCATTGCGCGTTTCGGCCTCAGCGCGGCCAAGTCCCTCGGGCAGAACTTCCTGCTCGACGAGCAGCTGCTCGACCGCATCGCGCGCGTTCCCGGCACTCTCGAGGGCGAGCGGGTCTATGAAGTCGGGCCTGGGCCGGGCGGGCTCACCCGCGCCCTGCTGCGCGCCGGCGCGCAGGTCACCGCCGTAGAGCGCGACCGCCGCTGCCTCGCCCCGCTCGGCGACGTAGCCGCGCATTTCACCGGACGCTTGCGAGTCATCGAGGGGGATGCCCTCGAGATCGACGAAGCCGCCGAGGCCGGAACGGGTGCGCACGTCGCTGCCAACCTGCCTTACAACGTCGGCACGGCGCTCCTAGTACGATGGCTGGGCGGTGAAGCCTGGCCGCCTTGGTGGAAGAGCCTCACGCTCATGTTCCAGCTCGAAGTCGCCGAGCGCATCGTCGCGAAGCCGGGAACCGGCGCCTATGGCCGGCTCGCCGTGCTCGCTCAGTGGCGATCCGAGCCGAAGCTTGCGATGAAGGTCCACCGCTCGGCGTTCGTGCCTGCGCCCAAGGTCATGTCGGCGGTTATCCACATCGTGCCGAAAGCGGCCCCGGAGGGCGTGTCGGCCCGTGTGCTGGAAAGCGTGACCGCCGCGGCATTCGGCCAGCGCAGGAAGATGCTGCGGCAGAGCTTGAAGAGCTTGCCGGGGGCTCTCGCCGCGCTCGATGCGCTCGGGATCGACGCCGAGCGCAGGGCCGAGACTCTGTCCATCGACGAGTTCGTGGCCGTCGCGCGGGAGCTGACGCCGCGCTGACGCGCGAAACCGCGGGTTTAGTTGCGGTTCGCCGGCGGCGTCGGCGGCGTGGCCGGAGGGCGCTCGGCAAGCGCCTCGGGCGGCGGCCCGCGCTGGATCGAGGCGGCGAGCGCGTCGGCCTGAGAGCAGTCCGATCCGCAGAGTGTGCGAACACGGGCGAGGTTCTGGCGCGCCCGGTCCACGGCGCCGCGCTGGACATAGGCTTCGCCCTGGCCGGCAAGCGCCGCCACATCGTTGGGCTCGAGAACGAGCGCGGCGGCATAATAACGGATCGCCTTGCCGGGAAGGCGCTGCGCCTGCGCGACGCGGCCAAGGGCGATCAGGGCCGCGCGGTTCTTCGGATCGACGGCAAGCGCGCTTTCGAGAAAGTCGATCGCTTCATTGTGGCGGCCCGCGGCGCTGTGGACCGCCGCCTGCTGCACGAGCGCGACGGAGCGCGGGTCGATCTGGTCGTCCGGCCGCTGCCCCTGGCCAGCGCTGGCGAAGGTCGCGAGCGCAATCGCGGCGGACAGAGCAATCGGGGTGAGGCGCATCATCGTCTCCATTCTTCCTTGCCGCGTCTCTATCACGGCGCCCGCCACCGCGCGACGAAAAAGCCGTCGGTGCCGTCATGCGCCGGGGTGAGAAGACGCCCCGCTCCGGCAACACGCCCCGCCTGCATCGCAAGCGGTTCCGGAACGAGCGATGAACGCTTCGTCAGCGCCTCCGCCTGGCTCCTCCCCTCCTCCGCCAGCACCGAACAAACGGCATAGACGAGGACGCCGCCCGGCCGCAGCAGCTCCGCCGCCACGTCCAGGATGTGCGCCTGGAGCTTGACGAGCCGCGCCAAGCGCTCTTCGTTCAGCCGCCAGCGCGTCTCCGGATTGCGCCGCCAGGTGCCGGTGCCGGAGCAGGGCGCGTCGACCAGGACCAAATCGGCCCGTCCACCTATGTCGGCGAGCCCGTCCAGCTCCCGGTGCGGATCGAGCAGCCGCGGCTCGGCGATCCGCACCCCGGCCCGCTCCAGCCGCGGCGGCATTTGCGACAGGCGGCGGCGATCCGTGTCGCAGGCGACAAGGCGGCCTTGGTTCGCCATCTCGGCCGCGAGCGCGAGGGTCTTGCCCCCTGCCCCGGCGCAAAGATCGACCGCATTCATGCCGGCCGAGGCTCGGCAGGCGAAGGCGAGAAGCTGGCTGCCCTCGTCCTGTACCTCGACGAGGCCGGAGCGCCACGCTTCCGTTTCTTCAACTCGAAAGCCCTCCGGAAGCCGCAGGCCCATTGGCGACAAGGGCGACGGCTTCGCCTCCGGAAGAGCCGCCAGCGCGTCCTCGCGAGTGCCCTTCAGGCGATTGACGCGAAGGTCGAGCGGGGCGCGGGCGAGCAGCGCCTCCACTTCCTTCTGGTCGAGCAGCGGATCGAAGCGGCTGCGCACCCAGCGTGGCGCCGGGCCCCAGGGCGCCGGCTGCTCGTCGGGTGAAACGGCCGCAGGTCCGTGCGCGGAGCCGTCGAACAGCTCCAGCAGCTCGGAATCCTCCTGCGCCAGTCCGAGCATCGCCGCCCGCCCCGACACCGGCCGCTCCCCGCTCCTGCGGATTGCCCGGTAAACGAGTTCGCGAACCGCCCGCCGGTCCTTGGACCCCGCATAGCGCCGGGTCTTGAAATAGCCCGCGACGATATTGTCGGCGGCAGAGCCGGCGGTGCGGGCCGCCTCGATGACCGCATCGAGCAGATCGATGGCCGCCTGTACGCGTGCGGAGGGCGTCATCCGCGCGTCGGATAGTTGGGGGCTTCGCGGGTGATCGAAACGTCGTGGACGTGGCTTTCGCGAAGGCCGGCATTGGTGATGCGCACGAACTGCGCACGGGCCTGGAGATCCGCGATCGTCTCGGAGCCCGTATAACCCAAGGCCGCCTTCACCCCGCCGACGAGCTGGTGGACGACGTCGCGGGCATGGCCCTTATAGGGGACCTGGCCTTCGATGCCTTCGGGCACGAGCTTCAGCTGGTCCTTGATGTCCTGCTGGAAATAGCGGTCCGCCGAGCCGCGGGCCATGGCGCCGACGGAGCCCATGCCGCGATAGGATTTGTAGGCGCGGCCCTGATACAGGAAGGTTTCGCCGGGCGCTTCCTCGGTGCCGGCGAGGAGCGAGCCGATCATTACCGTCGACGCGCCCGCCGCCAGCGCCTTGGCGACGTCGCCGCTGGTCCGGATGCCGCCGTCGGCGATCACCGGCACGCCCGACTTGGCCGCTTCTTCCGCCGAGTCCATGATGGCGGTGAGCTGCGGCACACCGACGCCCGCGACGATTCGCGTCGTGCAGATCGAGCCTGGCCCGATGCCGACCTTCACCGCATCCGCCCCCGCGCCGATCAGCGCCCTGGTCGCTTCGGCCGTGGCGACGTTGCCCGCGACGATCTGAACGGCGTTGGAGAGCTTCTTGATCCGCTCCACGGCGGCGGCGACGTCGCGATTGTGGCCGTGGGCCGTGTCGATGACGATGAGGTCGCATTCGGCGTCGATCAGCGCTTCGCTGCGTTCATAGCCCTTGTCCCCGACCGTTGTGGCGGCGGCGACCCGGAGGCGCCCGGCGCCGTCCTTGGTCGCATTGGGATAGGTTACCGCCTTTTCGATGTCCTTGACCGTGATGAGGCCGATGCAGCGGCCCTTCGGATCGACGACGAGGAGCTTCTCGATCCGATTCTGGTGGAGAACGCGGCGCGCTTCCTCCTGGCTGACGCCGGGTCCGACGGTGACGAGGTCGCCGCGGGTCATGAGCTCGGACACAGGCTGGAGCGGATTGCCGGCGAAGCGCACGTCGCGGTTGGTGATGATGCCCACCAGCCGCCCGTCCGCCTCCGTCACAGGAATGCCGGAGATCTTGTGCCGCGCCATGAGGTCGAGCGCGTCCGCGAGCGTCGCGTCGGGCCGGACGGTGATCGGATTGACCACCATTCCGCTCTCGTAGCGCTTGACCGCGCGCACCGCCGCCGCCTGCTCCTCGACGCCGAGATTGCGGTGGAGCACGCCTAGCCCGCCCAACTGCGCCATGACGATGGCCATGTCCGCCTCTGTCACCGTATCCATAGCGGACGAGACGATGGGAATGTTGAGCGCGATTTCGCGAGTGATGCGGGTGCGCGTGTCGGCCTGGCTCGGGAGCACGCTCGATTCGGCCGGCTGGAGCAGCACGTCGTCGAAGGTGAGGCCGAGGCGGATGTCCATGTGATGCTCCGGGTGGATTCGCGTGGGTTGGTCCGGCCGTCCTTAGTCCGCCCGGCGGCGCCAAGTCACGGCCGCGATGGCGAATAACGCCCGGGGTCGGCGAGGCGCCGCGCAAGCAGGACGGCGAAGTTCGCATCCTCCGCCGCGCCGGCCAGCGGAAGGTCCGCCCGCACATTGTCGCCCGCGCCATGGTAATCGCCGCCGAGGAAGCGCTGCAGCGCCGCCATGTCTGCAAAGGAGCCGCCGACCATGACGGCGGGTACGCCTGCGCGCGACAGGGCCCAGCCGTCCTGCCGCTGCACGAAGGCGTCGGCCGCATGAGTCGTGTCCATTTCGCGCCGGAGCTCGCCCGCCGTGGCGGCGATGACGGCGTCGAGCGGGGCGAGGCCGCGTCCGATCACCGCCACCGGCTGTCCAGCCCCGTGAATGGCGACCGTGTCGAAGTTCACCGCGGCGACGATGCTGGCGAGCGGCACCGGAGGCCGGGCGGCGAAATGCTCGGCGCCGAGCAGACCCACTTCCTCGGCCGTCGTCGCGAGGATGAGGATGTCGCGGGGGTTCGGCAAATGTCCCGCAAGTCGCCCGGCGACTTCGATCAAGGTCGCGATGCCGCTCGCATTGTCGACGGCGCCGTTGCAGATCCGGTCGGCGTCGCCCGGATTGCCGCAAATGCCGAGATGGTCCCAGTGGCCGAGGAGGAGCACGCTTTCATTCACGCCCCCTGCCGCCGCCGGCGTGTTGCCCATGCCCGCTATGCGGCCCACGACGTTGTGCGACGTGAACCGCCGCACGCTGGTTCGCGCGTCCAGCGTGGCACGCAGCGTCAGCGGCACCGCGCGAAAGGCGGGGCCCGGCTGCTCGTCGAGGACCGAGGCGAAGCTGCCGCCGGAAAGCGCGATCAGCCGCGCCGCTTCGGAGGCGGGCATGACGCCCTCAATGGCGGGCCCGCTTCGCGAGGCGAGCCGGGTGTCCCCGGCGCGGGCGTAGCGGAGCACGGCATCGAACGGCACGTCGTCCGAAACGATGCCGATCACCGCCGCGGCCCCGGCGGCCGCGACGATGCGGGCGCGCTCCTCATAAGCGGGAAAGCCCTCCACCGGCGCTTCGACGAGCAGCAGCGCGACGGTACCGCGCAGGTCCGCCCCGGCGAGCTGGTCGATGCGGCGGGCGCGGTCGACAAGGCCGTGGCCGACGAAGACGACCGGCGCATCGGCGATCCTGTGCCTTTCGTCGCGGGCGGTGAGGCCGATCTTCGCCGGGTCCGCCGCGATCCGGCGCCCGTTCGCCCGCCACGCGGCGCGCTGGGAGAGCGGCCGCCGCTCGACCAGAGCCACCGGCTGGAGCCACGACCCGTCCGGCGCCGCCGGGCGCACACCCCGCTTCTCGAGCTCGGATATTATGTAGGAAGTGGTGCGGCGCTCGCCTTCGGTGCCGGGCGCGCGGCCTTCGAACGCATCGCTGGCGAGCATTTCGATATGGCCCATCAGCTGGGCTTCGGTGATTGGGGGCGGCCCGGGAACACTCGCATAAGCCGGTGCGGCGACGAGGCAAACGGCGAGAGCGGCGGCGATTGTGAGGCGCTGGAACATGGGCCTGCTTAGGAGGCGCGCCCCGCCGCTGGCAAGCTCAGCCGCGCCGCGCGCGGGCAAGCACCTCCCGCGCTTGGGAAGCGTGCATCGCCTCGATCATCCTGCCTTCGAACCGCTCGGCGCCGCCGGTCGCTGCCGCGACGAGGCGCTCGGCTGCCGCAATTTCGTCATCTGAGGGGCCGAACAGGCTGTTGGCGACCGCGATCTGGCTCGGGTGGATGAGCGACTTGCCGTCGAACCCCCAGGCCCTCCCCTGCCGGCATTCCTCCGCCAGTCCCTCTTCGTCGTCGAGCGCGTTGTGCACGCCGTCGAACGCCGCCACCCCCGCTGCCCGCGCCGAGAGGACGATATGCTGGAGCGCGTGGACGAGCCCTGCGCGCCCGCCTCCCGGCCGGATGCCGAGCTCGGCGGAAAGATCGTTGGTTCCGGCGATCAGCGCCTGCGTCGCCGGGGCGATGGCGGCGGCGCTCAGCACTCCGCGCGGGGTCTCGATCATGGCGAGGATCGGCTTGCCCGTCGCCGCCACCGCATCCGCAGCCTGGCCGGGGCTCTCCACTTTGGCGAGGATGACGAAGTCGGCCGCGCTTCGCCGTACCGCCTCCACGTCAGCGCTGTAATGTCCGGTGCCGGCTGCGTTCATCCGGATCGCCGACAGGCGCTCGCCGAAGCCTTGCGCCGTCGCCGCGATCGCCATTTCTCGCGCCTCGGCTTTGTCCTCCTCCTTCACCGCATCCTCGAGGTCGAGGATCACCATGTCGGCCTCAAGGCCCCTCGCCTTTTCGATCGCGCGCGCATTGGAGGCGGGGAGGAAGAGGATCGTGCGGCAAAGGCGAAGGCGCGAGGGGTTCATCGTGATCCGATTCCGCTTGGCGATGGGACCGTCCCCCTACATGATGGAGCCTGGGTTCGGGAGGGAGTTTGGGCAGATGATCGAGACCGTGATCGGCGTGCTTGTCGCCGTGGTGCTGTTGTTCCTGTTCGCGAGCATCAAGATCGTGCGGCAGGGCTATCAGTACACGATCGAATATTTCGGCCGCTTCACCGCCGTCGCCCGCCCCGGCCTCAACTTCTACCCCGCCTTCTTCTACCGTGTCGGCCGCAAGGTGAACATGATGGAGCAGGTGCTCGACATCCCGGGGCAGGAGATCATCACCAAGGACAATGCCATGGTCTCGACCGACGGCGTCGTCTTCTTCCAGGTGCTGGACGCGGCCAAGGCCGCCTATGAAGTCTCCGATCTCTATCTCGCCATCATGCAGCTCACGACGACCAACCTCAGAACGGTCATGGGCTCGATGGACCTCGACGAGACACTCTCCAAGCGCGACGAGATCAATGCGCGGCTCCTTTCGGTCGTCGACCAGGCGACCGAAAGCTGGGGCGTCAAGATCACCCGCGTCGAGATCAAGGACATCCGCCCGCCCGCCGACATCGTCAACGCCATGGGCCGCCAGATGAAGGCCGAGCGCGAGAAGCGCGCCGTCATCCTCGAGGCCGAGGGCAGCCGCGCCTCCGCGATCCTGAGGGCCGAAGGCGAGAAGCAGGGCCAGATCCTCGAAGCCGAAGGCCGCCGCGAAGCCGCCTTCCGCGACGCCGAAGCCCGCGAGCGCGCCGCCGAAGCGGAAGCCAAGGCGACGCAGGTCGTGTCGGATGCGATTGCGGGGGGGAATACGCAGGCCATCAATTACTTCGTGGCGCAGAAATATGTCGACGCGATCGGGCTGTTCGCGACTTCGCCAAACGCCAAGACGATCCTGTTCCCGGTCGAGGCGACGGCTTTGATCGGGACGCTCGGCGGCATCGGCGAACTCGCCAAGGACGCGCTGGGACGGGCGGGCACCGACACCACGCCGCTGCCGCCGCAGCCCGAAGCCGTGCGGCACAGGAGCCCGTTCGAGGGTCCGGCGCAATGAGCCCGGGCGGTCTCGAACCCCATTGGTGGTGGCTTCTCGCCGCCGCCATTCTCGCCTTTGTCGAGCTCGCGGTCCCGGGCATCTTCTCGATCTGGATCGCGGCGGCAGCGGCGGCGACGGGGCTTGCCGTGCTTGCGTTCGGAATTCCGATCGCCTTTCAGCTCGCCCTGTTCGCCCTGCTCTGCATCGCCGCCGTCTACGGCGGGCGGCGCTGGTACGACCGCAACCCGGTGGACAGCAGCGACCCGCTCCTCAACGACCGCACCGCCCGTTTGACCGGACAGATCGTGACAGTGATTGCGGCGATCGAGAATGGCGAAGGGCGGGTGCGGGTCGGCGACAGCGTCTGGACCGCGCGCGGCCCCGATGCGGCCGAAGGCACCCAGGTCCGCATCACCGGCGCCGACGGCCAGTGCCTGCGGGTCGAGCCCGAACGCCGCGCCCTCGAAGCCTAAAGCGCGTCGAGCAGCCGCGGGTCGGCACGCAGACGCGCGGCAAGCTCGGTCAGGAAGTCGAGAAAGGCGGTGATCTTCGGAGAAACCGCCGTGCGGCTCGCATACAACGCGTAAACGGCGGGCTGGGCGGCGAGCGACCAGCCGGGCAGCACGCGCACCAGCTCTCCGGACGCCATGGCGGTGGCGAGGAAGAAGGACGAAACCGGCGCGATCGCGAAGCCCTGGCGCACCAGTTCGAGGTTCAGGACGGGATCGTTGCAGGCGAAGCGGCGCCAGGTCGGCACTTTGACGCGCTCGCGCCCGCGCACCAGCTCGATCGAATCGCCTCCGAGAACCCGAAGGCCGATCAGCGAATGCTGCGCCAGCGCGTCCACCGTTTCGGGCAGCCCGCGGCGCTCGACATAGGAAGCGCTTGCGACGAGGACGGCGTTCACGTCGGTGATCTTGCGGGCGATCGCGGCGCTGTCCTCCAGCGCGCCGATGCGCAGCACCACGTCGAGTCCGCTCGTCCCAGGGCTGAGGATCTGGTCGGTGAGCTGCAGATCGACGTCGACGTCCGGATAGCGGCCGAGGAATTCCGGCATGTTCGGCCCGACCACATGGCGGCCGAGGCTGTGCGGCACCGCAATCCGGAGCTGTCCGGACGGGTGGCCCTGATAAGCGGCGATCTCCGCTTCGGCATTGTCGAGCTCGGCGACCATCTTGAGGCAGTGGCCGTGAAAGCTGCGCCCGATCTCCGTAAGCGAGAGGCGCCGCGTCGTCCGCTCGACGAGCCGGGCGCCGTAGACGCTTTCGAGGCGGGCGACGGCGCGGCTGACCGTGGACTTGGGGAGGGCGAGCGCCCGTGCGGCCGCGGACATGGATTCCAGTTCGCCCACCTTGGCGAAGATCGCCATTTCCTCAAGGTGCCGCATGTCCCCTCCGCTTCCGGGGAGGCGTTCTACAGAAAGGGACAGGCGATGGCGACGGCGGCGTGCGTCAGGCGCGGGCCTGACGGAAGGAGACGAGCCGCCTCTTGTCCTCGTCCCAAAGCACCAGCGCCACGCAGCGCAGGCTTTCGCGCAGGGTTACCCGGCTCATCGCGCCGAGTGCCGGCAGATCGCGAAGCACCTCGCCGAGACGGTAGAATGGAATGCGGCTCGCCAGGTGGTGGACGTGGTGGATGCCGATATTGGCGCTGAACCAGCGAAGCACGGCCGGCATGTCGTAATGCGAGCTGCCGTAAAGGGCCGCGTCGTGGAAGCTCCATTGCTCCTCACCGTCCCACACCGTGTTCTCGAACTGATGCTGCACGTAGAACAGCCAGACGCCGATCGAGGCCGCAATCAGCACGATCGGGAGGTGGACGAGAAGGAGGACTTGGAGCCCCACCAGCCACCAAAGGGCGATTGCGAGCGCAGCGATCGCCGCATTGGTGCCGAGCGCGCTCACCCAAAGGCTGCGGCTGCACTTGAGGCTCCCGAGCGGAAGGCGCTGGCGCAGCAGGAACATGTAGGCCGGGCCGATGCCGAACAGCACGATGGGATTGCGGTAGAGGCGGTACAGGATGCGCCGTACTGGGCTCAGCGCGCGGAACTCCGCAACCGTGAGCGTATCGATGTCGCCGATGCCGCGCGCTTCGAGCTTGCCCGTGCCGGCATGGTGGAGGGCGTGCGCCCGGCGCCAAGACTCGTAGGGCGTGAAGGTGAGAACGCCGATGATCCGCCCGGTCCAGTCGTTCGCCGCGCGGCTCTTGAAGAAGGCGCCGTGGCCGCAATCGTGCTGGATCAGGAACAGGCGCAGCAGGAACAGGCCGGCCGGAAGCGCAAGGATCAGCGCCCACAGGTGGCCGGCCTTCACCGCCGCGAGCATCGCGACCCACAGAGCGAGAAACGGCCCGGCGGTGACGGCGAGCTCGACGACGCTGCGCGGTACGCTCGGCTGACGATAGGCGCTGAGTTCGCGAAGCAGGAGGCGGGGGTCCGGAGCGGCGGGCGGTAGCGGAGTGAACGCGTTCAAGAAGCAACTTTCGAGAAGGGCTCGGTCTGCGGTTCCGCTAACCGAAGGTGGCGGAAGTGCAAGCCGAATGAGACCTTGTGCATCGGCGGCGATGTATCGGCCCTGAAGGGATGGTGCGCTGGCAAGAACGCGCGGGCGCGGCTTCGGCCCCATGGACCGGCAAAAATGCCGAACTTACGGTCACAGCAGCCTCGATTGTCCCACTGGTGGAACGCTGTATTCCATTTTGATCCGCTACCGAAATCTTCCGCAGGGCGCCATTGAAGGTGCGCACAGGAG
>DASVQT010000080.1:0-23119 GCA_036388975.1 Allosphingosinicella sp. | reverse complement strand
ACCTGCGCGATGAGACGCAGCCGGTCCCTCGACCCGCCGTCTCGGCTTCGCTCGACGTCTGCTCGGGACGAACGGAACGGTGTTCAATTCCGCGGCCCATCGGCCCGGTGCACCCGCCCCGTGCGCATGACGAAGCGCATGTCGCGCAGCACGCCGACGTCCTGCAGCGGATCGCCCGCCACGGCGACGATGTCCGCCGCTTTGCCGGGCTCGATCGTGCCGATCTCGGCGCTAAGGCCGAGCAGGTCGGCGGCGTTGACGGTCGCCGCCGCGATGGCCTGCATCGGAGTCATGCCGTGCTGCACCAGAAGCAGGAACTCGTCGGCATTACGCCCGTGCATCGAGACGCCGGCGTCGGTGCCGAAGGCGATGCGCACGCCCGCGGGAACGGCGCGGCGCACGTTCTGGCCGGTGATCGAGATGCGCCATTCGATCTTCTGCCGCACCTCGCCCGTATAGCCATTGGGGTTGGTCCGCAGCCGCTCCAGATAGCCGTTCACGGTCGAAAGCGTCGGCACCAGATAAGCGCCGGAGGTGCGGAACAGCCGAACCGACTCGTCGTCGATCAGCGTCCCGTGCTCGATCGAATTGGCGCCGGCCCGCAGCGCGAGGTTGATGCCGTCGGCGCCGTGGGCGTGAACGGCGACGCGCTTGCCGTAAAGCCGCGCCGTCTGCACCAGCGCGCGCACCTCGTCCTCGAACATCTGTGCGCCGAGGCCGAGGCCGATACGGCTGTTGACGCCGCCCGTCGTGGCGATCTTGATCACGTCGGCGCCCCGCGCGATCTGGCGCCGCACCGCCCGGCGGCAATCGTCGGGGCCGTCGCAGGTGGTGGCGCCCGCGCTCAGCGCCTCATGAAATTCCTCGCGCATGCCGAGCGTGGGGTCCATATGGCCGGTGGTCGCGGAAATGCCGGACCCGGCGTCGACGATCCGGGGACCCGTCGCCCAGCCGCGCGCGATCGCATCGCGAAGCCCGAGCGTGACGCCGTCCTCCGAGCCCAGGTTGCGGACGGTGGTGAAGCCCGCCTGCAGCGTCTTCTGCGCGTTCCAATGCGCCTCGTAGGCACGCAAGGCCGTTGAATCGGTGACGTCGGCGAGCTGGCCTTCGACGCCCGCCCGGTCGGAGGTCAGGTGGACGTGGCTGTCGATCAGGCCCGGAAGCACGAAGCGGTCGCGAAGATCGATCAGCCGCGCCCCGGCGGGGACGGCGGAAAAGCCGTCCTCCACCCGATCGATCCGGCCGCCGCGCACCACGATCGTCGCGCCGCGCCGCGGCGGCCGCCCGGGCCGGTCGAGAAGCACGCCGGCGTGGATCACCGTCATCTGCTCCTGCTGAGCGGGCTCCGCAATGCGGGGCGGCGCCGCCGCGGGAGGCTGCGCGATCGAAGCCGCGGCGCCGGCGAGGCAGGCGGCGAGGGCGGCGGCGACGGTCGGGATGCGCATCGGCTTCGAACTCCACGAACGGGAACGGCGCCGTTCCCATAGCCCAAGAGCGCAAGCGTGGAAGGGGCAAAAGAAAATGCCCCGGCGGTGAGGCCGGGGCATCTTCATCTCGATATCGAGAGCGGCGCGTTACGCCGTGGTGCTGGACGCGTTCTGCATCGAATGCTTGAGCGCGCTCGCCTTGTCGTGGCCGGCGCGGACCGACTGATAAGCCTGCTGGATCACGCCCATGGTCTCCTGCGACAGCTGGGTGTCGGCAAGGGCCGTGTCGTACTTGCCCTTGAGGTAATCCTCGCCGCGCTCGACTTCCTCGATGATCTCCTTGTCGCCGCCCTTGGAAATGGCATCACGCAGGTCGACGAAGCGGCGATGGAGGTCCGCCTTCAGCGAGCCGTCGTCGTTCGGCGTCCCGCCGAGCTTCCTCACATGCTCCTGGAGCATGCCGACGACCTGGCGGCGCTCGCCGGCGAAGGAGCGGAACATCTCGACGAACTGCGGCACGTCCGCGTCCTCGGCAGACCGCTCGAAGCCGTTGGCGCTGTCGATCGTGGTGGTGATCAGGGAATTGACGACGCTGATGTCGTGCTCGTTGCTCTGCATCATAAGAGATACGCTCCGTTGGACTGGGTAGGGGGTGCACCGAGAACGTACCGGAGCCGATAAGGTTCAGGGCTTCCGAGCCACATGGCCTAAAGGAGGTGCGGCCAAGGAAATGGGAACGCGGCGGCCCGAGCGCCGTTCGTGAAAACGAACAGCCTTTCCGGAGCCCAAACCCATGCAGCTCAAGCCCTTGTCCGAGCAGACCATCGTCATCACCGGCGCCTCGAGCGGCATCGGCCTCGCCACCGCCCGCGCCGCCTCAGCGGCCGGCGCCAACGTCGTCCTTGCCGCCCGCACCCGCGAGGCGCTGACCAAGGCGGTGGACCAGGCCAAGCAGGCCGGCATCGAAAGCGGCGGCAATGCCCTGTTCGTCGTCGCCGACGTGACGAAGCGCGAGGATCTGGAAGCGGTCGCCCGGGCCGCGATCGAGCGGTTCGGCGGCATCGATACCTGGGTGAACAATGCCGGCGTCGGCATCTGGGGCCGGATCGACGAAGTGCCGGAAGCCGACAAGCGCCAGCTCTTCGAAACGAACTTCTGGGGCATGGTCTACGGCTCCGAAATAGCGGTTGAGCATATGCGCCACGAAGGCGGCGCGCTGATCAACGTCGGCTCGGTCACTTCCGATTACGCAATCCCGCTCCAGGGCATCTATTCAGCCTCCAAACATGCGGTGAAGGGCTTCACCGAGGCTTTGCGCATGGAATTGGAAGCGGTCGGCGCGCCGGTCTCCGTGACCCTGATCAAGCCGGCGTCGATCGGGACTCCGATGCCGCAGCACGTGAAAAACTATACCTCCGGCGAGGCGAAGTTCCCGCCGCCCGTCTACGCGCCGGAAGAGGTGGCCGCGTCCATTCTCCACGCCGCCGTCCATCCGTCCCGCGACTTGTTCGTCGGCGGCGCGGCCGTGACGATGAGTGCGCTGAACCGCCGCATCCCCCGGGTCATGGACATGGTCGGCCAGAAGCTCGTCTATCCGATGCAGGTCGGCACCCGGGCGCCGACGCCGACCGACAATCTCTTCAGCGGCCAGTCCGAGGGCGAGGTGGCGGGCGACCACCAGGGCAGCTGGATCCGCCCCAGCGGCTATACCAAGGCGCGCACCAACCCCGGCGCGACTTTTGCCGCGGGCGCGGCCGTCGCCGCCGGCGTGGGCCTGTTCCTCTGGAGCCGCGGCCGCGGGAATGTGGCTGACACCCCGGTGCGGGTGACTACGGAACCGGAGCAAAGCACGGCTGCGGAGGTGGAGGCGCACCCGTCCTGATCTCCTCCCCGTTCCGGGGAGGAGATCAAATCGGAAAATACCCCTTCAGCGCTTCGATGCTCTCCTTGGCGCTCTTGTGCTGGATGAACACGCCGCCAATCTCCTCCCAGCGATCCTTGTGGCGCACCTGATCGTCGACGAGCACGTCGCCTTCCTTGGCATGGTTGCGCTTGTCCCGGGCCATGGTGGTGATGATGCGCACGCCCGGAAAATGCTGCGCCGCCCAGCGCACCTTCTGGTCGGCCGCCCAATTGCCCCGGGGAAGGCCGGTGAGGATCACCGGATCGAGGTGCTTCACCGCGTCGAAGAGCTCCATCGCGTCGGACATGAGCGGCAGCGAGAAATAGAAATCCGGCGCGCTCGCCAGCTTCGCCCAGAAGCGGCCGAGCCCATGGCGCTTCTCGAAGGCGCGCGGCGGCATGCCGAGGATCGCCTGCGCGCCCCGGTCGAAATCCGCGAGCACGCCGTCGCAGTCGAGATAAAGCTGCCGGCTCATCGCGGCCACCGCGCCGGCGCGAGTTGCACCGGCATCGGGAGCTCGATCGGCGTCCAGCCCTTGGCTTTCAGCACGTCGTTCGACTCTTTGGCCCTACGGCCGTCGGCCAGCGACCAGGTGATGTGATAGGTGCTTCCGTCCGGCCGGTCGGTCGTGCCGCCGATCCGGACCACCATGCACTCGACGCCCTTGCCGTCGTCCGCCCGCCCGACGATCTCGCCGACCGTCGCCTCGGGCATCGGCGCGTCGCGGCCGGCGCCGAATTTCAGCGTCACATGATCGGCGACGACGTTGCCGTACTTGGGTGGGAATTGCTGGAGGAGCTCGGTTCGCTGGGCGCGGTCGAGCATCCAGCCGGTGATATCGCTGTTCGGCATGGCCTCATGAACACGCGCGGGGCGGAGCCGTTCCGGCGCGGCGGCGTTGGGCGGGGGGAGGAGACGATCAATGGACAAAGCCGGAAAAGAAGATTTGCCGCATCGGGACCAAAGCGGCATCGAGGCCGAAGCGGAGAAAAACCGCGATGCCGAGGACGCGATCCCGCCGCACGGCACGGACCCGCTCCACGAAGGGCCGTGACTATCCGGCGAACCAGCGCTCCAGCGCCGCGCGCTCGGCGGCGGTGAAGCGCAGGCCGAGCTTGGTCCTGCGCCACAGCACGTCGTCGGCGGTCCGCGCGAACTCACGGTCGCGAAGGTAACGTAGCTCGGCTTCGTGGAGGCCGGCGCCGAAATGGCGTCCGAGATGCTCCATCCGCGTCGCCTCGCCGACGATCTCCTGCATCCGCGTCCCGTAGGCGCGCGACAGGCGGTCGAGGAGTTCGGGCTCCATCCAGCGTCCGACCTCGTCAAGCCAGGTCAGGAAAGGCGGCAGGACGTCGCCGCCAGGCAGCGGGCTCGTGCGGGAGAATTTCAGGCCGGCCACGCCGAGCCGGTCGAGCGCCTCGCTCGCCAGTGCCCGCGCCGTGGTCAGCTTTCCGCCGAAGACGGAGAGCAGGCCCTCGTCGAGTTCGAGGCGATAGTTGCGGGTCACGTCTTCGGGATCCGCGGCGCCGTCGTCCCACAAGGCGCGCACACCTGCGAAGCTCCAAACGACGTCTCCCGGCGAGAGCTGGCGATCGAAGTACAGATTCGCGGCAGCGCAGAGATAGGCGATCTCGCTTTCGCTCGCGGTGGCGTCGCCGGGGCCGTCGGCGGGAACGTCGGTGGTGCCGATCATGGTCGCGCCTTCAAAGGGAAGGGCGAAGACGACGCGCCCGTCGGGCTGCTGGAGGATATAGGCGTGGCCGCCGTCCCAGAGCGCGGGAACCACGATGTGGCTGCCGCGCACGAGCCGGGCGCGCGCCTCGCTGTTCTCGCCGATGCGGCTGCCCAGCACCTCCGCCACCCACGGCCCGGCGGCATTGACGATGTGCGCCGCGGTCGCCTCGCGTCCACCTGAAAGGGACGCATGCCATAGCCCGTCCCGGCGGCGTGCCGAGAGGAACTCGGTGCGCGTCGCGATCTCCGCCCCGCGCTCAGCGGCGTCGAGGGCATTCAGCGCAACCAGGCGGGCATCGTCCGCCCACGCATCCCAATAGGACAGGAGCGGCAGCCGGTCGCCTCCCTTGAGCGGCGCGCGCGCCGCATCGTAGGGGGACACGCCGCGCGAGCGCGGAAGGCTGCCGCGCAGTGCGAGGAGATCGTAGAGGAGCAGGCCGAGCCGCAGCATCCAGCGCGGCCGCATGCCCTTCGTCACGGGAAGGATGAAGCGCAGCGGACGGACGATGTGCGGCGCGTTCCTGAGCAGCGTCTCGCGCTCGGCGAGGGCCTCGCGCACGAGGCGCAGCTCATAGCGCTCCAGATAGCGCAGGCCGCCATGGGCGAGCTTGGACGAAGCCGAACTCGTATGGGCGGCGAGATCGTCCTTCTCGACGAGAAGCACCGACAGGCCCCGCCCGGCCGCGTCCCGCGCGATTGCCGTGCCGTTGATCCCGCCGCCGATCACCAGAAGATCGAAATGCTCCATTCGGCCCCTTTACCGTCATTGCGAGCGAAGCGAAGCAATCCAGTGCGGCGGCCGGGCACGTCTGGAATCCGCTTCGGCACTGTGCGACGTGATGCCCATGACCATCCTCGTTCTCGACGAAGGCACGACCAGCACCCGCGCGATGCTGTTCGATCCATCGGGCGCCTGCCTCGGCACCGCGCAGAAGGAGCTCGTCCAGCATTATCCGCGCCCCGGCTGGGTCGAGCACGATGCCGAGGAGATCTGGCAGGCGAGCCTGTCCTGCGCCCGCTCGGTCGTGGAGCAGGCGGGCGGCGCAGCGGGCGTCGCCGCGATCGGGATCACCAATCAGCGCGAGACGATCTGCTTCTGGAACCGACGCACCGGCCGCACCCTCGCGCCCGCCATCGTCTGGCAGGACCGGCGCACCGCCGATCTCTGCGCCCGCCTTCTCGAAGCGGGCGAGGAGCCGAGGCTGCGGGCGAGGACCGGGCTCCTCCTCGATCCGTATTTCAGCGCCACCAAGATCGCCTGGGCGCTCGAAAACTGGCCCGAGCTGCGCGCCGCGGGCGAGGATCTGTGCATTGGCACGGTGGAAAGCTGGCTCGTCTTCAAGCTGACCGGCGGGCTCCACGTCTCCGACGCCACCAACGCCTCCCGGACGGCGCTGATGGACATTCGCGCCGGCGGCTGGGAGGGCGACCTCCTCGCCCTGTTCGGAGTCCCGCGCGGCGCCCTGCCGGAGATCGTCGACTGCGCCGGGATTGTCGGCGAAACGCTGCCCGAGCATTTCGGCCGCGCCATCCCGATCGCCGGCATGGCGGGCGACCAGCAGGCCGCGGCGATCGGCCAGGCCTGCTTCGCGCCCGGCGACACCAAGGCGACCTACGGCACCGGTGCCTTCGTGCTTACCCATACCGGCGCGGTTATGCCGCTCAGCCGACACCGGCTGCTGTCCACGATCGCGTCGCGCATCGGCGGGGAGACGGCCTATGCGCTGGAAGGCTCGGTCTTCGTCGCCGGGAGCCTCGTCAAATGGCTGCGCGACGAGCTCGGCCTGATCGTCGCCGCCGGCGATTGCGACACGTTGGCGCGCTCCGTCGCCGACAATGGCGGCGTCGCCATCGTGCCCGCGCTCGCCGGCCTCGGCGCCCCGCACTGGGCGCCCGGCGCACGCGGCGCGATCACGGGCCTCAGCTTCGGCGCCGGCCGCGCCCACATCGTACGCGCGGCTCTCGAGGCGATGGCGCACCAGACGCACGATCTGATGCGCGCCTTCGCCGCCGACGGCGCCGCATGGGAGCGGCTCAGGATCGACGGCGGCATGTCGGCCAACGACTGGATGGCGCAGGACCTTGCCGACATGCTCCAGGTGCCGGTCGAGCGCCCCGCCTTCGTCGAAACGACGGCGCTGGGTGCCGCCATGCTGGCCGGCATCGGCTGCGGCCTCTTCGCCGGGCTCGAAGATGCGGCCGGGATGCGCGGCACTGTGGAGCGGTTCGAAAGCGAAATGGCGGCTGAGGTGCGCGACCGGCGGCTCGGCCAATGGCGCTTGGCGCTCGAGGCGGTGCTTCGCGCGCCCGGCACCGCGGCGCCGCTTGCAACATAGCGGCTGCGGCTCCGTTTCAGCTTCCGTCCCCTTTCGGTTCGGAGTGAAACCATGGACCCGTTGCTTACCCGCCGCCGCCTGCTCGCCGCCTGCTGCACTCTTCCGCTGCTCGCTCTCCCTGCCTGCAATTCCATCCCCGGCTTCGGCATGGTGGACGCGATCCGCCGGCTGCTCACCACGTCCTCGCAACGCGCATTCGCGGGCCTCCTGCAGGAAAACGGCTTCTTTCAGGACGAAGTGGCGCGCATCCCGCTTCCGCCCGAGCTTCAGCGCGCCGGCGGCATCGCCTCGGCCCTGCTCGGCACGGGCGTGGTCCAGAACCAGCTCCTGCAGCTCATGAACCGCGCCGCCGCCGACGCGGCCGAAGTCGCGGCGCCGATCGTCTACCAGCAGATCCGGACGATGAGCTTCGGCGAAGCCGTGGCTCTGGTGCGCGGCGGGCCGACCGCCGCCACCGACTTTCTCGAGCGGGCAATGGGCGACGCCATCGTCGACGCCATGTTCCCCGGCGTCGGCAATGCGCTGCGCTCGCTCGACAACGGCGTCCTCAACCAGGTTGTGCGAGCCGCCACCGGCGTGAACTTCGCCGGCATCCAGCGCCACGTCAGCGAAAGCGCGGCACGCGGCATCTACCGGGCGATCGGACGCGAGGAAGCGGCGATCCGGGCGAACCCCCGGGAAACCAACGACCCGGTGCTGATGGGCGTGTTCGGCGTGCTCCGCTAGGTGACGGACTTGCCGGCGGCGGCTAAGGGTGCCGCGACACGAACCCAGCCGAGGCCCGACACATGAAATTCTTCGTCGACACCGCCGACACCGCCGAAATCCGCGACCTCGCCGAAACCGGCCTCCTGGACGGCGTCACCACCAACCCGTCCCTGGTCAGCAAGGCGGGGCGGGACTTCATCGAAGTGGTGCGCGAGATTTGCGAGATCGTGCCCGGCCCGGTCTCGGCCGAGGTCGTGGCGCTCGATCACGCCGGCATGATGCGCGAGGCGGAGATCCTGCGAAAGATCGCCGACAACATCACGATCAAGGTGCCCCTCACCATCGACGGGCTCAAGACCTGCAAGGCGCTGACCTCCGAAGGGACAATGGTCAACGTGACGCTTTGCTTCACCGCCAACCAGGCCTTACTCGCGGCGAAGGCCGGCGCGACCTTCATCTCGCCTTTCGTCGGCCGGCACGACGACATCGGTTTCGACGGCATGCAGATCATCAACGACATCCGGATGATCTACGACAATTACGAATATGGCACCCAGATCCTGGTCGCGAGTATCCGCCACCCGGTCCACGTCCTCGAAAGCGCCAAGATCGGCGCCGACGTGATCACCGCGCCGCCGGCCGTGATCCGCCAGCTCTTCAAGCATCCGCTCACCGACAAGGGGATCGAAGGCTTCCTCGCAGATTGGGCGAAGACCGGGCAGACTATCGGGTAGCGGATGCTCAAGTTCCTCCCCATCCTGCAGGATGGGGAGGGGGACCATGCGAAGCATGGTGGAGGGGTAAGTGACGAGGCCTGCGTCCTTTACCCCTCCACCACCCTTCGGGTGGTCCCCCTCCCCACCGCTGCGCGCTCGGGAGGAACTGCCACGCTGATCCTGAAGCGCGCGAGGGCGCGTGCGATTACGCGCTGAGAGTTGCGGGTTTTGACCATCGCTTCTTAACCAGCTTCGGGTTACGCTCCCCACAATGGGAACGGTGATCAACTTCGAGGATCGGGCGCTCGCCAATCTGCGCGCGCGGGTCGCGGCGGCGGAAGAGGCCAATCAGGACCTCATCGCCTTCGCCCGCGGCCATTCGGGCGCGGTCGCCTCCATCCACGAGGCGGTGCTTGCCGCGGTGGAGGCCGAAGGCTTCGACCATCTCATCCACATCGTCACTCAGGAATGGCCGCAGATTCTCGGCCTCGATGCGGTCGCCGTAGCGCTCTTCGCGGGCGACATGGGCGTTCGCGCCGATGCGTCGGGCCTCCAGTTCGTCGATCCCCGCGTGATCAGGAAGTCGATCGCCGGCTTCGAGGGCGTCGTTCTTCGCGGCACGGAGCGCGGCCATCCTTTGTTCGGCCCGGCCTGCGAGCTCATCCGCGCCGAAGCGCTGGTCCGGCTCGACAGCGAGCCGCCGCTGCCCAACGGCCTCCTCGCGCTCGGGCAGCGGAGCGAGCAGGGCTTCGAAACCCGTCACGGATCGGAGCTTCTCGTCTTCCTCGGCCGGGTCCTCACGCGCTGCATGGGCCGGTGGCTGATCCCCTGAGCGGCCACCCTGCGCGGGCGCTCGCCGCGCGCTGGTACGACCATTTGCAACTGAGCCGCAGACGCTCGGAGCATACGGTCCGCGCCTACACCGCGACCGCGCACCGGCTCATCGAGTTCCTCGGCCAGCATCTCGGCGGCAGCGTCGACGCCGCCGCGCTTGTCGGCCTGACCGCCGCGGACCTGCGCGCCTTTCTCACCCGCCGCCGCGCCGAGGGGCTCGGCAACAGCTCCGCGGCGCGCGAATTGTCGGCCGTTCGCGGCTTCCTCGCCTTTGCCGCTTCGGAAGCGGGGAGCAGCGCGGCGCTTCCTCGCCTGAAGGCGCCTAAGCGGGCGCGCAGCGTGCCCCGGCCGATCTCGCCGGACGAGGTCGTCGCTCTTGCCGAAACGGTGGAAGAGGATGCGTCCGAAGAGTGGATCGCCGCGCGCGACTATGCACTGCTGATGCTGCTCTACGGCTCCGGCCTGCGCGTCGCCGAAGCGCTTGGCCTCACTGGCGCGGCCCTGCCGCTCGGCGAGGTGCTGAGCGTGACGGGCAAGCGCAACAAGACGAGGATCGTGCCGCTGCTTCCGGCCGTGAAGGCCGCAATCGACGCCTATATCGCGCTCAGCCCGTGGGGCGTCTCGAAGACCCAGCCGCTGTTCCGCGGTGCGCGCGGCGGATCGCTGCGCGGAGAAATCGTGCGCCGCGCCGTGCGCAAGGCGCGGACCGGCCTGGGCCTCTCCGAGCGAACCACGCCGCACGCGCTCCGCCACAGCTTCGCGACCCACCTCCTCGGCCGCGGGGCGGACCTGCGCTCGCTCCAGGAATTGCTCGGCCATGCGAGCCTCAGCTCCACGCAGATCTACACTGCCGTCGACGCCGCCCACCTGATGGACGTGTATCGGCGCGCCCATCCCCGCGCCTAACCAGCCTCAGCTCTCCGCTTCCGCCTCCTCAGCATCGTCCCGGTGGCGCCGGTGCCAGGTCGCCTGGCGATAGAGATAGGCGAGGACGATGAGGGCGATGACGGCCGAGGACAGCGGGCCGATCACCTCTTCGACGCGGTCGAAGCTCTGCCCGAGAATGTAGCCGGCGATCGCGAGCAGCGCGCTCCACACCGCCGTTCCAATGGTCGACCAGATCAGGAAGGAGTGAAGCTTCATCCGGACCATGCCGGCCGGAAGGGAGACCACCGAGCGGATCGTCGGCACGACGCGGCCGACCATCACCACCGCGCCGCCGAAGCGGCCGAACAGGGTTTCCACCTTTTCGACGTCGCACCAGTCCATGGTGAGCCAGCGGCCGTGGCGCTCGATGAAGGGACGGAAGCGGGCGAGGCCGATCCAGCGCGCGAGCAGGTACCAGAAGAGGTTGCCCGCCATGGCGCCCGCCGTTCCGCTCGCGATGACGCCGCCGAGGCTCAGCGGGCCGCTCGACGCGCGCAGCCCCGCCACCGTCATGACGACTTCGGACGGAACGGGCGGAAACACGGTTTCGAGCAGCATCAGCAGGAAGACGCCGAGATAGCCGGTCGAATCGATGAGGCGGATGACCCAGTCGGACATGGTCGCTTAACTCAGCCCAGCCGTGCTTCGATCCGCTGCCAGAACAGGGCAGGGGTGTCGGTGCCGTTGAATCGGTCGATGGCGACGATGCCGGTGGGCGAGGTGACGTTGATTTCCGTCAGCCACTTGCCGCCGATCACGTCGATGCCGACGAAGAACAGGCCGCGCGCTTTCAGCTCCGGCCCGATCGCCGCGCAGATCTCGCGTTCGCTGTCGGTGAGTTCCGTCCTCGCCGCCGTGCCGCCGACGGCGAGGTTGGAGCGGATCTCGCCTTCGCCCGGCAGGCGGTTCACCGCGCCGGTCACTTCGCCGTCGATAAAGACGATGCGCTTGTCGCCCTGCGCAACCTCGGGAAGAAAGGCCTGCACGATGTGCGGCTCGCGCCACGTCTGGTTGAACACCTCCACGAGCGAGGACAGGTTCGCCATGTCGCGGCCGATTTTGAAGATCGCCTTGCCGCCATTGCCGTGGAGCGGCTTCAGCACCGCCTCGCCATGTTCGGCGACGAAGGCCTTCGCTTCGGCCAGCGAGCGCGTGATGAGCGTCGGCGGCATGTAGCGGGCGTAATCGAGCACCCAGACCTTTTCCGGCGCGTTGCGCACCGCCGCGGGGTCATTCAGCACCAAAGTCTGCCCCTGCACCCGCTCGAGCAGGTGGGTCGCCGTGATGTAGCCGAGATCGAAAGGCGGGTCCTGGCGCATCAGGACGACGTCAGTGTCGCGTCCGAGATCGAGCTGAACAGGCTCGCCGAAGCGGAAATGATCGCCTTGGACGCGCTGCACGGTGACGGGATGCGCCTCGGCCCACACCCGCCCGTCTTGATAGTTCAGCGCCTCGGGCGCGTAATGGAACAGCCGATGTCCGCGCGCCTGCGCGCCGAGCATCAGCGCGAAGGTGGAGTCGCCTGCGATATTGATCCCGCCGAGCGGGTCCATCTGAACGGCGATGCTGAGAGGCATGGAATTCTCCAACCGCTAGCCCTGAGCCTGTCGAAGGGCGGATTGCAGCGCGTGGGACCCGGGCTTGGACAGGCTCAGCCCTAGCGGAGTTGCTGTGCGTCCCGCGCTCTAGAGCCGCACCGCCCGCCTGTCACCCGTGCCAGACATTCTCCATATGCCGCGGGAAGCGACGGGGGAGGACGAACATGGCGTCGATCCGCGTGACGTCTCCCTCCCGCGCATAGCGATGCGCCAGAGCGCCGGCCGCGGCGGCGACGCGCCGGAGCCTGTATTCGTCCAGCGCCAGCGCCGCCTCACGCGCCGTCGACCGCGCCTTCACTTCCACGAACGCGACCACCCGCCCGCGCCGCGCGACGATGTCCACCTCGCCCACCGGGGTCCGCACCCGCCGCGCGAGGATGCTCCAGCCCTTGAGCCGCAGCCACCAGCAGGCGAGCGTCTCGGCCCTTCTCCCGCCGCGCTCCCGCTCGCGGCGCGTGCCGCTCATTCGGGCGGAGGGCAGCGGCGGAAGATCGCCCGGCCGCCGCTCGCGAACGTCTTGACGAAGCTGTCGCGGCCGGTGCGCGCGATCCGGCTGGTCTGCGGCTGCCCAATCGCGGAGGCGCCGGGCGCCTGCGGATCGTCCACCTCGGTCGCCGTCTCGGTCAGCCGGTCGCCGTCCAGCCGCCATGTGCCGCGCTCGTCGAACAACACATAGTCGCCGTCGGCTTCGTAGCCGATCGGCGCAAAGCTGGCGCAGGCGACCAGGTTTCGTTCGCCCGGGTCCATCATCAGCCAGCTGCCGACCAGCCATTGCGGAGTCGGCGCCGTGCCTGCGCCGGTGGTCGCGCAGGCCGAAAGCAAAGCCGCCACGCCCAGCGCCAGAGCCCCTTTCATCCCTGCGCCTCCTTTATCTGCTGCGCCCGTTCGTAGACGTCGCGGCGCTTGAGGCCGAGGCGTTCGGCAACCTCGGCGGCGGCGCGCGAAGCGGAAAGGCGGGTCATCGCTTCGGCCAGCGCCGCGTCCACGTCCGCTTCGGCCGCCGGCTCCGCCTCGCCCGGAGGGCCGACGACGATCACGATCTCGCCCTTGGGCGTGACGTCGGCGTAGCGCGCGGCGAGCTCGGAAAGGGAGCCCGTCACCGTTTCCTCGAAGCGTTTGGTGATCTCGCGGCAGACCGCCGCCGGCCGGTCGCCGAGGCCCTCGCGCAGCGCCGCAAGCGCGGCGCCGAGCCGGGGACCGCTTTCGTAGAAGAGGAGGCTGCCTCCGAACGCCGCCGCGTCGGCGATGGCCGAAGCGCGGGCGCCCGGCTTGGCCGGAAGAAAGCCCAGAAAGGCGAAGCGGTCGGTCGGAAGGCCGGCAAGCGTCAGCGCGGCGACTGCGGCGCAGGGGCCGGGCGCGGTGGTGACGGAGACGCCGGCCGCGCGGGCGTCGCGCACCAGCTTGTAGCCGGGATCGGAAATGAGCGGAGTGCCGGCATCCGACACCAGGGCCACCGCCTCGCTCGCCATCCGCGCGACGAGCCCGGGCCGCACCTTGTCGGCATTGTGGTCGTGATAAGGGAGCATCGGCCGCTTGACGCCGATATGGTGGAGGAGCTTGGCCGTGACCCGGCTGTCCTCCACCGCGACCACGTCCGCTTCCGCCAGCATCTGCGCAGCGCGGGGGCTCAGATCGGAAAGATTGCCGATCGGGGTTGCGACGATATAGAGGCCGGGCGCGAGAGTTTCGCTCATGGGAACCGTCATGGCACTGCAGTCGCTCCAGCCGCAAGCTTGCACGCTCGCCCGCCTCGGCCTCGCCGCCCTCGGCGCCTTGGCGCTGGCCGGCTGCCAGCTCGTCCCGCAGGCACGCACCGAGGGTCCGTCCGGTCCTGCCGCGCCGGCCGCCGAGGCGCAGGCCGACGAGCCGCGGCTCAACCTTCCGCTCGGCGAGACTCGCAACCGCGTCGCGATCCTGGTGCCGCTGACCGGACCCAATGCCGCCGTCGGGCAGTCCATCGCCAATTCCGCCAACCTTGCGCTTGCGGACACGCGCTCCGACAAGATCCGGATCACCGCCTACGACACCGCGCCGGGCGCCGTCGCCGCGGCCAACGAAGCGCTGGCCGAAGGCAACGGCCTGTTCCTCGGCCCGCTCCTGGCCGAGGACGCGCTCGCGGTCGCGCCGGTCGCGCGCGGCGCCAACGTCCCCGTGATCGCCTTTTCCAACGACGTCAGCGTCGCGGGAGACGGCGTCTATCTCCTCGGCCTGGATCCCAGCCAGGCGATCGACCGGGTGGTCGCCTATGCGCGCAGCCGCGGCGCGCTTCGCTTCGGCGGGCTTCTCCCGACCACCGTTTACGGCGAGCGGGCCGGCCGCGCGCTCGCCGACGCCGTGCAGCGCCACGGCGGCCAGCTTGTCGCGGTGCGCACCTATGCCCGCACCGCCGATTCGCTCCGCACTGCGGCCAGTGAGCTGAACGGCCAGGGACCGTTCGATGCCGTCCTCGTCGCAGACGGCGCGCGGCTTTCAGCCTCGGCGGTGGCGCCGCTGCGCCGCGGATCGCCGCAGGTCCGCATTCTCGGCACGGAGCTCTGGTCCACCGAAGCGAACCCGGGCGCGCAGGCGGCGCTGCGCGGCGGCTGGTTCGCCGGGCCGTCCAACATCAACTTCAACCAGCTCAGCACGCGCTATCGGGCGCGCTACGGCGCCAGCCTCTACCGGCTCGGCAGCCTCGGCTATGACGGCGTGCTGCTGGCCGTGCGCAGCGCCGACGCCTGGCGTCTCGGCCGCCGTTTCCCCGCCCGCACTCTGCGGGCCGATGACGGCTTCACCGGCGTCGACGGCGCCTTCCGCTTCGCCCGCGGCGGCATCGCCGAGCGCGCGCTGCAGGTCGAGGAAGTGACTTCCACCGGAACCAACGTGCTGTCCGCAGCGCCCGCGGGCTTCCGGTAGAAGCTGCGGCCTGATCGGCGTCTCAGCCGTCATTGCGAGCGCAGCGAAGCAATTCAGCGGGGGCTCAGTTGGCGGCGATTTCCCGCAAAATGCCGTCCAGCACGAGCATGCCCGCTGGCGTCGCGTACAAACGGTCGGCATCGGTCGCAAGCAGCCCCTGCGCCTCCAGCTTGCGCACCGCATCCCAGTCAACGGCCGCTTCGACCCGCGCCCGCTCCACCCCCTCGCGGAGGCGCAGGCCCATCAGCAAGGCCTCGGTCGCGGCGTCCTCCGAAGCGATCGGCACCTCTTCCTCGATGCCGTGGCCGTTCCGCGCCAGAGCCGAGAGCCAGTTTTCGGGCTTCCTGTGCCGCCGCGTGAACGCCCCGCCGCGGCGGCCGTGGGCGCCCGGTCCGACGCCGGCATAAGAGCCGTAGCGCCAGTAGGTGAGGTTGTGTCGGCTCTCCTCGCCGGGGCGGGCGTGGTTCGAGATTTCATAGGCGGGGAGGCCCGCCTGCTCGGTCATGGCGCGCGTGAGTTCGTAGAGCGCGGCGCCATGGTCCGGATCGGCGGGCTCGAGTTCGCCTTTGGCGACGAGGGTGGCGAAGCGCGTGCCCGGCTCGATGGTGAGCTGATAAAGCGAAAGGTGGCCGGTGCCGAAGGCAAGGGCGCGGGCGAGCTCGCCTGCCCATGCCGCTTCGCTCTGGCCGGGGAGGGCATAGATGAGGTCGAAGCTGACGCGGCCGAAGCGGCGCTGCGCCGTCTCGAGGGCGGCGAGCCCCTCGGCCACGCCATGGGCCCGCCCGAGGAAGCGAAGCGCCCGATCGTCGAGCGACTGCAGGCCGAGCGAGACGCGGTTCACGCCGGCGGCGGCGAGATCGGCGAACCGCGCGGCTTCGACGGAGGACGGGTTCGCCTCCAGCGTGATCTCCGGCTCCCCCTCAAAGCCCCAGTGCCGCCCGGCCGCATCGATGAGGGCGGCCACGGTGGCCGGGTCCATGAGCGAAGGCGTGCCGCCGCCGAAGAAGATCGACCCGAGCTTCAGGCCTTCGGTCTGCCGTGCTTCGTAAGCAAGGTCGGCCAGGAGCGCGCCGCGCCATTCGGCCTGGTCCACCCCCTCGCGGACATGGCTGTTGAAGTCGCAATAAGGGCATTTGGAGACGCAGAACGGCCAATGGATGTAGAGGGCGAGGGGCACGCCGGCCTCCGCCGAGCCGCCCGTACGACCTCGTTCGTCCCGAGCGTAGTCGAGGGGCGCCGCACCGCCGCCGCCCGAGACCCGCCCCTCGACTTCGCTCGGGACGAACGAGCGCGGGGGCGGGGCCCGATCAATCACCGGAGCAACCGCTCCACCAGCTTCCGGAACGCATCCGCCCGGTGGCTGGTCGCGTGCTTTTCGGCCGGGTCGATCTCTCCGTAGGTGAGATCGCTGCCGTTCGGCACGAACATCGGGTCGTAGCCATGGCCGTTCCCGCCGCGGGGCGGCCAGACGAGGGTGCCGTCCACCCGGCCTTCGAACCATTCGGCCTGTCCGTCCGGCCACACGACGGCGAGCGCGCAGACGAAATGGGCGTTGCGGCTCGCCTCCGGCCCCAGCGCTTCGAGCTCGTCCTGGACGCGCCGCATGGCGAGATCGAAGTCGCGCCCGCTTTGAATTTCACCGCCGCCGCCCTCGTGCGGGACGGACGGATTGGCATAGGCCCAGCGCGCCGAGAAGATGCCGGGCCGGCCGCCCAGCGCTTCCACGCACAGGCCGCTGTCGTCCGAAAGGGCGGGAAGGCCGGTCAGGTCCGCCGCCTGCCGCGCCTTGAGGTCGGCATTCTCGATGAAGTCGACGCCGATTTCCTCCGGCTCGGGCAGGTCGAGTTCGGCGGCCGAGACGGGTTCGATGCCATAGCGGCCGAGAAGGTCGCGGATCTCCCGGACCTTCCCCTCATTGTGGCTGGCGATGACCAGCTTGCCGGGTTCGAGGCGCCTCACCGGCCCGTCGCCCTGTCTTGCGCCGCAAAGATGTCGGCGCAGCCGATGCGGGCGAGGCGGAGCAGGCGGAGGAGGGCCTCCTCGTCATAGCTCGCGCCCTCGGCGGTGACCTGCGCTTCGACGATGTTGCCGTCGTCGGTGAGGACGAAATTGCCGTCCGCGCCGGCGTTCGAATCCTCGACATAATCGAGGTCGAGCACGGCCGCGCCCCCGTGGATGCCGCAGCTCACCGCCGCGACCTTGCGGCGAATTGGGTCCTCGGCGATCTGCCCGGCCGCCATCGCCTTGTCGATCGCGATGCGCAGCGCCACCCAGGCGCCGGAAATCGCCGCCGTGCGCGTGCCGCCGTCGGCCTGGATGACGTCGCAGTCGAGCGTCACCTGCCGCTCGCCGAGCTTCTGGAGATCGACAACGGCGCGCAAGGAGCGGCCGATCAGCCGCTGGATTTCCTGCGTCCGGCCGGACTGCTTGCCGCCCGCCGCCTCCCGCCGGCCTCTCGTGTGGGTCGCGCGGGGGAGCATGCCATATTCGGCGGTGACCCAGCCCTGGCCCTTGCCGCGCAGCCAGGGCGGGAGCTGGGTTTCGACGCTGGCGGTGCAAAGCACGCGCGTGTCGCCGAAGCCGATCAGGCAGCTTCCCTCGGCGTGCCGGGTGAAGCCCGGCTCCATCACGATCTCCCGCATCTGGTCGGGCGCGCGTCCGGACGGCCGCATAATCTTCCTTTCAACTGTGATCGCCGCGCCTTAGCCAGAGCGGAAGGCACAATCCAGCCGTCAGCCGTCTTCGGAGCCCGCCCGATTGATGTCCGCGGGATCGTGATCGTAGCCGAGCAGCTCGCCTGGCGTGCATTCCAGCGCCGCGCACAGCGCCGCCACCGTGGAGAAGCGAACGCCGCGCACCTTGCCGGAGCGGAAGAGCGAAAGCTGGGTCTCGCTGATCCCGATGGTGCGGGCGAGGTCCTTCGCCTTCATCCGCCGTGCGGCCAGCACCTGGTCCAGCGTCACCGTGACCGGCATCAGAAGAACTCCCCGAGCTCGGTGCGAAGCGCTTGCGCTTCCGCGGCGACTCGGCCGGCCCGGTCGAGCAAACCGCCGAGGAGGAAGAGTGCGAGGCCGACGACGCCGACGGCGAGATAGGCGATGTCGAAGACCAGGATCGTCCCGCTTCCGAAGCGGGACCCTTCGATGATCCCGCTCCTCAGCAGCGCGCCGAGGATGTTGGGAACGCCGACCGCGCTTGCCGTCCCGCCCAGCGCGAGGGCGATGCCGGCCCGGCGGCAGCCCCGCGCCATGGCGGCGCCGATCGTGCCGCCTCGCCCGAAGGCCCCAAACGCCCGGCCGATCGCCCACAAGGCGTAGAGGTAGAAGACGGACGGCAGCCAGTTCGCCGCGGAATAAGCGAGATAGGTGCCGGTGCTCCAGGGGGTGTGGCGCAGGCCCAGCAGGAACGGGCCGAGGATGAGCATCGCCGTCGCGGCGAAAAGGATCATCGTCAGGCGCGCCAGCCAAAGGCTGCGCAGCCGCAGCTTGCCTTCATCGTCCACGGCAAAAGCCCTCAAAATTTATATTGCACTTAAATAATTCATGTCTAACTTAAAGAGATCGGCGGACGAGTCGAGCACAAAGGAGCGGAAGCGGGATGGTTTATGCGATCGAGACGAGCGGCCTGGGGCGGCGCTTCGGCCGGCAGGTGGCGGTGGAGGGAGTCGACCTGCTTGTGCCGGAGCGGGCGGTCTACGGCTTCCTCGGCCAGAACGGTGCAGGCAAGACGACGACAATCCGGATGCTGCTCGGGCTCCTCAAGCCCACCGACGGCCGGGCGCGGCTCTTCGGCCATGACGTGCGGCGGGAGCGCATGGCGGCGGCGCGGCTCGCCGGCGCACTCGTCGAGACGCCGTGCCATTACGATCACCTCACCGGCCGCGAGAATCTCGCGATCACCGCCCGGCTGCTCGGCGCCGCGAAAACCGAGATCGACCGGGTGTTGGACATCGTCGACCTCGCCTCCGCGGCGGACCGGCGGGTCGGCGGCTATTCGCTCGGCATGCGCCAGCGGCTCGGCGTCGCCCGGGCGCTGGTCGGCCGGCCGAAGCTCCTCATCCTCGACGAGCCCACCAACGGCCTCGACCCCCAAGGCATATGCGACATGCGGCGCCTGATTGCGGCGCTCCCGGAGGCGGAAGGCGTCACGGTCTTCGTCTCCAGCCATATCCTTTCGGAGGTCGAGCAGACGGCAACCCATGTCGGCCTGATGCACAATGGCCGCCTCCTCCTCAAGGACACGGCCGCCGCGCTGAAGCAGGCGCAGTCCCGCCGTATCACTCTCGCCGTGGACCGGCCCGGCGCCGTCGTGGAAATGCTGCGCAGCGCCGAGATCGCCGCCTCCGTCCGTGAAGGCACGGTGCTGATCGAAGGCCGCGACGCCGAACGCGCCGCCCCGGACGTGCCGGCGATCAACTTCATGCTCGTCGAAGCCGGCATCCGCGTCTCGGGAATCGAGGTGAAGGAGCCGAGCCTCGAACAAATCTTCCACGACACGCTTGAAACCGCGGCCCTGCCGCTCGCCGCCTGAAGGAGCGCGCCGTCATGCTCAACGTCCTGATCTGCGAATTCGCCAAGCTGCGCCGTTCGCTCGTTCTCCTGCTCTGCGCCGCTGCGCCGGCCCTGGTCGCGCTGCTGATCGCGCTCATGTTCCACCAGAAGGAGGGGCCGGACCAGCCCTGGTCCCTCTACCTCCTCAGCGCATCGGCCATCTGGGGCTTCTTCATGCTGCCCATGGCCGTGACGGCGCTCACCATCCTCGTCGCGCAGCTCGAGCACGGTCCACGCTTCTGGAACCACCTGCTCGCGCTCCCCGTGCCGCGCGCCTCCTTCTTCGCGGCGAAGATCGCGGCCGTCGTCATCCTCGTCGCCGCCATGACTCTGGCGCTGTTTGCACTGGTGCCCGCGCTCGGCTGGCTCGCCGACGCCGCGCAGCCGGCGCGGTCGCTGACCGGCACGATGGACGTGGCGCAGTTCGGAAGCGTCCTCGCCCGGATGTTCGGCGGCGCCCTGCTCCTGGTCACGGTGCAGCTCTGGGCGGCCCTGCGCTTCCGAAGCTTCGTCCCGCCGCTCGTTCTCGGCATCGGCGGCACCTTCGTCGCCGTGGTCGCGACGGGATCGAGCTGGGGCCCTTATTTCCCCTGGCTGATCCCGACCAACCAGCTCGCCAGCGACCCCGCCAATGCCCAGCTCGCGCTAACAGTCGGAATCGTCGGCGGCCTCGCCGTCGCGGCGGCGATGCTCCTCGACCTCTCGCGCCGCGAGATCGCCTGAACGGCGTCATCCCGGACCTGATCGGGGGCCCATGAACACTGCCGTCAGCGTGAAATCTCGGGCGTTGGTGTTCATGGATCCTGACTTTCGTCAGGATGACGCTGGCGCTTCAGGATGACGGGGGTCAGCTCCAGAGCGTCTCGCGGTAGCGTTCGAAGCAGCGGGCGCCGGCCGTCAGCCGGATCAGCGCGCCCTCCGCCATGGCCCGGGCGCGGCGCGGGTCGCCGGCGACGAGGGGGCGGAAGACCTTGTCGTTCCAGTCCTTGCTGTGGCGGACGTCGAGCACGGCGTGGAGCTCGAAATAGCGCCGCGCCTTGCCGTCGAGGCCGAGGCGCTTCAGCCCGTCCGCCGTCGCCCGGCTTCGGCCCGGCGCGGTGAGCTCGATGACGCCCAGCGCGCCGATCGCGTGCCAGGCGTAGCGGCGGTTCACCGCCATGGCGGTCATGGAGTTGGCAAGCGACAGGCTTTCCCACACCGTGTCGTCGATCTCGGCCTCGAGTTCGAGTTCGTCGATCAGCGCGTTGAGCATTGGGCCGTGCATGCCCTTGGGATTGCCGCGGCCCATCTCGTCCCAATAATTGTTGGCGAGCTCCAGCTTCGCTTCCGCCGGCACCTTGACCTGCGCCATGGCCGTCAGATCCTCGAAGCCCGCTTCGCCGGCCGCTTCCTGAGCCAGGAACCAGCGGAAATCGTCGAGGCTGGCTTCTTCGGCGAGCCAGGGGAAGAGCGGGTCGCCCTGACCGGGGCCGTTGTCCTGCAGCGCTTCGAACCAAGCGATGAAGCCGTCCACGTCGTCCGGCGCCTCGGCCGCCCGGCCGGCGATCTCGGCGCGCAAGGTCTCGAGGAACGCGCCCTCGAGGCGCTGCATCCGCGCATCCTCGTCCAGCGTCGCCTGCCAGTCCTCTTCCGGAAAGCCGGGCGCGAGCCGCCGCCTGTTCCAGTGGGCAACCGCACGCTGGAAGTCGTCGTTCAGGAACTGCGAGTGCGCGTCCGGGAGCGCACTAGTACGAAGTGATGTAGCCAAAATGCGGTATTCCTTACGGAGGCGTTATGCGTTGCATTGGGAAACCAGCAGAGCCCCCGTATGTTCCTCGCCGGAAGCCCCGCCGCGGCCCTGCCCAGGCCTTCCGAAGCCTTGGGGTGACGGAGCGGGGCGGGGTCACTAGATGAACGCCATGACGCCCGTATCCGAGCTTTCAGACCGCGCACGCGAAGTCTTCCGGATGTGCGTGGAATCCTATCTTCACGCCGGTCTCCCCGTCGGCTCGCGCACCATCTCGCGCCTTCCGGGCATGAACCTGTCGCCGGCCTCGATCCGCAACGTCATGCAGGATCTCGAAGAGCTCGGCCTCCTTCAGCATCCCCATACGTCCGCGGGCCGCGTGCCGACCGAAACGGGGCTCCGGCTCTTCGTCGACGGCATGATGCAGGCGGCCGAGCCCAGCGCCGAAGAGCGCGCCGCGATCGAGGCGCGGCTGGAGCGCGGCGGCGGCCCGATCGAGGAAGCGCTGTCCGCGGCGACGGCGACCTTGTCCGGCCTTTCCGCCTGCGCCGGCATCGTTCTCGTGCCCAAGCGCGAGCCGGTGCTGAAGCAACTGGGCTTCGTGCAATTGTCGGCGACGCAGGCGCTCGCCGTTATGGTCGGCGCCGAAGGCTCGGTCGAGAACCGCGTCGTCGATCTTCCCGCCGGCGTGACTTCCTCGCAGCTCGCCGAGGTCGGCAATTACGTCAGCTCACGCCTCGCGGGCCTTACGCTCCAGGAAGCGCGCGGGCGCCTCGCGGCGGAAATCAACGCCGGCAAGGCCGCCCTCGACCATGCCGCGCAGGAGCTGATCGACCGGGGTCTGGCCATCTGGTCCGAAGATGCGGGGCGCCGCCCGGTGCTCATCGTGCGCGGCCAGGCCAATCTGCTCGATGCCGGCACCGCTGCCGATCTCGACCGCGTCCGCCAGCTCCTCGAAGAGCTGGAAGGCAAGGAGGAGATCGTGCGCCTGCTCGACTCGGCGCGTGCGGGGCAGGGGATGAAGATCTTCATCGGATCGGAGAACAAGCTGTTCGCTTTGTCCGGCTCTTCGGTTATCGCCGCGCCCTATCGCGGGCATGACGGCAAGGTGGTCGGCGTGGTCGGCGTGATCGGCCCCACTCGGTTGAACTACGCACGGGTCGTTCCCATGGTGGATTTCACGGCACAGGCACTATCGAGATTGATGGCATGAACGAAGAACAGGACTTCCAGGACGAGATCGAAACGGCCGAGAGCGGCGCTCCGGAAAGCGACCGATTGTCCGAGCTGGTCAAGGAATTGGAGGAAGCGCGCCAGCACGTGCTTTACGCGCAGGCCGAGACCCAGAACGTCCGCCGCCGCCTCGAGGCCGAGAAGCAGGCGGCATCGGCTTATGCGGCGACCGGCTTCGCGCGCGACATGCTTTCGGTGAAGGACAATCTGGAGCGCGCCCTCGCTGCCGTCGGCGACGATCTGCGCGGCGACGAGCGCCTGAAGGGCCTCATCACCGGCATCGAGGTTACGGGCCGCGAACTCGAAAGCGTCTTCTCCCGCCACGGCATCACCCGCATCGAAGCCATGGGCCAGCCGCTGGACCCCAACCGCCACCAGGCGATGGTCGAACTCCCCTCGGACGCCGAGCCCGGCACCATCGTCCAGGAGATGCAGGCCGGCTACATGATCAAGGACCGGCTGCTTCGGCCCGCTTTGGTCGGGGTGGCGAGGAAGCCGTAGGGGCTGGCGGCGCCGCAGCGCCGCCGCTCAG
>DASVQT010000079.1:0-48379 GCA_036388975.1 Allosphingosinicella sp. | reverse complement strand
CAAGGGCGCGCAGGTGCGCGTCTATTCGCCCACCGTCCCCGACCCCGCCATTCCGCCCAATGCGGACATCGTCCACATCCCCTTCGTCTCGATCCCGCGGCGCAAGGAATATAAGCTCCCCGTCCGCCTGCCGGGCTCCGTCCGCCGCGACATCGCCCGCTTCCGCCCGACCATCTTCCACGTCGCGAGCCCGGAGCTCCTCGGCCACCGCGCGGTCACCCTGGCGCGCAAAATGGACGTGCCCGTCGTCGCCTCGGTCCACACCCGCTTCGAAACCTACATGCGCTATTACGGCCTCGCTTTCCTGGAGCCGCTGATCGTCGCGGGTCTCCGCCGCTTCTACCGCCGCTGCGACGCCATCTTCGCGCCGTCAGACTCCATGGCCGAGCTCCTCCGCCGCCAGCGGATGAACTTCGACGTCGGCATCTGGACCCGCGGCATCGACCGCACGATCTTCCACCCCGGCCGCCGCGACGCCGAATGGCGCCGCGCCCTCGGCATCGAGGACGACATGCCCGTCATCGGCTTCGTCGGCCGCCTCGTCATGGAAAAGGGCCTCGACGTCTTCTCGGAGACGGTCGACATCCTGAAAAGCCGCGGCGTGCGCCACAAGGTGCTCGTCGTCGGCAAGGGCCCCGCGCGCGATTGGTTCGAAACACGCCTGCCCGACGCCTGCTTCGCCGGCTTCCAGGGCGGCGGCGATCTCGGCCGCGCCGTCGCGTCCATGGACATGCTGTTCAACCCGTCCGTTACCGAGACCTTCGGCAACGTCACGCTGGAGGCCATGGCCGCCGGCCTGCCCGTCGTCGCCGCCCGCGCCACCGGCAGCGAAAGCCTCGTCGCGGACGGCGTCACCGGGCGGCTGGTCGAAGCCGGCGCCGCGTCCGCCATGGCCGACGCCCTCCAGCTTTATTGCGAGGACGAAGCCGCTCGCCGAGCCGCCGGAGAGGCGGGGGAACGCGCCAGCCGCCGCTACGGCTGGGACGAAGTCAACCAGGAGCTGGTCGACGGCTACCTGCGCATCATCGCCCACCACGGGCGCTAGCGCCCACACGCGCTTCCACCGCTCCCGCCCGCATGCCATAACCCGCCTCATGGACTCCCAAGCCGCACAACCCCCCGCCCCGGCGCCCTCCCCCGCCGTCGACACCCACGCCGCGCGCGACCGGATCGCCCGCCAGCGCGCCTCGCTCGCCTCGTCGGCCGGGTGGCTGCTCAACATCGCGGAATTCTACTGCGCCCTCATTCCGCCCGAAGGCGCCCCGCCGTCGCTTCGCCTCCGCCGCGCCGCCCGCACCCTTGGCTGGACGAGCCCACAGCAGGAGCGGCTCGCATTTTTCGCCGACCGGTACCAGGCGCTGGAGGACGAGGCGGACCGCGCCCTTGCGGATCCTTCCGCCTCCGCCGAAGCGCTCGCCGCCATTGCCGTGCGGATCGAGCAGGCGGCCTCCGAAGCGCTCACCTTCTACGTCGCGCTGCAGGGCGACGCGCAGCGTGTCGAGGAGCTGAGCCGGACCGGCGCCGCCGAGGAGAACGAGCCCGGCCGCCTGGCCGCGCGCGCCGAGATCGGCGCCGCCGTCCGCGCCCGCCTGCCGCTCGCCGGGGCCGAGAAGATCGCGGCGGCGGGCCTCGAGCTCTACAAGGTGCCGCTCTTTTTCTCGCCGGACGAGTGCGCCGAAATCATCGCGCTCATTGAACGCGACCTTTATCCCTCCGGCGTGCTCGGCGAAAGCACCGACACGGAATTCCGGACCAGCAAGAGCTGCAACCTCAGCCCCAATGACGCGATCGTCTCCACTTTCGAGGAGCGCGCATCGGCGCTCGCCGGCATCAACCGCCGCTTCGGCGAAACCGTGCAGGGCCAGCGCTACGAAGTGGGCCAGCAGTTCAAGCCGCACTTCGATTATTTCTTCGCCAGCGAGAGCTATTATGCCGACGCCGCCGCGCGCGGCGGCCAGCGCACCTGGACGGCGATGCTGTTCCTGAACAGGCCCGAAGCGGGCGGCCACACCGATTTCCCGACCGCCGGCGCGTCCGTCGCGCCCGAGACCGGCACCCTCCTCCTTTGGAACAACATGACCGCCGAGGGGCGCTGCAACGAATATGCGCTCCACCACGGCACGCCGGTGCTGGCGGGCCGCAAATATGTGCTCACCAAATGGTTCAGGGAGCGTCAGTGGATCTTCTGAAAGACGCCGCTCAGGCCTTCGCCGCCTAGGCTTCGCCGCCGCGCTTCAGCCGCTCGATCCGGCGCGCCGCTTCGTCGAGCACTTCGGCGATGTCGTGCAGCGTCGCTTCGTCCATGTCCTCGCGCGTGACTCGGTTCCACAAAGCGGCGAGCAGGTTCGACACCGCGCGGCCGATCGGCGCCCCGCCCGCCCGGCGCGAGCCCGCGCCGAGGTCGGTCAGCCGCTCCAGCAGCGCCGCCGCTTCCTCCGCCCGCTCGGCGAGCCAGACACGGCCCTCGTCGGTGGCACGAAAGACCTTGCGCGCGCCTTCGCCCGGCACTTCCTCGATATGGCCCATGTCCTGCAGCATGGTCAGCGTCGGATAAACGGTGCCCGGGCTCGGCACGTAGGCGCCGCCCGAAAGCTCTTCGAACTGCCGGATGAGGTCGTAGCCGTGGCGCGGCTCGGCCGCGATCATGTGGAGAAGGACGAGCCGGAGCTCCGACGCATCCACCTGCCGCCGGCGCCGGCGCCCGCGTCCGCCGCCGTGCCAATCTCCGCCCCAATCGTCAAAGCCGCCGCGCCCGCTTCGGCCGCCGCCGCCACTGCCGAAGGGACCGCCCGGACCGAAGGGCCCGCCTGGGCCGAACGGGCCCCGTGGCCCAAGATCGAAACCGATGCCGCCCGGGCCGAGATTGAAGCGCAAACCCATGATCCATGCTCCTGCTGTGAGTCGCTCAAGATATATCTTGAAACGATCACCAAAGCAACGACTGTATTAGTGGTATATATCAGTAGCTTGCCTGATCGCCAAGCGCGGTCCGCCTTTGGTGGTCCAGCGTGTTCCGACTCGTTCGTCCCGAGCGAAGTCGTGGGGCGCCGCACCGCCTCCGAGCCCCCCTTCCAAAGTAGGCTTTGCCGTGCTCCGCTCTCCGGCATGACTTCGCCGCCAGCCGCCCGCACCGCCCGCCACCCGCGTCCCGCCGCTCCCGCACCCGCGAAATTGACCGCTTCGGCCCATACGTGGCACGACGTTAGTCAACTTCCGAGGCTCTCCGGGCTCGCCGCCACCCCGCGGCTGCGGTAGGAGCCCGAAGTGGCCGATCTGTTCGCATCCGACCCGCCTCCCGCCCCGTCCGGCCCGGCGCCCGTTCCGGCGGGTGCGCCGCTCGCCGACCGGCTGCGGCCCGCGAAGCTCGACGAGGTCGTCGGCCAGGGCCACCTCACCGGGCCGGAGGGGGCGATCGGCCGGATGGTCAAGGCCGGCAAGCTCGCCTCCATGGTGCTCTGGGGCCCGCCCGGCACCGGCAAGACGACCATCGCCCGCCTCCTGGCCGACGCCGTCGGCATGCGCTTCGTCGCCATCTCCGCCGTCTTTTCGGGCGTCGCGGAGTTGAAGAAGGTCTTCGCCGAGGCCCGCGAATATGCCCGCGCCGGGCAGCAGACCCTGCTCTTCGTGGACGAGATCCACCGCTTCAACCGCGCCCAGCAGGACGGCTTCCTTCCCTATGTCGAGGACGGAACAGTAGTCCTCGTCGGCGCCACCACCGAAAATCCGAGCTTCGAGCTCAACGCGGCGCTCCTCAGCCGCGCCCAGGTCCTGATCCTGAACCGCCTCGACCGCGAGGCGCTGACCAGCCTTCTCGATCGCGCCGAGGAGGAGATGGGCCGCCCGCTCCCGCTCACGCCCAAAGCGCGCGAAGCGCTCGTCGCCACGGCCGACGGCGACGGCCGCTTCCTCCTCAACCAGGCCGAGACCCTGTTCTCGATCGCAGTGGAAGCGCCGCTCGATGCCGCCGCTTTGTCCGCCCTCCTCCACCGCCGCGTCGCGGTCTACGACAAGGACCGGGAAGGCCATTACAACCTCATTTCGGCGCTCCACAAGGCGATCCGCGGCTCCGATCCCCAGGCCTCGCTCTACTATCTCGCCCGCATGCTCACCGCCGGCGAGCAGCCCTTGTTCCTGCTCCGCCGCCTGATCCGCGCCGCCGTCGAGGATATCGGCCTCGCCGACCCGAACGCCCTCGTCCAGTGCATCGCCGCCAAGGACGCCTACGATTTCCTCGGCTCGCCCGAAGGCGAAATCCACGTCGCCCAGGCCTGCCTGTATCTCGCCACCGCCCCTAAATCGAACGCCGTCTACAAGGCGCAGAAAGCGGCCTGGCGCTCGGCCCGGGACACCGGCTCGCTCATGCCGCCCCCGAACATCCTCAACGCGCCGACCAAGCTCATGAAGGACGTCGGCTACGGCAAGGGCTACACCTACGATCACGATGCCGAGGGCGGCTTCTCGGGCGACGATTACTGGCCGGAGGAAATGGACCCGCAGCGTTTCTACGAGCCGACCGACCGCGGCTTCGAGAAGCGCGTGGCCGAGCGCATGGCCTGGTGGGACGAACGGCGGAAGGAACGGCGCGGTGACTGAGCCCATTCGAAGCTGGGACGACGCGGTCGCCTTCGCGCTTGCCCTCCCGGGATCCGAGCTTTCGACGAGCTACGGCAAGCCCGCCGTCAAGGTGAACGGCCGCGCCTTTCTCTATCTCGGCGGCGAAGCCGACACGTCGTTCGGCCTCGCCATCGATCTCGACACGGTCCAGATGCTGAAGGAAACCGATCCGGCGACCTTCTGGCAGTCTCCCCATTACGAAGGCTGGCCGGCGATCCTGGTCCGCTTCGACAGTTCCGATCCCGAGCGCGTCCGCGCGACCATCGAACGTTCCCACGCCTGGACCGCGGCCAAGCCCCGCCTCCGCGCGCGAAGCAAGAAAGAAAAGGCCGCCTGATGAGGATCGTCGCTGCTCTCCTTCTCCTCCTTTGCGCCGCGACCGCCGCATCGGCCCAGGTCGGACGCCCGGAGCATCTGCGCGCCATTGCCGCTGGATACAAAGCGAGCTTCGTCTGCTCGAACCTGTTCAATGCCGGCATGACAGCGGAGGAAACGGAACGGGACGACCTGCGCGGCACCTACCCCGAGCTCAACCCGCTGTTCGCGCAACTCCCCGCCGAGATCGACCGCAGGACGATGCGCGTCACCGTGCGCTATGCCGAGAACATGCCGCCGCGGGTCGCGGTCTGGCGCGTCTATCTCGGCTGTTCCCTGCTCCCGATCGGCGCCGCTCCGGAGAGCGCGACCCTGGTTCCCGCGCTTCAGGGCAATCCGCCCGAATTCGGCGCCCGTGACGACATGCCCTGGCCGATGGGCGACCGCCGCGCGACGGCGCGGCTGCGCGGCGACGCCCGCGCCCTCGATCGCGCCCTCGCCAATGCTTTCGACCGGCGCACCTATGCGCAGGGGAGCGAAACAACGGCGGTGCTTGTGGTCCAGAACGGCCGCATCGTCGCGGAACGCTACCGCGCCGATTTCGACATGCATCGTTCGCAGCGCACATGGTCGGTGGCGAAGAGCATCGCCGGCTCGGTGATCGGCGCCGCGGTCCAGCAGGGCCTCATCCGAACGAGCGATCCCGCGCCCGTTCCCGAATGGCAAAGCGAAGGCGACCCGCGCCGGGCGATCACCTTCGACCATCTCCTCAGGATGGCGAGCGGCCTCCACAGCGACTTCGCCGGCAACCGCACCGACGATCTTTACTTCGGTGGTGTCGCGGTGCGCGACCAGATCGCCGCCTGGCCTCTCGTCCTCCCGCCCGGCACCCGCTTCCGCTACGCGAACAACGACACGCTCGCCGCCATTCGCGCGCTCCAGCACCGCCTGGGCGACGGCGACGAGGCGCGGCTCTTCCCGTTCCGAGCCCTCTTCTGGAAGATCGGCATGACGCGCACGGTTCCGGAGACGGACTGGCGCGGCCATTTCATCATGTCCTCCCAGGTCTGGACCACCGCGCGCGACCTCGCCCGGCTGGGCCTTCTTTACCAGAATGACGGCGTCTGGAACGGAGAGCGCATCCTCCCCGTAGGCTGGCGAGACTATGTCGGCCGCCACGGGCCCGCCCAGCCCGCCGCGGGAGACGGCTACGGCGCCACCTGGTGGACCTTCCCCGCCGACAGCGGCCTGCCGCGCGACGCGATCGTCGCCCAGGGCAATCGCGGCCAGTATCTCGCCGTGATCCCGTCGCGCAGCCTCGTCGTCGTCCGGCGGGGCTATGACGGCACCGGCGCCAATTTCGATTTCGATGCGTTCGCAAGGGACGTTCTGGCGGCGCTGCGCTGAAGGGGAACAAGCCGCGCCCCCTGATCATTTTGGGACCGTAACTCCAGACGGGTTACCCAGTCCCACCAAACAGGGGTCTTCCAGATGTACGAACGACTTCCACCGCCCGGCCATCGCGGCGACGGCTTCAATTTCGAAGGCCAGCTCACCGAATGGCTTCCGCGCATCCTCGGCGCCATCGCCATCCTCGTGGTCGCCTGGATCATCGCCCGCGCCGCCAAATGGGCGATCGCCAAGATCGTCGACCGGGTGCCCGCGCTGAAGCGCCATTATGAGCAGGAGCCGGGCAAGACCCTCGGCAGCCTGATCGGCGACGTCGTCTTCTGGCTGATCCTTCTCATCGGCATCATGCTCGCGCTGCAGCCGCTTCGCCTCACCCAGGTGATGGAGCCGGTGCGCCAGCTCACCAACACCGCTTTCTCCTTCATCCCGAACATCATCGGCGCAGCGCTCATCTTCATCGTCGGCCTGGTCGTCGCGAAGATCGTCCGCCGCCTCGTCGAAGGCGCGCTGATGGCGGCGAACGCCGACGGCTGGATGCGCAAGTCGGGCATCGCCGACACTGGGACGACGACCGCCGCATCGCCGGCGGGCGCACCGGCCCAAGTCAGCACCGCCGCGCCGCGCGCTTCCATCTCCAAGTCGGTGGCGACGCTCGTCTTCTACCTGATCATGATCCCGGTCACGATCGCCGCCCTCGACGCGCTTCGCATCGCCGCCATTTCCGGTCCGGCGACGCAGATGCTCCACACGATCACCGCCGCCATTCCCAACGTGCTCGGCGCCGTGATCCTGCTCGGCATCGGCTACGTCATCGGCAAGCTCGCCAAGGGCCTGATCGAGCAGCTCCTCCCCTCCATGGGCTTCGACCGCTCGGTGTCCGCGCTCGGCGTGCCCTCGGGCTCGGCGAGCCCTTCGCGCACCGTCGGCACGGCCGTAATGATCGCGATCATCCTGTTCTTCGCGATCAAGGCGGCCGAGCTGCTCAACTCGCCGATCCTCGCCGCCATGGTGGCGCAGATCCTCGAGCTGGGCGGCCAGGTCTTGTTCGGCACGGTGATCATCGTCGCCGGCGTGATCATCGCCCGCATCGTCTCCGGCCTGGTCGGCGGCGCGGCCGGCGAAGGCTGGGTCGCGACCATGGTGCGCTGGGCGATCATCGCCCTTTCCGTCGCCATCGGCCTGCGCTTCATGGGCCTCGCCAACGAGATCGTGATCATCGGCTTCACCGCGGTGATCGGCTCGGCGGCGGTCGCTTCGGCGCTCGCCTTCGGTCTCGGCGGCCGTCCCACCGCGCACAAGCTGCTGGAGCGCTGGACGGCAGGCAACGCCATCCCGGCGCCGCCCGCGGCTCCCGCGGCGCCGACACCGCCGCGCGCCCCCCGCGCTCCGGCGGCGGGCAGCGCCACCGGCACCGCGCCTGACGACAGCCAGCCGCCGCTGGTGTGAGGCAAGGCCGCTTCTCCCGCTTCGCCGCGATCGACTGGTCCGGCGCCAAGGGAAGGAAGCATAAGGGGATCGCCGTCGGCCTGTGCACGGCCGGCGGCGATCCGCCCTTTCTGGTCGATCCGCCGGGCTCCGCCTGGTCCCGCACCGAAGTGATGCACTGGGTGCTCGAGACATTGACCGAGACTCCCACCCTCTTCGGCTTCGACTTCAGCTACGCCCCGCCCATCGTCGAGCGCGGCGCCTACTTCCCCGGCGACGAAGGCGTCCCCACCGACGCCAAGAGCTTCTGGGCATATGTCGACGAGAGCTGCGACGACGAGGACCTCGGCGCCGCGAGCTTCCTCGAGCAGCGTCACCGCCGCCACTTCTACATGGGCGCGGCCGACGGCACCAAGCGCGACTTCCTCCACCACCGCGTCTGCGAGCACGCCTTCAACGCCATCGGCGGCGGCAAGGCCTCCACCCTGTACGACGCGATCGGCGCCGCCCAGGTCGCCAAGGCGAGCTACGCCGGCATGCGCCTCCTCGCCCGCCTCAACTCCGCTTTGCCCGTCTGGCCGATGGACCCTCTCCCGCCCGGCGGCAGCGCGATCGTCGAAATCTACACCCGCGTCTTCATCCTGATGGCGGGCTTGAACGGCCGCAAGATCCGCTCGATCGCCCAGCTCAACGAAGCGCTCGCCGCGCTCGGCAGCGCCCCGATGCGCCTGCCGCGCGAGCCCAGCGATCACGAAACCGACGTCCTCGTCTCCGCTGCCGGCCTCCGCCGCATCGCCGACGACGACGCTTATTGGGACCCGCCCCAGCTCACTGCGCGAATTGCAAGAAGCGAAGGCTGGACCTTCGGCGTCGTTTGACGCATCTGGACGCTTCGGCCGGGTTAGCTCAGCTGGTAGAGCAACCGCCTTGTAAGCGGTAGGTCGTCGGTTCGAGTCCGACACCCGGCACCACGCAGTCTCCCCTCGTTTGTCAATAACTTAGTCTCGCCAGACGCGCCCTGTTCAGTCCTCATTGCTGTCCGCGTCGGCCGGAGCCCTGGGGCCGTAATGCGCGACGTAGAGTCGCCCGAGCCAGGCGTAGCCCAAAGCAAGCAATACGGCGGTTCCCGTGCCGAGGTCCCGCGTCGGGCTGCCGACGAACACCATGTAAGCGAGGGCGGCAAGTGCGACCAGGATGAGGATGGTGGCCAGGAACAGTCGCATGATAGTCTCTAAGCCGGACAACGATTGAGTCGCGCTGCCTGTGCTTCCCTGTTGGCCGCACTCCCGGACAAACGCTGTCTTCCTTCACCGCGAGGCAAGCGGCGGCTGATGTACCAGTCCAGCAGTCGGCGGCGGCGCTGCATGGTAATCCTCCTCCAAATTCGAGGAAGTCCCTGGTGGAGCCGATCGTGCCGCAGCCGGGTACTCGCCGAGGTCGGACATCTCAACCGTCCGTTGCGGTGCACGTGCGCTCGGAGCGAAAGGTCCAATCGTCTCGTATTCTTCTTCTAATAGCGTCTTTAAGAGCAAAGTTGTCGTCGTTCACGCGCCTCATTGACCGAGCACGAGTATCGATCACGAAATATTCGCAGTCAGCGTACCCGTAGGGAGGAGAGTCGCTCAGCCGCCTCGTCTCGGCAAAGATGTATGGGTCGTCTTGGGCTACACCCATGAGGTGGCTAAGCAGAACCGTCTCGTCCGGGTCCCTCAACCAAGCTTTCCCGCGATCGGCTTGGCGAACGGTGTAACCGCTGGGTAGTTTTAGATCTGAGCACGACGAAAGGGAGGTCAGTGCAACGATCATGAGGACTAAGCGCATATATGGGTCCTCATCATCGGACACAAAGTCGGATTTGCATGGCAACGTCACCACCACCGATGATAGCCGCATCAAGTTGCAAGAGAGCAGCTCCAGTCACTGCCCGCGGGGCGAGCCGCGCGTTCTCGTCCACCGTATGGCAAACGGAAGCAGGAGAACCGGCGCTAGAATGATGGTAAGGGGAATCAACTGAGTTATGAAGGCATCCCAGTTTCTTATAGACAGGCTGATGCCGCTAAGGAACCCAATTACATCATAGAAAGGCTCACCGAAATAGGCCTGCCCCATCAAGTACAAAGGCAGACCCGTAAACAGCCACACACCAATCACCCACCAGAACCATCTCTGTATTTGCACAGTAATTTCCCTCAGTCTCGATCGCCGGTTCCTTCATAGAATTATTCGCCTCTGGCGAGGACGAACCAGAAGTACACCTGCCCGGACACATAACATCCGACCGTACGCGACTGTCGTCGGCATTGGGTCCAAATGTCGCCGCGCAACTGCCGATCGCAATACAGCCGATCTCTGTTGGAGGCATAGCACACGTCATGAGATGCGCACGCCGATGCGTAATTCGTACCGGTCATCCCCTCGGGCGGCCATGTCTGTGAACCGCCGCCGCAAAAATCCCGCTGTTGCTGAGGCTGGGGCTGCGACTGGGGCTGAGCCTAGCGCTGCCTCCGGCAACGAAAGGGATTGCGCTCAGGTGCGCCAAAACCCGCTCCCGGCGGTGGACCTATGTCGCCGCCACCGCCGCGGCCTACGGACAAGACTGCCCCATGAGGCAGGCCGCTGCCGTATTCCACAGGAGAGAACCCGCCGCACTCGAAAGGAATGTAAGATGTAGTCCCCTCCAAACGTTCGTCGCCGGCGTACTTTGACCGGACCTTGTATGAGCAGGTTCCGCTCGGATCTGTCGCATTCACCGGATCACCGCCGACGTACCCGTACATGTTCATCCCGTCGCCGTAGCCAATGGGATCGGTCTGCATGAAGCGCCCGAAGCTCGGGTTGTAGATGCGAGCACGGTAGTGATAGAGGCCGATCTCAGCGAGCCAGGCTTGACCGGTATATTGGAACCGCCCGGAATTGCCGCTCGCCGGCTGGCCGTATTCGTCGTAGCGGTTGACGGCGACGACGGCTCCGCTGCCGTCGCTCGCCGCCACGATGCTGCCGCGCTCGTCGGCGTGAAAATAGCGGCGGCTCGCGGTGCCGGAGCCGTCATACTCCACGAGGAGCTCGCCGCCGGCGTGGACGTAGCGGCGCTGAGGGCGTTTGCTCCGTCATGCTCGGCGACGAGGTTCTCGCCGTCGTGGGCGAAGCGGGTGACGGAGGACGCCGAGACCTGCGCCAGTCGCCCGAGCGGATCGTAGGAAAGCGACGCGCCCGCCCCGGCAGTCATCAGGTTTTCCGACGTGTAGGTGAAGGCACTGGTGCCGTCGCTCGCCATGTTGCCGAGCGCGTCGTAGACCGCGGCGATGCCGTTCAAGGCGGTGAGCTGGTTGAGACCGTTCACCGCCGATTCTTGTACGCCCGCCGCGGGCGTCACCGAGAATAGGCCGTTGGAGCGCGTGTTCTGCGTGATCTGCCCCGCCGGATTATAGGCGAAGTTGAGCGTCAGGTCGTGCGCGCCGCCGGCCGCGTCCTGTGTCAACTGGCTGAGCCGCGAGGCCGCATCGTAGGCGTAGCTGGTGACGGTGCCGTTGCCGCGGGTGAGCGTGGTGCGCCGACCAAGCATGTCGTGGGCGAAGCTCGCCAGCACCCCGGCACCGCTCGCCGCGCCGTTCTCGCGGATCGCGCTCAGCTCGCCTGTCGCCAGCCAGTCCTGCTGGACGAAAAAGCCGTCCGGGTGGGTAAGGCGGGTGCGGCGACCGGCGATATCATAGCTCGACGTATATGTGCCGCGCGGACCGGACTGCGTCAGCTGCCGTCCGAGGGCATCGTAGGTGAAGCCGAGGCTGTGGCCTGCCTGGCTCGCCGACAGTCACCCGTCCGGCGAGGTCGTACGCGTAGCTGACGTCGGGCTCCGCGCCCGGCAGGTCCTTGACGAGCGTCCGGCCGAGCGCGTCTACGGCGTAGGTGGTCGTCTCGCCCGCCCGGTTGCGGCGCGACACGACGTTGCCCGCCGCGTCATAGCCGGTCTCTTCATAATCCGCGGCATTGCTCGGGTTCGCGCCCTGCGCCGCGAGCGGAAAATAGGTTCGCCGCAGCCGTCCATGGCCGTCATGTTCGTAGCTCGTCCGGTTGTTCTCGGCGTCGGTGACGGTGAGCGCCTGACCGTTGGCGGAATAGGTCGTCGTCACCTCCGCTGCTTCGAGCGGCGTTCCGACGGCGCTGCGGACCTGCGTCACCTGGCCGGCGGCGTCGCGCACGGGGCGGCTGATCCTGTCCGGACCGAAGCTCCCCTGCGGCGCGTGGGTGCAGGCCGAGGCGGGAAGGTTGGTCCAGCTCGCCGGATTCATGCGCTGCGCGACGCAGTCGGGGCGGCCGAGCGCGTCGTAGCTTGTCTGCGACACGCTGTGCATCGCACCGCCGGCGGCGTGGCTCGCCGTTACCGGCCGGCTGTTCGCGTCGAAAACGGTGTCCGTCTGCTCGAGCATGATGAAGTTCGCCCACTCCGCGTCGGACTGGCCGTTCGTGATTCCGGTCTCGGTCCGGCTCACCTGACCGTCAGGCCGGTACGTGACGCGGGTCGCGCGGTGCGGCAGCGGACCCGTTCCGTCGGGATCGGGCGAGATCGTGCCGATGCGCTGGCGGGCGGCGTCGTAGCGGTAGCGCACCGTGTCCGCGCTTCCGGCGAGCGGCCCGTCGAGCGTTTCGACATTGCCCCAGCCATCATAGGTCGTCGTTTGCGTGGCCGTCAGGCTGTTGTCGCCCGCGGCCGTCGTCACGCTGGTCGGCGCCAGCTGCGCGTTGTAAGCGATCGTCGTCCTGGTCTCGTCTGCCGTCCCGACGCAGCTCGCTGAGGTGCGGCAGGTGGAGACGCCTGTCGGAACGTGCATCGTGGAGACCCAGGAATAGCTGTAGCGCGTCTGCGGCCGCACGCCGTTCGCTCCTGCGGGCGCCGTGACGCTGAGCAGGCCGCCATGCGCCGCATAGGTATATTCGGTGACATTGCCGCGCGCGTCCGTCGTAGTAAGCGGCTTGTTGCAGATCGCCGGATTGCTGCAGCTGGCGGCATAGGTGGCTGATACCACGATATTGGCCGCGCCCGATCCCGCCTGCGCTACTTGCCGACTCCTCGACGTTGCGGCCGCCCAGCGGCCGGCACTGAGGGACGTGATTGCGAGTCCCTGGTTCGATTTCGACGGCGTGGCAGGGGGGGCAGACAGCGGAGTGACGGAAGCGCGGCAACTGGCGCTCGCGCGCTACTTCGCTCTGTACCTTCAGTCGAAGGGGCTGCTCGACGATATGTTCGAGGCCTTTCGCGACCGTGAACTCGGCTCTGCCGAGGACCCCGCTCAAGAAGCCGTTGCCATCGCGGAGCGGGTCGCTGGCCCGCTTCCAACGCTCGAGGCGAGCTTCTGGTCTTGGTTCGATAGGATCGGCACGAGGAACGAGAATCTGTCGCCGGGGACCATCTCGAAGGAGCTCCCAGGCAACCGTCGGTAGACCGCTTCTGACCGACGCGCTCCCGCGCTAAGAGCCGATACGAGTGCAAGCCGACGAAGCGCGCTGGAATGCGGCGCGCACCACGCAGTCTTCCCTTATCCAGAAACAACTTAGTTTCTCTAGGCCCGCCGGAGGTTGTCCCGCGTCTACCGGATGGTTCTGCCTTCGCCGTGTGCAAAAGCTGCCAACGATCTAGAACTCGCCGGCAACGCCGGCCCGAAAAGCGTTGTTTCGGTGTCCGGCGACCGAAAACCCTACGCCGATTGCAACCGGGTTGGCGCCGCTCAGGCGGTGCATGAGCGATCCGCCGATCGCCTGCTCCCCGCGGAAGGTAGAGACATTCAGGACATAGCTCGTCCGGCCCGGCGCCGACGGGATTGGCGCATGTCCCATCGCAACGGCGGCGGCAATGCCTTCCCGCACGTCGCGACGATCGAACTCGCGGAGATCGAACAGCGTGTCGATGCGGCCGTCGAGCGCGCTTTGCCCCGCCTGAAGAGCGGTGATCGCCATCGCCTGGTTCGCGGATCCGGCCTGCAAAGCTGTGATCTGGGTGGCCTGGGCGGCGTTCACCCCCTGGATGGAGGCGATGGCGGGGATGATCGTGGTGTCGCGGCCGACAGTGCCCGAGCCATCGACCGTGGCAACCGCAAGCGGTCCGACTTGCGCTGCAGTGCTTGCCGCGACGTCGCCGACGCGCACGGACGCACCGGTCGCGCCTAAAGTCACCTGGTTCACCGCGGTGGTGGTGGCGCCGGCGCCCAGAGCGGTTGAGCCGGCGTGGGTAGCGCGAGCGCCATGCCCCAGCGCGGTCGCGCTACCGCCGGACGCAAAGCTCCCGAAGCCGAAGGCGCTGGCGGCGGAGGCGCTCGCCGACGCCTCGGAGCCGGTTGCCGTGGCATCCACGCCGCTTGCCACCGCGTTCCCGCCGAGAGCGGTTGCGCTCTGGCCAGCGGCAATGCTGCTCCGGCCCAAGGCGGTCGCCGTCTGCCCCGACGCTTCTGCCGAAAGTCCCACGGCAATCGATTCACCCGCGAGCGCCCTGGCCTGCTGGCCGATTGCCAAGGAGAAGAGGAGACTCGCCTCGCTGGACGAGCCGATCGAAATGCTTCCTCCGCCCGACGCCAGGCTGTCCAAGCCGACGGCAATGGCTTGAACTCCGGTCGCCTCGGCGCCTCGGCCCACCGCGGTGGCGTTTGTCGCGGCCGCCCGGCTGCTAAAGCCGATCGCAATGGCCTGATCGGCCGTGGCTTCGGCATTCCCGCCGAGGGCGGTGGCTCCTTCTCCGTCCGTGTTTGCCGATCGTCCAAGCGCGGTGGAGGCGTCACCCCGTGCCTGGGTGAGCTGCCCGATGGCTATGCCGAAATCGTCACTGGCGGTGGCAAAGTTTCCCGTTGCGATGCTGCCCGTGCCGGTCGCAAGGGCATTGGCGCCGAGTGCAGTTGCCCCTTGCTCAGTCGCCCTGGTGTCGGCGCCAATCGAAGTGGCGTTAAGCGCGGTGGCTTCGCTGTTGGCGCCGACGACGGTCGCGTCCTCCGCGCCGGCCGTAACGGAGTTGGCCCCGCATTCGGTGCTGTCCACCCCGGCTCCATTGTTGCACTCCGGCGTCGGATCGGCCGAGGCCGAGACCGACCAGGTGAGCGCGGCGAGCGAGGCAGCCGCCATGAACTTCAGGCGCGTAGTTCCAACCATGATTAGGTCCCCCTGTCGTCCGGGCAGGGCTCGCCCATGACTCGCGGCCAAATTAGTGGCTTTGCGCGAGAGGAGTGTCGCAGCGGCGGCACTCTATCGTGCGCTGTCGGAACTGAATGCCCGCACTTTTCTGCATGCCGCTTACCGGCGGCGCATCTCCGAAGGGCTCATCCCGAACCGTGCCTTGAACCGGCGGTAGAAGGTGGAGGGCTCAGCGAAGCCGAGTTCCGAAGCAATGTCCGCGATGGGGCGCAACGCGTGGGAGGGCTGAAGAAGACGATGACGGATCGCGTCGAGCCGGCGATCGGCTACAAAGTCGGAAAAGGTGGTCTTCTCCTCTGCCAAGAGGCTGCGCACATAGCGTTCGCTGATGCCAAGCGCCTGTGCTGCGCCGCGTGCGCAAAGAGTGGAGCGGTCGAGATTTCCAGCAATATAACGCTTAAGGCCGAGCAGCCGGGCGGCGCGTACCCCGCCCTCCTTGGCTGCATGCTTTGTATCGGCGGAGGCGCCAAGCGCTAGCGCCGCAAGGTCCGCAATATGCTCGGCGACCTTGGGCGCCATTGCCGCGGTCACCGCGCTGCGGGCTATCCACCATTGATAGTTGAACAACAGCGCGCCTTCCGGACTCCGGGGATCGATGCGGTCCGGGCCCGCGTCCTCCAGGTCCGGAACGCGCTCCGCCAGCAGGCGCCGCTCGATCTGGAGGTTCGTCTTCCAGGACCCGTCCAGTGTCGCCGCGCTCCAGGGACGGTCGACCGAGATCAGGCATGCAGCCCCAGGGGCGATCTCCACGTCGCCATGGCCAGGGCGGCAAAAAGCGTAGCCGCCGGCCGCCCAAGTTATGCAGAGATCGTTATTGCCATCGGCAGTCAGGCCGGCGCTCCGTTCCCACTTCAGGGGAGACGTCGTTGCTACGATCAGGCTGACTCCCGGCAGCATCTGCGTCGACAGGTCCAATTCGAGCGGAGCGCCCTCGAGAGGCTCGATATCGACGCCAATCCCGATCCGGCCATAGAATTCGCGGATCAGTGCGTCCCGGCCTGGTTCCGGAAGCTCGCGGGTCGCGAATCTCGAGGTCGTTGCCATCACAGCTTCAGCAATGCCTGCCCCAGGTCCTGCTTTCGCCTGTCCCGCTGTTGCCATGCTGCGCCTGCCTCCGCACCTGTCTGGCACAAACAGTACGCAACTGCTTGGGCTGAAGCGGGCATCAGTACAGGGCGCCTCGCAGCGGGCAAGGCCGCCTCGTGAGTCACCCATCGTTGCCGTATCTCCCGACGGCCGAAGCTTTCGTCCGAACGCTCGCAAACGCTTGGCCTGTCACGCCCACGCACGGTCAGGCCCGAAGAAGAAGCCATGCGGCCTGGCGTCAACGAGCAGCCGCTTCCTCGGGACAGTTTTCCAGCCCTCGACGAAGTTCCGTCACTACCTCTTCTACGGTCCTTATGTTTATAAGAGCCGACAATGACGAGCACCGGCGCCGACATAGGAGAATCCGCGGGTGAGCCGATCCTGCGGCTGATTTGCGGTGTTTTCGGCTGCGCTCCGGAATTGGCGGAACGGATCCGCAGCCGCGGCAGGATGAAGGATTACCGGCCGCGCGCTTATCTCGTGAAGTGCGGTGATCCAGTCACCGTGCTGTTCGTCATCGCGGCCGGTCTTGCACAAGCAATCTCTTATTCTGCCCAGGGACAACCGATCCTGCTGCACGAATTTCGAGGCGGCGATTTCTTCGGGACGGTGGGCGCTCCGCAGCAGGGAAGACACGAAGCAGACGTGGTGGCGGTAAGCGAAGTTTCTTCCTTTCTGCTCGACGGCCGTGAGCTTGCCCTGCTCGCGGAGCAGCATGGCTGCATCGGGCTTGCGCTGCTCAGGGTCATGATCGATCGGCTGCAGAGGACCGAAACGCGCATGTATGAGCATGCCGCCCTTTCCTCCGTGGGCCGCATACACGCCGAGCTGCTTCGTCAGGCGCGGCAAAGCTCCACCTTCGAGATCATTCCCGCGCCCATTCTATCCGACCTCGCGCTGAGGGTCTCGACGTCGCGCGAGACGGTGTCGCGCACCGTCAATGCGCTGGAGCGGCGCGGGATCATTCGCCGCAGCGCAGACGCGCTGACGGTGGTCGCTCCGCATCGGCTCGAGGAGCTAATCGTCTGAGGCGGCCGTCCCAAGCGCGTAGAGCGCGATCGGCGTGCCTCCGTCGAAAGCATGGAGTTCACCGATCCAGTGGGCGCAGCTCGGGCCATCCGTGCCGGCGGCCAGAGCAGCCGCGAAGTCGAGCGAGACGCACACGGTTGCCGGGGGCGCGGCCTGCGCGATCGCTCTCAGGACCCGCGTGCCGCTTTCGCTCGGCCGATCGGCGTTCAGGAAGGGGTCCCGCAGCAATGGGATGAAGCCGAAATGTCCGGCGATCCTCAGCAGCGTCTCGCCGCTCAAGCGCCTGCAGACGGCACGAGCTACGCGCGCCGCGTCATCCGTGTCCACGAAGCCTGCGATAACGCAGTCGCCCACGAGATGAGGCGCCACGGCGAAGTCGCGAAAGGTCGAGAGCAACTCGCGCAGTGTCGCCAAGCGTTCCGCGAAGTGGCCGTTGCAATCCTCACCCACCGAGATCGACAACAGTGCAATCGGAGGGGCGGCGCTGCCACCGCCAGCCGGCGCGATACGCGGCGGCAGTGCCGCACAGAGTTCGAACAATGCCGGCTCGCTTTCCGTGAAGCGCAGGTGCGCCGCACTGCTCATCAGCCGTTCCGCGTTGAGGCGGGCTGCGCCGGCGGAGATTTGGGACGCGAGCGCAAGCATCGGCGGGCTCGCCGCGCTGCCGATCGGACGAACCATGTGCACGCTTTCCGCCGCCTCGACGACGCGGTCGAAACGTGCGCGCCAATCTGCATCGACGCCGACGCAGGCTGCCGCGCAGGCCTCGACGCCCGCCGGAAGGATGAGGTGGAGTTCCGCGCCACTCTCGATCGCGGCTTCGGCGGCAAGAAGCCCGGCGCCCGTGCAAGCGGAGCCGAAGACGAAGCCGATCCGCTCCCGCGCCAATGCTGCCGCAATTCGCTCCCGCAGTTCGTTTTCGGACACTCGCGCAACGGGTCCGCCCGCTCCCGACCAGGACAGCGATTGCGGCGGCCGCAACATGTCCAGCCACGCGGCGTCCGCGTCGAGCGCCTCGTGAATCAGGATGAACTGGCGCAGGGTCGACGCATGGTCCTCCCACGCCCGCGGCGCCGCCGCCAGCGCGTCCCGCAGCGCTGCTTTGGAGTCCTCGCCCCGCCCAAGCAGCAGCAACGCCTCCGCAAGCGTCGCGCCGCGCCAGTAGGGCGTCTCGGGCTCGTCCGGCTCTCGCTGGATTCGCTCGACGATTTCGCCGGCGAGACGCGCGGCACCTGCACGGTCGCCGGCGAGCAGCGCAAGCGTCGCCGCATTGATGAGCGGGTAGGTCCCCGTCTGCAGCTCGGCCGAGCGCAGGTACGCCGCGGCGGCTTCGACGAAGAGCCGCCGCTTTTCCTCGCCGCGTGCGCGGAGCGCCCGGTCCTTGAGCAGCCGCCCCTGGACTGTCAGTGCGGCCGGATCGTCGTCGCGCCGGTCGTGTCCGGACGCGGAAAACTGCGCCCACGCATGCTCCAGCGCCCCCGCCCGGGCGAGGGCGATGATGGTGGAGAGAGGGGTCGCGGTCGGCGTCACGAGGCGACGATAGGCCTAACCACCGCTCACGCCCAGCATCGCTGTACCGGTCTGCACAAGGACGCCGCGATCACGTCTTGGGCGGGCCGAGGTTCGTGCCCGCATCCGTATGGCCACGGATCGGATGGCCTCCCCCGCGCGGTCGGTGTTTGATCGACAGGCTGAAGACCTCGGCGATGTTGCGCCCCAATTCCTGGCCGTCCATGCCGACCATCTGGTTGACGCAATAGAATGCGGAGGGACTCGTCGTGCCACCAATTCTATCGACGGCTTTGCCTTGCTCAAAGGAGTCTGCGCCTTGGGACGAGACTCGCTCGAATTCGACTTCCTCGATCACTTCATCTTCTTTCTCGTAGAAGAAGATCAAATATGCCCTGTGCCTCCATGTTATGTCACCGACGCCCTCTCCAATTGTATCTTTCCCATCTATTTTCGCATACAATGCTGCTAATTGGCTTTCCAACTGTGAATAGATTACTGGCTGCCCGCCTTTGATCCGGTAGGGCAGTATGGGGTCGTTATGTCCGCGAACGCGGTATAGATAGAATACGTTACTCTTGAACTCCGCACCTTGTCCTTCGCCCTGCGCGCCGGTCGAGCCTACCTCTTCGCTGCTGCTCCGTCCGCCTACAATCGTCATGACCGTCTCCTTTACTTACCCGCACCTTCCAGCTTCAACGCTTACATGTGCTGTCCGCGACTTGGCCGTCCCGCCTCAGCGCAGTCGGTTTCGAGCCGCGGCGGCACGACGTTCTTCGAGATCGTCCGAAAGCATTCCGAGGAGCATGCGCCACTCGCCATTCTCCCTGTCGAGGCGCGCCAGGCGCTGCATTGTTCCCAGAGCCTCGCGCAGCAGCGCGGCGCCTTCGCGGCCGCCGCCCATGCGCAGATGCGTATGAGCGAGACCGCGTTGTGCCGCCGCGAGGCGGAATGCGAAATCGGCGTTCGACGGATCCCTTTCGTGAAGCCCTGCAGCGACCGCATTCTGCCGCAAGCGTGCCCTCAGCGAGTCGCGCCACATCTCGCGTACGAAGAAGCTGTCCGCGAGCCAGCCATAGGCATTCGCCAGGCTCAGCAGCACATGGTGATCGTCGGGCCGCAGCCTGCGGGCGCGTTCCAACAAGGCGACGGCCCGCGCATAGGAGCGCTCGGCGGCCTCGTGGTTGCGCGTTCCGTTGAGTTCAATGGTGCCGAGATCCATTGCGCCGGACGCCGCCTTCATCAGGTATTCGGGATCGTCGGGCTCGATTGCGACGAGGCGATACGCCGCGTTCGCAAACGCACGATAATGCTGCCGCGCGCGCGGCCAGTCCTGCCGCACTTCGTAAACCTGCCCTATGCCCACCTCGCTCTTGGAATGCTCCAGGATGCGCCGCGGATCATCGGGTGACCGCGCCAGCTGCACCCCGGTGGTCTGGTACGCCTCCTGAAAGGCGAGCAATGCTGCGCCGAGATCGTGGCGATGAAGATTGTCTTCGCCGATTGCCTGAAGGATGCGGGCGCGCCGCGCGAGAGAATCGTCGGGCAGGGACGAGAGGTTTTGGCGCCCCTCGTAATAAGCGAGCGCCCGCTCGTTCACCGCGGTGAGCGCGTCCAGCCGCCCCACGCCTGCAAGCCTGTCGCGCAGATCGGTCAGCATGAACTCGATCAGTCCTTCCGCTTCAGCGCGCTGACGATCGGCCTCCCTGCGGGCGCCGATCGCAACCACCATCAAGGCGGCCATCACTATCGCCGCGGCGAGGGCAACGCCCGTGACGGCGGTCACGCGGCGGATGCGACGGTGGGCGTCGCGCTGCACGAGGTCGTCGAGGCCGACCCCGGTCAGCCCCGCCACCAGCTTGAGCAGGCCTAGCTGCGGACCGTCGGCGTCGCTCCTGAGATCGGTGGCCAGCGGCTCGTGCCACTTGCCGTCGCTGTTGCGCGCGCGGAGCGGCGCCGGAAAGCAGTCCGGCGGGTTGCCGCCACCGATCGCTGCCAGCACCGGGCGGCCCGGGTGGAGAGCGCGAAACGTCTCGATCTCCTCCGCCACCCAGCGCGAAGCGGCCGCCGCAGGCGAGCAGAGCACAATGAGGGCCGCGGACTCCGCCAGCGCCGACCGCACCGTTTCGCTCAGATCGCTCGAAGCGGCCATCTCCTCGCGGTCGCGGAAGATCGGCCAGAGCCGCGACGGCACCGCGCCAAAGCTGGTGACGCTCCCGACGAGGCGTTTAGGCAGTCGATAAGTTTCGAGGCGGCGATGGATCCGTGCGGCCAATGCGGCGTCCTCGTGGCTGTAGCTCAGGAAGGCCTTGTAGCGCGGCTCGGTGCCTTGCGGCTCTGTCATCGACCCCCCCGGCCTGTCGCCGCATCTCGTCGGCACCGGCGGGCCAAGCGTGGCAGAAGCGCGGCGCTCCGGCAACGCCTGCCATGAAGACCGTCCCGCGCTGCGAGGCCGCTTTCCTCTCGTTCTGGTTCCCATATCGACAGGAGGGATCGATATATCGACAGGCGGGATCGATATGACACCAATTCTCATTCCGGCAGCAGCGAACGTCCTGGCGGTCACCCCCGCGGCGGCGCAAGAGCGCGGCCCTGCGCGCCAGCTCGGCTACTTCCTTCCGAGCACCAGGACGATCCATCAGCTGATTCCCCGCTGCCCGACCGCAGAAGAGCACAAGCCGCTCATCTCAACGACGATCGCCATCTCCGATCGGACCGGGGCGGATCGTCCGCCTTCATCCGGCTCGATCTGCGCAGCCCGGCGCTGACCGGCCGCACGACCAAGCTGGGCTTGCGGCGCGACGGAACCTTGTCGTCGTTTAACGCGACATCGCCGGCGAAGCAGGCCAGGTGATCTCCGCTGCCATGAGCACCATGACGAAAGTGGCATCCCTCGGCGCCGCCTTGCAAGTCATGTGCACGGCGGAGAGGGCGAACCTCGTAAACGAGATGGCGACAATCGAGGGCCAAATTGCGCAGCTGCGGGCGAACGTGGCGGCCGGCGCCGAGACGCCCGCCACCGCCGCTGTGCTGGCGGCCCTGGCGGCGGAGCTCGCATCATTGGTCAACCGGCTCACGCTCAAGAGCCAGCCGTTCAGTCTCAATCCAGCGGCCAGCGACTTTAACGCCAGCGGACCGCTCGTGCGCTACATCGCGCCTCTGCCCTATGAGCAATGGTGCGACCCAATCCGAGCTTTCACGCTTTGGAGGAGGCGCGAGTTCCCGGCAGGCACGGCCTCCGCTTCGCTCTCCAGCCGAGCCGCGCAATCTGGTACGTTTATCGAGCTGGCGACGGCAGCACCCTCCCCCAACCTGCATCGGCCGCTGTTGCGGCGGACCACTCCCTACTGCGCCCGTCGACACGTCGCCTCGACTTCGGCCCAGAGGAGCGTGATACTGCCACAGCTTTCCGGCACCTTCTCGCTGCCGGTCGGGCGACATAACCTGTTCGGCACTCGGACCGCCTCGGCAACGTTCGACGAGACGGGTACGCCGCTCACGCTTGAATATGGCAGCACCAGAGGCGGTGCCGACGCCGCAGGCGTCATCACCGCCGCCAATACCGGCACCGCCTCCCTGTGCGACGACCCCGATACCAATGCCAACACCCGCCGAATCGCCGAGCTCAAGGCCGAGCGCGAGTTGAGGGAGCTGCTCGCCGCGCCATCCGGAGAGTAAGCGCGCCCGCCCGCAGCCGCGCCCGACAGACGGCTCACGCGCGCACAACCAGGAGGACGGGATGACCAGAGTATCTTGTATCGCAATGATCGCGTTTGTGCTGGCTTCGTGCGGTGACGGCTCGGAGGACCAGCAGAATGCTGCGGGCACAGGCGCGGATGCGCCCGTTCGAGAGGCGCCTCCGGCATCCGACGCGCCCGACCAGGTCCGCGATGCGGAGGTAGCGACGCATGAAGCCGAGGGGCCGTTTACCGGCATCATGATCGCCGAGGACGGAACGCCCGTGAAGATTCGGTACCGGAAGGTCGGCGTGCTCGCAATTGCGGGCGGCGACATGATCGTGGGCACGCACGCGCAGTTGCAGCAACGCTTGCGCCTGTTCCAGGACCTTCAGGACGGCACCCTCGATGCCGGCGGCGTCCCTCGGCAGCAGCGTGAAGCGCTCGAGCAGTTCGCCGAGCGGCGCGCTATGGCGGGTGAAGACGCCGCGCCCGCACGCCGTTCGCGCAGCGCTCTTCGCCTCTGGGGATGGGGCACCACCGGCTCTATCTGACCCGCCCGAACGTTTCCTACCGAATCGGTTCGAGCATCCCGGCGGGACCCCGGCGTCAGGAAATCGAGCGGGCTGTCGCAATTTGGCAAGCCCAATCTGCCACTGTTCTTCGCCCCGCCTGCCAAGTGCCGCCCGCCAGCGGCTCGATCGCACTGCGCTGCTCACGATCAATGCCAGCGTGCCCGCCGTTTCAGTGAACTACGGCACGCTTCATGATCGACGGCTCTCCCACCATGATCCGTGTTCGATCATGCACTATGGTGCAGCGATCACCAACCCGCCCTGGCTCAGCCTGACGGCCGCCGGGCAGCAGACCCTCCGGACGTGCGAGCAGGCGCTCGTACCGATCTGCCGCAAGGGCCAGCCTGGGCAGAGATGCCAGCTGAGCGCGGGCGATGTGGCATCCTTGCAATCTCTGGATCGATGATGACCAAGCGCTCCCTCGGCCGCAGATGCCGGTCGGTCGCATCGCTGGAGATGCTGCGCGCACCATCCCCGGCGCGGTGGCGAGCTGGAGCACAATTTGTATCGCAGCGAAGCGATACTTGTCAGGGGTGCGCCATAGCGCTGAGTTCTCCCCGAAGGTCCGCTCTCCACCCCTGTCGATAGTTCCCATCGCAGCTCGCAGGCTCTCCGACAGTGGCTGTCTCCACCTGCCGCCCTTGAGCTTTGCCGGCCGGGCAGGCACAGCCGGCCGGTGCGCATCTTCGACACGTTTCCCTTCGACGGCGAGCTGGATATGCTTGAATTTCGGCTGAGGGAATCGTTCGACCTCGTCGACCACTTCATCCTGGTCGAGGCGGGGGAGACCTATCGCGGAAGCCCGAAGCGCTTCACCTTCGCCGAGCATGAACAGCGCTTCGGCTGGGCGCGCTCGAAGATCCGGCACGTAAAACTGGCCGCGCTGGGGCGCTCGGCCGCTACGCCGCGAGAGCGGGCCGCGGTTCAGCGAAACGCGATCGGCTTGGCGCTGGCGGACGCCGCGCCCGATGACGTCGTCCTCCTGCTGGACGTGGACGAGGTGCCGAGCCGCTCGCTTCTGGAGCGGCTTCGCTCGGACGGGCTGGATGGGCCGCGGCGGCTGGCGATGACCCGCCATTACGGCTTTGCCGACACGCTCGGCCCGCGCTCACCCTGCTGCCCCGATCCCGCCGACCCGTTCCCCGCCGCGACGGAACGGCCGCGGCCCGGCACGTGGGACGCGCTTAATCCTCGCTGGCACGGCCACTCCGGCGTCGCCGCTCCGGTGGGAACGCTCGCTAAGACAAGGCCGTTCGACCTGCGCTTCGGCCTCCCGCTCGGCAAGCCGATCGCCGATTCGGGTCGTCACTTCACCAGCGTGGATCCCTCGGCGCGGCTCGAACGCAAGCTCAGCCGGGTGTTCCATGAGGAATATGACGGCTCGCGGGAGACTTCGCCCGCGCATCTCGCCCGCTGCCGCCGCTACGGCATCCATCACCGCGGCTGGTTCTATGCCGAGCGGCCGCAAGGTCCTCTGCCCGAAGACGTCGGGCGGCTGCTTCGCCTTCACCCTCAACTCGAAGCGCCGCCGCCGCCGCCGGCGCTCGCGCGGCGGCTGGCGAGAAGCTGGTCGTGGCTGCGGCTATGGAAGCGCCTGCCGGACCGGGCGGTGGCCGCGGTGGACCGTCATTTCGAGCGGCTTGCGCCGGTGCTCGCATTGCCCCTGCTGCTTTGCGACCTCGGGCGGGCCGGCATTGCCGCGGGGATGAAGGCGACGGGGCGCCGCATCGGGCCCGAGCGCGGCCCCGGGCACCATTGACCGGCGCGCTTAGCGCTCTTCCCTGAGCAGGAAGCCTTGGCGGTGGAGCCTGTCGAGGAACTCGGCGACGTCGGCGCGGACCTCGGCCTCGTCGGCGTCGAACTCGGCGAGCAAACACGCGACGAGCGCCTCCTCGTCGTCCGTCTCGGCCAGCAGCGCCCAAATGCGCTCGGCCGCGGGATTGAGGGACAGGTACGTCCAGCTCCGCAAATGGAGGAGGCGCGGCTCGCCGTCGACTTCGGCCGCGACCACATCCGGATCCCGCTTCAGCACATCGCCCGTCATTCGCCGCTCCTCCGGCTGGGCCAATGGCCGAGGCACGGGCGGCCCGCAACCGTTGCATAACCGTGCGGTCCGGGCGAAGAGCCTGCCATGCCCCTGCCCCGCCCCGCCTGCTGATGTTCGTTTTGCTTGCGGGGCCGGGTGCGGTGACCGGCTACGAGACACTGGCGAGAATGGCCGGGGCGCTCCTCGGGACGGCGGGCGCGCCGCGCCTGTGGCGTGCCGCGGAGCGCGCCGCCGCCGCGGCGTCGCTCGAACCGGCCTTCCTTCCAGAGGATGTGCATGACGCCCAGCCGCTGGTCAGCGGCGAGCGGGTGTTCCTCTGCCAGGCGCGCGTGGACAATCGGGGCGAGCTTCTCGGCCAGTTGGGGCTCGCGCCCGACCTTCCGATCGCCGATTCCGGCCTGCTCGCCGCGGCATACGACCGGTGGGGCGAGGCCTGCGTCGAGCGGATCGCCGGCGACTATGCCTTCGCCGCCCGCCACCGGGACGGCCGGGTGGTCGCCGCGGTCGATCCGCTCGGAGTCCGGCGCCTGTGCTGGGCTCGAGCCGGCGGCGGCCTGATTCTGTCGCCGCAACTCCGGGCGCTGCTGGCCCATGAGGCGGTTTCGGCCGAGCCGGACCTTCCCGCCTTGGCCCAGATGCTGGATTCAGGCGTCGACCGCACCGCAACTCCGTTCAGGGACATACGGTCGCTGCCGGGAGGACATACGCTGGTCTGGCGGGGCGGCGATCCGCACATCCGCCGCTGGTGGTCGCCGGCTCACGAGGCGAGCATCCGCTACCGGGACCCGCGCGACTATGTGGAAGAAGCGCGGGAACTCTTCTCGAGCGCGGTCGCGGCAATGGTGCGAAGCAGCGGCCCGATCTCCTCGACGCTGAGCGGCGGGCTCGACTCAGGCGCCGTGACCGCAGCCGCCGCCGGGCTCCTCGCCCGAGAGGACCTGCGGCTGACCGCCTATACGTCGGTGCCGGAGCCCGGCCTCGCTGCCTCGCGGCGGCCGAACTGGGAGGCGGACGACAGCGCCTATGCCTGCGAGGTCGCGGGCGGGCTGGGCAATGTCGACCACCGCCTGGTCCGGCCGGGCGGCCGAAGCACGATCGACGTTGCCGAGGCCATGGCCCGCACCTCCTCGCATCCGGCGAAAAGCGCGACCAATCTGCTCTGGCTCGACCGCATCGCGAGCGAGATGAAGGAGGCCGGCTCGCGGGTGCTCCTCACCGGCCAGCGCGGCAACGGCGCGTTCAGCTGGCGCGGCCAGAATACGGTCGGGGAGCTCGCTCGTATCAGCGGGCCCGGCGCCGCGCTTCGGCAGGCCAGGCTGGAAGCGGCCGCGCGCGGCAAGAGCCTTGCCTGGGTTCTCGCCGCATCGCTCAGGGACGGCCTCGGCGCCGTGTCTCGCCGGCCCTACGCGCTTGACCTCGACAATCCGGGCCTGGCCTTCATCCGGCCGCGCTACCGGCCCGCGCCGGGAGAGCGCGGTAACGAATATGCGTTGGCGCCGGGCACCCGCGCCTTCTGGGCCGCCTTCGCGACCACGCCGCAGAACATCTTCTGGCCCGACCCGGTGGCGCAATGGGGCGTCGAGTTTCGCGACCCCACGGGCGACCGGCGGCTGCTCGAGCGCCTCCTCCTTTACCCCCAAGCCGCGTTCCGGGCCAGCGGGCGTCCTCGCGGGCTGGCGCGGTCGCTGACCAAGGGGCTCCTTCCCGACCGTGTGCGGCTACGCTCCACGCAGGGGGCGCAGGTGCCCGAGGCGCCGGCGCTGATCGCAGCCCATATCGGCCGCTACCGACTGGCACTCCGAACGATGCGCCGCTGCGACCCATGCCGGGAGCTTCTCGATCTCGACAGCGTCGCGGCCTGCCTCGAACGATTTGGCGGCGGACTTCAGAATTATCATCTCGCACTTCGGCTCGACCGGGCGTTCGGCGTGGGCCTGTTCCTCGCCGGATTGGAGGGCGGCGATGGCGATTGAGGATGTCGGCATCGCGGGTGTGAAAGTCCAGCGGGTGAGCAGGCTGCCCGACAGCCTGGACGGCACCGTCCGGGTCGGGCCCCACAGCATGGCCAGGCCGGGCACGCTGCTTCGCATCCTTTCCGGAGTGGGGCGCTTCGCCGCCCAAGGCGGCACGTCGATCGACTATTGCCCGGAGAAGGAGGCCGATCCTGCGGCCGTCGAGGCGGTCCTCAAGGGCAGCGTCCTGGGCGCGATCATCCACCAGCGCGGCGAGCTTCCGCTCCATGCCACGACCCTGGTCGAGCCGGGCGGCGCCTTCGCGGTCGCTCTGGCGGGACATTCCGGCGCCGGCAAATCGACGACGGCCTATGCGCTGGCGAGCCGTGGCTGGACCCTCCTCGCCGACGATCTCACCCGCGTGACCTTCGTCGAAGGTGCTCCGATCGCCTGGCCGGGCCGCTCGCGGCTGCGGTTGATGGAGGATGCCTGCCTCCGCTTCCGTCTCGATCCGGCTCGCCTGGACGAGGCGCCGAACTGGCCGGGCAAATATGTGGTCGATCTGAAAGGCGCCGACCGGGCGGTCGCCCTTGCCGCCGTGGTGGCGCTCGAGCGGGGCGAAGGGCCGCTGGAGGTCCAGGCTTTGCGAGGCGCGGCCGCGGCCCGGACCCTGACCGAGCAGACCTACCGGCTCCATTATGTCGCGGCCCTCGGCCAAAGCCGGCGGCATTTCGAAACGATCGCCATGACCGCTACGCGGGCGCAGATCCTGCGAGTCCGCGGCCGGGCGCCGGTTGAGGAGGTCGCCGCCGCCATCAACCGGACCTTAAGCGTTGACCTCCATGGTCGGCCATGAAAGAACGCGGGCGCACCTTGGGGGGAATAGACACGTGAAAGCGCCGGGGGCGCAGGCAACGGCCGATGCTGCTGCCACTCCCGATTGCGGACACGAACCGGTGCCTTTCGGAGCCGGACCCTTCATGAACCGATCGAACGGAGCAAGACCATGACCAAGATCAGGACCGACGAGAAGGCGACCGAGCGCAAGAAGGCCTGGATCCGGCCGCGCGCCGAGACGACTCCCGCCAGCAGCGCGCAAGTTCAAGGCGGCGGCACCGGCGACGGCGTTTCCTGCCACTCCTGACGTCCTGGCGAGCCGGGGCGGCGCCCGTCGCCGCCCCTTCCATTGATCGGAAAGCCATGGCCCTGCCGCGCCCGGTCCTTTCCGCGCTCCGGTTCTTGAACTCCCGGCTGCTCGACCTATCCTACCGGCTCGACCTGCCCTGGGCGCTGGGCGGGCCGGAATCGCTGATGGTGGAGCCGAGCGGTGCGTGCAACCTGCGCTGCCCGCTCTGCCCCACCGGCCTCAAGCTCACCAAGCGCGACGGCTATACGCTCTCGCCCGAGGATTTCGAGCGGGCCCTCGGCCGCTTCCGCCATACGCTCCGGACGATCACCTTCTGGAATTACGGCGAGCCTTTCCTCAACAAGGACCTGGCGCGGATTGTCGCCTTCGCGGCGCGCCACGGCATCCGAACCCGCATCTCGACTAACGGGCATTTCCTCGAGCGGCCCATGCTGGACGAGCTTCTCGCGGCGGGGCTGACCCAACTCATCGTTTCGGTCGATACGCCGCACGAGGATCTCTATTCCCGCTACCGGGTGCGCGGCGATTTCGACCGGGTGGTGCGCGGCTTCCGGCACGCGGCGGAGCGCAAGCGGGCGCTCGGCGCCGAGACCGAGATCATCGCCCAATATATGCTGATGAAGGGATCGGAGGACGTCGACGCCATCGCCGCCCATGGCGAGGCGATGGGCGCCGACAAGGTGGTGGTGAAGACCCTCGGGATCGGCTCCTCCGTGCCCCAGCCGAGCGACCGGGACTGGGCGCTGATGCCCGAGGAGGACGCGTTCAACCGCTACGAGTCCAGGAAAGACGTGCGGGCCAAGATCAATTGGGAGGACAGCCGCTGCAGCTACATCTGGCGACGGATGGTCCTGAACTCCGACGGGCAATGCGTCCCCTGCTGCCGCGACCAGATGGCGGCGTTCAAGCTCGGCTCGGTGCGCGAGGGCGGAACACTGGCCTCGGTCTGGAACGGGCCGGGCTACCGCCGCTACCGCCGACACATCCGGGCGACCCAGAAGAAGGAAGTGATGTGCCAGCGCTGCCCGGAGCTGGTGCACCAGGAAATGGACCCAGGCTTCGTCTTCACCGCGAAGGGCGGGGCTCCGGCGCCCCCGGCGCCCGCTCTTGCCGCGGCAGAGTGAAGAAGCCGGCGGCCTTGATCGAATAATAAAGCGTGCCAAGCAGGGTCGCGGCGCCGCGCCCGAGCGGCCCGGCGCCGATCGCGGGCGCGCGACGGCGGATGCGGGCGCGGACGGAAGCAATGTCGCGGCGCCACTCAGCGTGCCAGTCTCCGGCGCGGAGCAGGCCTTCGAGGCGCCGGTAGGCGGCGGAATCGCGGCCGGCGCGAAAAGCCCGGGCCGCGAACGCCTTCGCTCCGGCCGGAGCCGGATGCGAGGCGCGGGCTGCCGTCGCTTCGTACATGACGACCCCGAGCGCGGTGAGCTTCGCCCCGAGTTCGCTGCACTGGCCGCGATAAGTGGAGCGGTCCGGAAACGGGAGGGCGGCGAAGAGGGGGCGGCGGAATGAGATGTTGTTCGAGACGAGGCGGCGGGTCGGCCGGACCTCTTCGGCGGCGATCCGCTCGTCGAAGATCCAGAACAGCGCCATTGCCCTTTCGTAGAGCGTGCCCGTGTCGAAGTGGGTCCGGCCGACGACGACGCTCTTTGCGGGGTCGGCGAAGGGGCGCGTCAAGGCGAGCAGCCAGCCCGGCTCGGGGAGAAGGTCGGAGTCGATGAAGACGGCCAACTCGCCCTGAGCCCGGGCGAAGCCGAAATTCTTCTTCTGATAATAATCGAGGCGCCGAGGCGCCGCGGCGATCTCGAACCGGCCCGGCCAGCCCCGCGGTGCGGCCGCGGCGGCGGCATGCTCCACCGCCTCCCCGTCGGCCTCAAGCGGGTCGAAGACGAGGATCAGCTCGGGCGGCGCTTCGAAGGCGGATCGTGCGTCCCACATCTGGCGGTTGATCTCGGTCAGGCAGGCGAGCGCCCGGTCGCCCCCGCATTCTTGTCCGGTTTCCCATTCGATGACGATTGAGGCGCGCGGCAGCATGGGGCTTGGCTACGGGCGGCGCCCACGCCTGTCCAGCGCACCTTGCGCCGGGACCCTTCGGTCTTGCCTCACGGGGGGCGGCTCCTCCATGCACGCCGGACGACAGGCAAGGGGAGCTGTGAGCATGAACACGGGCATCAGCCGACAGGTGGAGCGGAAACCGTTCGTGCCTGCTCACTCATGAAAACGATCATCGACACCCAGCAGGCGCTCGTCACCGTTTTCGAAAATGGCGAGGAGAAGAGCTACGCCATGGCGAGCGCGGAAGGGTTCGCCGCGGCCTCACGCGCCTGGCTCCTCGCGGGTTGGGACGCGAAATACGTCTACAGCTTCACCTGGCTGGGGCGCCCGATCATCCAGCTTCCGGAAGACCTGATCCGCATCCAGGAGCTGATCTGGGCGGAACGTCCGGACGTCATCGTCGAAACGGGCATCGCCCATGGCGGCTCGCTCATCTTCTTCGCCTCCTTGTTCGAAGCGATGGGCAATGGCCGCGTTATCGGCATCGACATCGACATTCGCGCACCGAACCGCGCCGCAATCGAAGGTCACCGGCTGTCGAGCCGCATCGCTTTGGTGGAGGGCTCCTCCGTGTCTCCCGCCGTTGCGGCCCAGGTCGCCGGGCTCGTGGCGCCCGGCGAGAAGGTGATGGTGATCCTCGATTCGGATCACAGCGGCAGCCATGTCCTCGCCGAACTGCGCACCTACGCGCCGCTGGTCGGCGTCGGCGGCCGCATCGTCGTCCAGGACACGATCATCGCCGATCTGGCGGGCCGCCCGCGCAGCGATCCCGCCTGGGCGACGGACAACCCGCTCCAGGCGGTGCACGCCTTCCTTGCCGAGGACGACCGCTTCGCCCTCGACGAGCCCAAGTGGCTGTTCAACGAAGGTTCGGTCCGGGAGCGGGTCACGAACTGGCCGTCCTGCCACCTGAAGCGGGTCCGCTGAGCGCCGTGGCCAAGCTGGCGGTCGTCATCCCGACGCGCAACCGGCCGGATTTCGCGGTCGCCGCGGTCCGGTCGCTGCTCGACCAGGACGTGGAACTCGATATCTACCTGTCCGACAATTCCGCCGACCCGGAGCCGTTGCGCGCTTATTGCGCACGCGAACGACGGGCGACCTGGCTGCGGCCGGAGCGCGAACTCGCCATGCCGGACCATTGGGAATGGGCGCTGCAGGAGGTGCTGAACCGATCCGCGGCGTCTCACGTCAGCGTCCATTACGACCGCAAGATTTCGAAGCCGGGAGAATGGCGCCGGCTCGCCGCGGCGGCCGAGCGCCATCCCGCAACGCTTCTCACCTATTCGGTCGACCAGGTCTGCCACTGGCCGCCGCCGATCCGAGTCTGGCAGGCGCCGTGGACCGGGCGGCTGTTCGCGATCGAGACGGCTGTGACTGCTTCCGCCATCGCCGAAGGAAGGTTCGCCGACGTCGCCCAGGCGCTGCCGATCCTCTCCAATTGCGTGGTCCCGCGCGAGACGCTGGAGGCGATCGCAGCGCATTTCGGAGACATCTGCAAGTCAACCGGCCCGGACTCGGCCTTCATGAGCCGCTTCCTTGCCCTTGCCGGGCGCTACATCCACTTGGATCGCGCCACGGGTATCATCTACGGCGGCCACCGCAGCAACGGCCTCGGCTATCTGCGCGGCTCCGGCGGCGATTTCCCCGATTTTCTCGAGACCTTCGGGAATCGCTCGTGGCTGGAGGCGGCGCCCCTGCCCGGGATCAACCTTGGGCAGAACATGCTTTATCACGAATATGAGCTGGCCCGCCGCGCCAGCGGCGACCGCCTGCCGCCGCTCGATCGCGCCGCCGCGATTGCCGAAATGGCGGGGTCGCTCGTGTTCGTCGACGCCCCGGAACTGCGGACGCAGCTCGTCGCCTTGCTGAGGCACGAGGGCTGGACCGGAGAAGAACCGGCGCCGTTCCCGCCGCGCACGACGGTGATGGATCGCCTGCAGCGGACCATGGAGCGCCGCGCGCTCTGGCGCCGCGATCCGCCGCCGCACATTTGTGGCTTCGCCTACAGGTCCGAGGACGCCGCCCTGAACGCGGCGCTGCGCTACCCCCGCCGTTCCGAAGAAGCCGCCGCCCACCTCGCGGGGCTCCTGGCGGAAGAGGTGGCATGACTCACTGCCCCGTCTGCTCCGCCAGCGCGCCCGAGCCGCTCGACCGGCGGCCGAAGGTCCCGATCGCCCAGAATTTGATCTTCAGGTCGCGGGAGGCAGCTCTGGGCTGCCCGACCGGAAGGCTCGACATGGTGCGGTGCACCGCCTGCGGCTTCGCCTGGAACGCGGCCTTCGATCCCGCCCTTCTCGCTTACGGTGCGGATTATGAAAGCGACCAGACGCACTCGCCAGTCAACCGGCGCCACTTGGCGCAGGTCGCCGAAACCGTCGCGTCGCTCGTCGCCGGCCGGAGCGGCATCACCGCATTGGAGGTGGGTCTCGGCCAGGGCCAGTTCCTCTTCACGCTCGCGGAGCGGCTTGGCGACCGCATCGAACGGCTGATCGGCTTCGACCCCGCCTTTCGCCCGTCGAGCCCGCTCCCGGCCAAGGCGCGCGTCGAAGGCGCGCTCTTTTCCGAAGCGACGCTCTCCAAATTGCGTGCGCAGCCGGACGTCGTTGTGACGCGTCATGTGATCGAGCATGTCGCGGACCCTTTGCGCTTTCTTCGGACGGTGCGCGCGGTCTGCGCCGAGGGAACGCCGCTCGTTGTCGAAACGCCCAACCTGGACTGGATCCTGAAGGGCGCGGTCGTGCACGACCTTTATTACGAACATTGCAGCCTGTTCGACGCCGCTTCTCTCACCGGGGCGCTCGCTGCCGCCGGTTTCGAGGCCGAGGACGTGCGGGAAGCCTATGGCGGCCAGTATCTGGTCGCCGCGGCCCGCGCCCGCTTGCCCGGGCGGACGAAACGGGACTCGCCGGTCGACAGCCGGGCCTATCCCGGGCGCAAGGCTGCCGCGATCCAAGCCATCGAAGCGGCGCTGGCGCGGGACGAGGCGGCGGGGGAGCGAGTCGCGCTTTGGGGCGGCGCCTCGAAGGGCGTGACGCTCGCGCTTCTTCTCGGCGGCCGGAGCGGCGCCCTCGACATGGCGATCGACGTCAATCCCGCGCGCGCCGGCACCTTCATGCCGGTGAGCGGACTTCCGGTCGTTCTGCCCGATACGGCCCGGGCAGCCGGGATCAGCAAGGCTTATGTGATGAACCCGGTCTATTTCGACGAGATTGAGCGGCAATGCAAAGGGGTCAATTGGCCCATCGCACTGGTGCGCGTGGACGCCTGCTCATGACGCGCCCGCCGGGGGCTTCAGGACCAGACCCTGGCCCGTCGGAAGGGACAGTATCTCGACGCCGCTGCGCAGCGCCCAGCCGTCGAAGGCCACTTTCTGGTCGAAGAAGCCGCTGAAGCCGTAATCGTCGAGGATCATCGCCGCGCCCGGAACCATGAGAGGCCAGAAATGGTCCGCCGCCGCAATACTGGGCTCGACGCAATTGAGGTCGATCGAAAGATAGCAGACCTGCTCCGGCCGAACCTCGGGAAGCACATCCGGGATCCGCCCGCGCACGACCTTTGCATTCGGAAACGGTGCAAAGGTGCGCAGAACGTCGCGGTAGCTGTCCGTGTAAAGGCTCTCAAGGACATCCTCCTGCCCTTCCGACCGGAATTCCTTCGGTACGCCGCGATAGGTGTCGATCAGGTACAGCTTTCGATCCAGGTGCCGGTCGAGACCGACATAGTCGGCGAGCATGCGCGAAAAGCCGCCGCGGTGGACGCCGCATTCCACATAATCGCCGCCGAGCGCGAGGCCGCGCTGCGCCGCCCAGCAGATGACATGGGCGCGCCATTCGAGATCGTGATCCCACCATGAGCCGGTCGCCTTGCCCGCCGCATAGGCGCGCTGGAAATGCGGATCGGCGAGAAAGTCGCAATTGTGCGCACTCAACAGCCCGTCGTGGTAATAAGTGACCGCTTCGGGAAGGAGCAAAGGCTCCTCGACAAAGGCTGGCGGCCAGAGGAACTGCGCCATCCTCCGGCGCAGGCGAGCGGACATGGAAAAAGCCATGGCGTCCGTCTCACACGAACGGCCCCGCCGCGCAACGCGTCCCCGGCAAGGCGCAGTAGGCAAGCCGGGGGCCGCTGTGTAGGTTCGCGCGCGAAGCGTACGAGGACGGACAAGGTGGCACCCGGCAAGCCGGCACAAAGGAACGACGCGGCGGGAAATAGCGCGCAGACTCCTGCGCATCGTGCAGTCCGGGACGCGATCAGGGCCATCCTCCCGTCCTACGACCCTTCCGACGACGAAAAGGGCTGGAGCGAGATCGGGCTCGACAGCTTCGATCTCCTTTCGCTCCGCCTTGCGCTCGAAGAGCGGACCGGGACGGAGCTTTCGGATGAGGACTGGACGGCCGCCGATACGCCCGCCGCCCTCGGCAGGCGCGCGGCGGCGTCCGCGGCCCGGCGCGAAGCGCCTGCCCAAAGCGATGTCCGGCTGTCCGAGACCGTCGAGCTCGGAATGCCGCAAATGGCGCTCTCCGGCCTGTCCGAAAGCTGGCTCCTGAAAGCGCTCGGCGACTGGCATTGGCGCATGATCGGAGACGCTCTCGAAACGCGGCCCGTCGACATTAGCGACAGCTTCGGCAACCGCCTCTACCCGGCCTTCACGCGGCTTCGCTTCCGCTCCTCTGCCCCTCTCGCCGCTTATCGGGAAGGCGAGCGGCTCCGGGCCGAAGCGTCGCTCACCCGCTACGGCGCCGCCATCTTCTTTTCGAGCGCGCGGATCGACGGCGAGGACGGCCGGACGATCGAGGCGGAGCTGATGTCGAGCTTCATCTGCCGGGGCGGAGACGGCGGCAATGCGCAGCTGCTGCGCGCCCAGCCGGTTTTGCCGCAGCCCTGCGCCGCCCCAGCTCATTCCGAGATGACCGCCTTCGGCGAAGATTATGCGCGCCGCCGCCGGACCCGGGAAAGCGCCCGGCCGGTGCTCGCCCGCGCGGGCTATTCCCTGCTCCCGCAATATGACATCAACGGCGTCGGCCTGCTTTATTATGCCGCTTATCCCATGATTGCCGACATTTGCGCGATGCGCAGCCGGCCGGAAGGCGCCGCCTGGGTGACGGGCACGAGCACGATCGAGCGCGACATCTCTTATTTCGCCAATGCCGATGCCTCCGCCGGCCTCGAATGGCGGCTCCACGGCGATTTGGGCGGAGACGGCCTCGACACCGAAGCCTCGATCGTGCGCGACGACGGAGTCGCCATGGCCTTGGTGACGACGCGGAAGATTCCGGTTTGAACGACCGTATCGCCTACATCGTCGGCAAGGGCGGCCACGCCCACGTCATCCGGTCGCTTCTTCCGCACGCCCGCATTCGCTTCCTGGTCGATGCGGCTCCGGTCTGCGACGACATCGCGCAGGACGCCTTCTTCGCGGGCGGCGCGGATCGGAGCGGAGACTATTATATCGGGATCGGCGACAATCGGGCGCGGCGCTCCTACTTCGACCGGCTGAAGGCGATGGGGCTCACGCTACCGCGCTGCGTCGCGCCGACCGCCTGGGTGGCGGCGGACGCCAGGCTCGGTGACGGCGTCTTTCTCGGGCCGGGCGCCGTGGTCAACGCCGGCAGCCGGATCGGCGACAACGTGATCGTGAACACCCTCGCATCGGTGGATCACGATTGCGACATCGGCGACGACAGCCAGCTGACGCCCGGCGTGACGCTCGGATCGCACCTGCGGATCGGGCGCGGGTGCTTCTTCGGCATGAAGAGCTGCGTTCTTCCGCGGCTCGAGATCGGCGACGGCGCGACTGTGATGGCCGGCGCGCTGGTCGTCCGGTCCGCGCCCGCCGGCGTGATGCTCGGCGGCGCACCCGCGCGTATCATGCGCGGCGCGGCGGACGAGGCTCCGATCGGCTGAGCCGGCGGCGCAGGCCCGCGCGGTAGCTCCGCGCCCGCGGCGGGATCACGTTCAGCCAGTAGACGTCGTAAACCACGGCGCGAACGAACATCGGCACGGCAAGGAGCGCGCCGCCGATCAGCCGCCGGAGCCCCACGCTGGGCCGCCAGGCGCCGGGCGCCTCGGCCCGCTTGCGGCGGTAAAGCGCGGCGAGCGCCGGTACGGTGGTGGTGAGCGTGAAGCCGCTCAGCATGTGCGCCCTGCCCGCCTGGCCGAGCGCGGCCGCCCGCGCCGGATCGCGCAGCAGCGCGCAGATGCCGCGCGCGAGATCCTCGGGATCCTCGGGATTGACCAGGATGCCCGTTTCGCCGTCCACCACCGCGTCCGGCATGCCGCCGACCCGCGTCGCGACCGTCGGCCGCGCCATGAGCAGGGATTCGACGGTTCCGCCGAGATTTTCGTTCACCGAGGCCTGAACGGACACGTCGAGGTCGACGAGCACGGCCGGCGTGCTGTTGCGCCAGCCGGCGAAATAGACGACCTCCTCCAGGCCTTCCTCGCGCACGATCGCCTTGAGCTCGTCTTCCGCGGCCTCGCCCGCCGGGCCCCAGCCGCGCCCCACGAGGACGAGCCGAGCCGTCGGAAATTCGCGGCGCACGAAGTGCATGGCGCGGATGAGGTCGGGCGTGCCCTTGATGAAGCGGCCGCGCGTATCCGGCGGGACGAAGGAGCTTTCGTTGCAGCGCGGATAGAAGACGGCGATCGCGCCGACGAGCGGCGTGTCGGCGGGCACACCCATTTCGGCGCGCAGCCCTTCGGCCACGGCCGCTTCGGGCACGAACCGGTCCTCGTGCGGGCCGTAATACAGGCACGGCAGGATCAGCCGCTCGGCGACACCCGCTTCCCGGTAAAGATCGGCGGTAATCCGGGCGGAGGGGATGACGCCCGTTTCCATGAACAAGGTCCAGGCCTCCATCCAGCGGATGGACGGCGCCTGCATGTAATAAGGCGAGGTCGACATGGTGAGCCGGACCGGCACGTCGGCGAGCCAGGCGGCGGGCCGCGCGAAGAAGGTCGACGGAATGATGTGGGACTGGACCACGTCGAAACGCTCGCGGCGCAGCCACAAAGCGAGCCTGACGATGCGGAGCGGAAGCGACGGCAGGGCCTTCCAGCTGAAGATCCGGAAATCGAACGCTTCCGTGCGGATGCCGGCGTTGCGGCAGAGATCCACCGTCGGCCCCTCCTCGCCTCCGAGCAGGGCCACGCTTTCGCAATCGTGATCGCGCTGCAGCGCTTCGAGCTGCTCGTAGACCCAGCGCCCGCCTTCCGTTCCGGCGAAGACGTGGCACACCTTCAGCCGCCGTGCCCCACTTTCCAACCTGGATACCCCTGACAATCGCGCGTTTTGCTCCTAGTCCAGCCATGGCGCCGATGCCACAATGAAGCGCGCGAAAAAGGGGACGGGAGATGCGGGCTCGCGCGGCGGGCGCACGCTGGGGCGAAGCGGCGAAGGATCTGTCCGACGGCGTGTCGCGCGTGTCCCTGTGGTCGGCGCTCGGCTGGTCGGACGTGCGCCAGCGTTATTCGGGCTCGCTGCTCGGCTCCTTCTGGATCACCGCCAATCTTGCGCTCATGGCGGGCGGCCTCACCTTCGTCTTCGCGGCGCCGCTCGGCCTCGGCGCCGGCCGCTATGCCGCCTATGTGACCGTCGGGCTGGTGCTCTGGCATTTCGTTCAGGGTGCGCTGAACGAAGCCAGCAACCTGTTCGTCGCCGCGTCCGAGACGATCCGGAACGCGCCCATGCCCCTGTCGGTGCAGGCGCTGCGCCTCGTCTGGCGCAACCTCATCGTCCTTGCCCACAATGCGCTCATCGTTCCCCTGGTCCTGCTCTGGGCCGGGATCGCGCCGAGCGGTCTGTGGACGCTCGTGCCCGCTCTGCTCCTCGTCACGGCGACGACCTTTTGCGTCGCCCTGCTCCTCGGCCTGCTCGGCGCGCGGTTTCGCGACGTGCCGCAGGTCGTCGCGAACGGGCTGCAGCTCATGTTCTTTCTCACCCCCGTTTTCTGGCTGCCGCAGACCGTCGGAGGCGCACGCGACTGGTTCGTGGCGGCCAACCCGATCTTCGCATTCATCGACATCGTGCGCGCGCCGCTGATCGGCGAAGCGCCGGCGCCCACCTCCTGGCCGGTCGCGCTGGGCGTCGCAGCCGCCGCCGCGCTTGGCGCCGCCGCCGCCTTCGGGGCGTGGCGCAGCCGCATCGCCTACTGGATCTGAGCATGGCGAACCTGTCGCTGCGCGGCGTCACCGTCGAGTTCCCGCTCTACCAGGCCGATGCACGGTCTATGCGCCGCTTCGCCCTCCAGGGCGCGCTCGGCCGCCGCCTGCGCACCGAAGGGCGCCACCCCGCCGTGACGGCCCTTGCCGGCATCGATCTCGACCTCGCGGGCGGCGACCGGCTCGCGATCGTCGGCCCGAACGGATCGGGCAAGAGTACGTTGCTCCGGACGATGGCCGGCGTCTACGCGCCCGCGGCCGGCACGGTGGTCCGCACCGGCAGCCTGACGCCTTTGCTCAGCCCCGGCACCGGCATCGACCTTGCCGCGACGGGCCTCGAGAACATCTTCCTGATCGGCATGCACCAGGGGATCATGCCCAAGGAGATGCGCGCCTTCGTCGACGAGATCGTCGAGTGGACCGAACTCGGCGCCTTCATCGGCGCGCCGCTTCGCACCTATTCCGCCGGAATGATGCTGCGGCTCGCCTTTGCCGTCTCCACCGCGGTGCCGCCGGACATCCTGCTGATGGACGAGTGGGTCGGCGTCGCCGATGCGGATTTCCAGCTCAAGGCCTATGAGCGGATGAGCCGCTTCGTGGAACGGACGCGGATTCTCGTTCTCGCCAGCCATTCCGAAGCGTTGCTCGAAATCTGGTGCAACCGGGCCGTGCGGCTGGAGGAAGGGCGAATCGCTGCGAGCGGGCCGCTGGCCGACGTGCTGGAGGCGCAGCGGGCGGGGCGGTAGGCCGGTCAGGCGTCCGCGCGCAAACTCACGCGAGTGACGGACGAGTAGAAGTTCCGGTCGCGGTGCAGGACTTCGAACGCGGGCTCCACCGGGAAGCCAAGGCCTTCCTCGACGATATCGAGCCCAGGTGCGTGGAATTCCGCCGGCCACAAGGCAGGGAAGATCTCATAGGCCTCGACCTCGCGCTGCAGCAGGGCGCGGCCGTCCGGCTCGCCCCTGAGGTCCTCCAGGCTGACGTGCGTTCCGGCCTTCGCCATATTGTCGTCGAAGATGATCTCGCGAAATCCGGCGGCGCGCGCCTGATGCAGGCGCGGCAGCTTGTTCTGGTGATCGTCGAAGAAGACGACGGGGCGTTCGTGCGCGGCGACGATGCTGGAAATCGAAGCACAGGAAAATTCGTCCGTCCAGTAGCGGGCGCGGGCGGAACGGTAGACTCGGCCGACCTTCCAGCGGCTCATCCACGGCTGCAGGAAGAACAAGGGATCGAAGCAGTGGATGTCCGCCGTCGGCGCCGCCTGCTCGATCAGCCAGGTGCTGAAGCCCCGCCACACGCCGACTTCGAAAACGATTGTCGGCTTGAGCGCACGGAGGAACCACCACAAGGCGAAGGCGCTTCCCCCGCGAAGGCCGTGCTCGTTCCGGATGGGCGCGCCGCGCATCAGAAGCGCGAACTCCCGCAGGCCGGCCAGCAGCTCGGCGCGATCCGGCTCCCAGTCAGGTCCGATCTTGGTGTGCATCCGGGCGATCCTTTCCCAATCGCGTCCGCGTGCGCAAGCGGGTAAGGAGCATGGCCTTCCTCACCGCCGGCCGACCGTGAACACTACCCATCCGATCCTTTGCGAAATGCCGTCCGGCGAAGCGGCGGCGCGGCTGCGCGTCGCTTGCAAGACCGAGGGCGTGCCTGAGATCTTTCTTTCGATCCAGGGCGAGGGCCGCAATGTCGGCCAGATCCGCAGCTTCCTGCGCCTGTCGGGATGTAACCTTCAATGCCGCTGGTGCGACACGCCCTATACGTGGAACTGGGAAGGGACGCATTGGCCGGGTCTCGACGATGCGCCCAATCCGCTGCCCAAATACAGGCAGGCGCGCGAGATGCTGTCGCTCACCGTCCCCGATCTCGCCGCCCGCTTGAGCACACTGTCCGCACCGGGCCTGGTGATCACGGGCGGTGAGCCGCTGGTCCAGATGCGCGGCCTTCTTTCATTGATCCGGGCGCTCAAGGCCGCCGATCCGGCGCTGCTGATCGAGATCGAGACCAACGGCACCATCGCTCCCGGGGCTGAACTCGCCGGCCTCGTCGACCTGTTCATGGTCTCGCCCAAGCTCGATCACGCCTTGAACCGCGAGGGGAGAGCGCTCAGGGCGGGCGCACTTGCGGCCCTTGCGGCGCTGCCCGCCGCCGCCTTCAAGTTCGTCGCCGCCGCGGCCGCCGACGTGGCGGAGGTCGCCATTCTCGCCCGCGAACATTCGATAGCGCCGGGTCGCATTTACATCATGCCGCTGGGCACGAGCAGCGACGCGCTGATCCGGACCGGCGCGGCCCTGATCGACTCCGTCATCGCGCACGGCTTCAACTATTCGGACCGGCTGCACATCCACCTCTTCGGAGAGAAACGGGGAACCTGAAGCCGCCGCGGCGCCGTTCGAGCGCGATGCCGGCGAGGTTCTGGGTGCGCGCGACCCAGCGTACGCGCCGCGGCGGCGCCGCTTCGGCGCGCTCGCGGAACTGCGCGAGGTAAGCGCGTGCGCGCTCGCCGCGGCATTTTGCGGCGCCGTTTGCCTGGTCGATCACGTGGGCGCAGTCCCCGACGAGGTCGAAGGCGCCGCCGCTCAGCGCCTGCCCGACTTCCAGCGCCCGGAGCAAAGCGAGCCATTCGGCATCTTCGTTCGTCCCCTCTCCCAGATCATCGAAGAAATGGGTCATGCCCTGCACGACCACCGCCGCTTCGATCCGGCCCGGGTTCGGGCGGCAGCCGCCGTCGAAGAACAGCTTGAGCCTCACGCCGCCCATGCGGCGACATCCTCGTCCAGGCCGATCAGGGCCAGCCCATGGGCGATGGACGTGAGTTCGTTGCCGCCGGCGATCCGCTCCGCACCGAAGCGATCCTCGAACAAGCGGCGGATGCGCGGCACAAGGGACGTGCCGCCGGTGAGGAACACGCGGTCCACCTGCTCCGCTTCCAAACCCGCTCGCGACAAGGCGCGGGCGATCGCCTCCTCGATGCGGGCGATGTCCGGCGCGATCCACGCTTCGAAGGCGTCGCGCGTCACCTCCGCGTCGATCACCAGATCGGGCGCCTCGAAGCGGAACCGCGCGACCGGAGCGGTGGTCAGGTCGCGCTTTGCTTGGCCGACGGCTTCGTACAGGGTGTAGCCGAGTTCCTGCTCCACTACGGCGATCATGCGGTCGATCGGCTGGGGATCGAGCGCCGCGCGGCGCAGTTTTCCGAGTTCGGCGAGCGTTTTGCGGTTGCGCATGAGGGCCAGGCGGGACCAGTCGCCGAAATCGGTGAAATAGCCGTTCGGTATCTCCAGCACCTTGTCGAACGACCGGTAGGAGCCGCCCTTGCCGAGAAGCGGCATCACCAGATTGTCGAGTATCCGGTAGTCGAAGCGGTCGCCGGCGACCCCGACGCCGGCATGGCCGAGCGGCACGCAGCGCGGCGCCGTTCCCGGCGCTTCGATCCGAACGACGGAAAAATCGCTGGTGCCGCCGCCGAAATCGGCGACCAGCACGATTGCGGCGTCGCTGAGACCGGCCGCGAAGCTGAACGCCGCGCCCATCGGCTCGTAAACATAATGCACCTGCGCTCCGAGGCGGGAAAAGAAGGCATCGTAGCGGCGTCGGGCGAGCGCCTCGTCCGGAAGATGGCCGGCATATTCCACCGGCCGCCCGACCACGACGCGCGCCGCCTTGCCGTCCAGCAGCCCTTCCGAGCGCGCCGTTATCTTCTCGACGAAGACCCGCCCCAGATCCTCGAACGCGTAGCGCCGGTCGAAGATGGTCGCATGCTCGAAGCTCGGCGAAGCCGCGACCGTCTTGAACGACTGAATGAAGCGGCTGCCTTCCGGATATTCGAGATATTCGGCGACCGCCCAGGGACCCGCTTCAACCGCCACCCGCGCTTCCTCTTCCCAGAAGCACAAAGCGGAGCGGAAGACCGGGTCCGCACTGACGGGCCCACACAGCGGGACGAGACGCGATTCCCCGCCTGAGGCGATGGCCGCGACCGAGTTGGTCGTGCCGAAATCGAGGCCGATGACGGCGATGGGCGGGTCCTCGGCCATGGGCCGCGCTCCCTAAAGGCGCGGCGCGCGAAGTGCAAAGGGCCGCGTCGCCCGTCAGCGGCTGCCGTGGAGATAAGGCGTGGGCACATCCGTCACCGTGGCGACGATAAGCTGCCACTGGATCGGCCCTTGGGTCGGCTTGTGCTCGTGATGGCTGCGGTCGGGCATCAGGCCGACGCCTTCCAGCGCGACTTCGTTGCCGCAGCCCGTGCAGCGGAAGATGCCGCCGCACGGCACGAAGGCGGACGGCTGAAGCAGGATGTCGAAGGCGCCGTTCTTGGATGCGGCAAGGTAGTTCTGGTACTTGTACAGGGCCATCGGCCGTAAACTCCTTAAGCGTTCAGCCCGGCTTTAGCGCGCGGATGCGGCGGCGCGAAGCCGCCTGAGACGCGCGAGCTTGGACGCGTGGAGATTGGGACGGCCGGTCCGCTTCGCTTCCACGATGATGCGCAGCGACGCCGCCACACCCTCAAGCTCCGGAAGCAAACCGGAGCAATCGCCTTCCTTGCGGAGGAAATAGAGCGCGGTCTGCAGCCGGGTCTCGGTGGAGGCGGTGATCGCGCCGCCGTCGGCGGAAAGGGCCTCGTCAATGGCGGCCAGAGCGGTCCGGACAGCCTGTGCCGCGGGCCCCGTCTCCATCGTCGTCGCTGCTGCTGCCATGGCGTCCTCCTTCCGAAGCACCGGCCTAGACGAGGATGGTTAACGAAAGGTAGCGGCGCCTACCGTGCTGGCAGGCGCCGCTCCTCGCGTCGCATATTCTCCTGCCGTTTAGTCGGCCGCTGCGCCGCGCCGGGCGCGGAGCTGGTCCTGCTCGGCGCGGGTGATCACCCCGTCCCCGTTCAGGTCGAGGCGGTCGAAGCGCTGTTCGGCGCGCTCGCGGAACTGGGCGACCGTCACGGGACCGCGCTCGCCGCCGCGCATGCCGCGGCCTTCGCCGCCACGTTCAGGGCCCCCCTCTCCGTGGCCGCCGCGCCGCGCGCCGTCATGTCCGCCGCGCGCACCCCGCCGCTGCTCGAACCGCGCGCGGTCTTCCGGTGTCATCCGGGCCAGGCGCTCGGCGCGGCGCTGCTCGAACATCTGCCGCATCTCGGCTTCGCCAAGCTCGCCATTGCCGTCCGCGTCGAGCGCGGCGAACCGCCGCTCCGCATCGGCGGAAGCGGCCGCGCGGGTGATGTCGCCCGCCGGCGCGGCCGGCGATTGCGCCGAAACGCTGCCGGCGAATGCGAGCGTCGCAGCGCCCGCGAGAATGATCGTCTTCATGTCGGCTCCTTTGCCATGGAATGGAACCGCTCTTCTGCCGCCGCCCTGTCGCGCAGCCTTGTCGGCGCCAGGCCCAAATTGTCTCACTTTGTCGCGGCCGGTTCGCGCGGAACCGCGATCGTCGCGCAAAGGCCGCCGCCCGGCCGGTTCGCCAAGCGCAAAGTGCCGCCCGCACCTTCGGCGATCGCCCGCGCGATGGTGAGGCCGAGGCCGGTGCCGCCCGTCGCCCGATTGCGCGATTCCTCCAGCCTGAAGAACGGCTCCTGCACCCGCTCCAGCTCGTCCGCAGGGACGCCGGGGCCGCGGTCGGCGACGTCGATCAGCGCCTGCATGCCCTCGAGACGCACCGACACTTCCGCCGCGCCGCCATATTTCACCGCATTGTCGACGAGGTTGCGAATGGCGCGGCGGAGAAGCGCGGGGCTGACCGAGGCGATCTGCCGCCCTTCGCTCACCAGCGTGACGTCGTGCCCGAGCTCGCGAAACTCCTCAACGACCACGTCGGCTAGCGCCCCGACATCCACCGCCCGAACCTTTTCCCGAGTCCGTCCGGCCCGCACGAGCAGGAGGCTGTCCTCCAGCATTGCGGTCATTTCCTCGATCGTGCCGACGACCTTCAGCCTTTCCTCTTCCGGCTCGATATTCTCGGCGCGGATGCGGAGCGACGCGAGCGGCGTGCGCAGGTCGTGGCTCAAGGCGCCGAGCATATGGTCCTTTTCGGCGAGCAAGGCGGCGACGCGGCGGTTCATCGCATTGAACGCCTCGATGGCGTGAGCGAGATCGGACGGGCCGCGGGGCTCCACGAAGGGCGTCGCCCCGCTGCCGCCGAAGCCCTCCGCAGCAGCCGCGAGGTCGCGCAGCGGCCGGGCGATGCGGGCCGCCAGGAAGATCATCGTGCCGAGAACGAGGATGTAGAGGAGCAGGGTTGCGGCCGCGAGCCGGGCGGCGAGCCAGGGATCCGGCCGCGGCGTGAGCAGCCGGGCGTGAAGCCATGTGCCCGGCGCGATCTGGGCCGAGATGAGCATGAGCTGCGCATCCGGGGGCGGCCGGCGCTGTTCGGGAGCGGGCGGACCGGCGGAGCGGCCGATGCCGGCGCGGATCTCGCCGAGGCGCAGGCCCGCTTCCCCGGCGGCGGTACGGACTCGCCCTTCCAGGCGCGCGTCGCGGTCGAAGACGAGGTCCGGGAAGCCGCGTGCATCGCCGATCAGGAAGCGGGCGCCGCGCTGGCGCGCCTCGAAGACGCGCAGCCGTTCTTCCGGCGAAAGCGGCGCGAGCTGCGCGGCCGTGTTGACGAAGCGCGCCACGGCCGGCGCCTCGTTCTGGGCCAGCGTCAGCCGCTGCCGATCGTTCAGGATCAGCATGAAGTTCACGGCCTGCGCGACCAGGAGGACGATCGCCATGGCGACGGCGAGCTGGGCGACGAGGCTTCTGGGCATCAGGCGCTTCACAGCTTCCGCACCTCCGCGGCCAGCATGTAGCCCCCGCCCCAGACGGTCTTGACCAGCTTGGGATCGGACGGGTTCTCCTCGATCTTCTTGCGAAGCCGCGAAATGTGGTTGTCGATCGAACGGTCGAACGCGCCGAGCTCCCGGCCCTGGCTGAGGTCGAGCAGCTGGTCGCGGGTGAGGACCCGGCGCGGGTGGGTCACGAAGGCGACCAGGATGTTGAACTCGCCCGTGGAGAGCGGGACGGCGACGCCGCTTTCGTCGACGAGCTCGCGCTCGCCGGTGCGAAGCAGCCACGGCCCGAAGGCATAGCTTTGGGCGTCCGGCGCCCTGACCGGGCTTCCGCCCCCTTCGCCGCGCGCCCGCCTCAGCACCGCCTTGATGCGGGCGCTGAGCTCGCGCGGTGAGAAGGGCTTCGTGACATAATCGTCGGCGCCGATCTCGAGGCCAACGATCCGGTCGGTTTCCTCCGCCTTTGCGGTGAGGAGGATGACGGGAATGCCGCTCGTCGCGCGGACGTAGCCGGTGAGCGAGATGCCGTCCTCGCCCGGCATCATGATGTCGAGCAGGATGAGGTCGATCGCATAAGCGGCGAGCAGCTGGCGCGCGGCGGCGGCATTCTCGGCCTTCGACACTCGAAAGCCGTTCCTCGACAGATAGGAAGCGAGCGGGTCGCGAATGTCCCGCTCGTCGTCCACGATCAGGATGTGCGGTTCCTGCATCTTCATGTCCTCGCGGCGGAGGGTGCGCGAAACCCCGGGGTGCCGGGGAACGGGTCCCGCCGCAATCAGAATTGCTTCCTCAGCGACAGCGTCACGGAGCGGCCGAGCGGATCGAGATAATCGCTCTGATAGCCGATCGGCGTCGCGCCGCTCGAGTCCGTCACCCGCTGACGGCTGTCGAACAGGTTGTTCACCGACAGGCTGAGGCGCGTATTCTCGAGCCACGGCGCGGCGCGGATCAGCCCCTGCTGCTGGCCGAGATTGGCGAACAGCCGCAAGTTGACGGTGGCGAGGCTCGAGAAATCGAGATCGCCCGTCGTGCCGCCGAACCCGTCGGCCGCGCCGTTCACCGTCGTCCCGCTGCGCCACTGGGCGGTGAGCCGCGCGCCGAAGCCGTCCTTGAAGGCGCCGGCCTGGACCTCGATTTCGTGGCGCGGCTGGCCGCCGCTGCTTCCGGTCGCCGAGCCGTTCAGCAGGTCGAGCACCGGCACGCCTTCGCGGATCAGGATTTCGTCGGTGAAGTGCCAGGTGTGGAAGATGCCGAAGTTCAGCCGCCCTCCCCCACCTGCGCCGCCGCGCCCGCCGCCGCCGAAGCCGCCGAAGCCGCGACCTCCGCCGCCGGCACCGGGCGGCGGGCCTTCGCCGGCCCCTTCACCGCCCCGCCCGCCGCCGCGGCCGCGCTGCGGCTGTACGCCGAGCGGACGCGAATAGTTGAAGCCCCAGCGCAGTTCGCTGCGCTCCGCGCTTGCGAAGTTCACCGGCCGCGCATCGATGCTGAGGAGATTGCCCGCCGCGTCGCGCACGAAGCGGTCCGCAAATGCGGCCTCGATCTCGGGCGTCGCCGTCGGGAAGGAGGCGATCGGGTTGCGGATGCGGCTATTCGTATAGTCCGCGCGGAGGGTGAGGTCCGTTTCGTCCAGCGGCCGGACGGTGAGCCCGAGCTTGTAGATGCGGCGGCTGTCGGCGAGCAGGCCCGGATTGCCGCCCTCCAGCCGGGCGACGTCGACGGTGCTCTGGCGCAGGAAGTCGAAGACGCGCACGTTCGGCACGAGCACGGAAGGATCGCCGAGCTGCTGCATCGAAGGCGCGCCCTCCTCCTCGGTGAACGAGGCGATGACCCGCACTTCCTCGATCGGCGACCAGTTCACGCCCGCGCCGAAGCTGGTCAGCGTTCCGAAGTCGGAAAGCCGCTCCACTTCGCCGTTCAGGTTCAGCGACAGGTCGCCGATCGCATCGAGCGCGCCGCGGCGGCGGCTGGCGATCGGCACGTCGAGGCTCGCCTGCACGTTGCCGCGGCCGCGCGACAGCTCGCGCTCCTGCAAGATGCCGCTCCGCGTGGTTTCGCCGCGCAGGCCCTGATGCTCGGCGCCGATGCGGACGCTGGTCGAAACCTCGCCCGCGGGAAGCTCGAACACGGGTCCGCTCGCGACCAGTTCCGCATTGGCGACCTGGGTGAAGGTCTCCGACACGGTCGGAACCAGGCCCGTCTCGATCCTGCTTTCATTGTGGCCGCGGTCGAAATTGCCGGTGAAGGCCCAGCGGAAGGGCTGCATGTCGCCGTTCAGCGCCACGCCGACATGGGCGGTGCGCGAGTCCGTTTCGCGAGTGAGCGCCGGCGCTCCGCCCGACGGCGGCAAGCCGATGAAGCTGCGGCTGTCATTCGCCTCCAGGCGGCCGTTCAAGGTCGCCGAAACGTCGCCGAAGATGGTACGGTTGATCGTGCCGCCGACGCTCATCTGGTCGGTTTGCGCCAGCAAAGTCCGGAAATCCCGCTCATCGAGCAGACCTTCGCGCGCCACGATGCTCCGCTCGCTTTCGAAGAGCGGGCTCTGATGCTCGTATTCCGCTTCAATGTTCCAGCGGCCGGCGCGGTCGATGTGGAGGATGTTCGCCTCCGCCTCGTAGCTGGAGCGCCCGCCAGCCGTCGCCAGCCCGCCCTCGATCTCCGTCGTCACGGCGTTGAAGTTCGCCTTCAGGACGAAGTTCACGACGCGCTGGTCCGCCCGGTAGCCGTAGCGAAGCGCCACTTCCTCCGGGAGGATGTCCACCCGCTCGATTGCTTCGGGCGGCAGGTTGCGCACTTCGGCGAAGCCCGAAATACGCCTGCCGTTGACCAGCAACACCGGCCGGCCGCCGCTCCGGCCGCGGGCGGAGCGGGTGAGCGGCTCGATCGCGTCGAGCAGCTCGGAGATGGAGCCGGCGCCGTAGGAAGCGACGTCTCGCTCGTCGAGCTGCACTTCGGGCGGGATGTCGCCGTCGACCTGCCCGCGCATGCGCGTGCCCGTAACGACGATCGCTTCCGCCTCGCCTTGCACCGGCACGTCGACCGGCTCCGGCTCCTCGGCAGGCTGCTCGGGCGCCGCGGCGGGCGCGGCGGGCTCCTGAGCAAGGAGCGGCGCGGGGACGGCGCTTGCAAGCAGGCCGGCGACGATCAGGCGGCGGGAAACGGACATGAACAGGAAACCTCGAATAAAGATGCGCGCGGCGGCTGCGCGTCTGTCGAGGGGTGAGTTGGACCGTCTTTGTCGCGCCTGTTTGCCGGGGCGGCGTTCATCTGTCGCAAATTGTATCAATCGCGATCTGATAAGCGGCTTGCCGAAACGCCGCGAACCGGCTCCACTTCGCGGAACACGAGACGGGCAGGAGCGATCGATGCGGCTTTGGTGGACGGCGGCCCTCGCGGCGGCGGCCTTGTGTCTCGGAGCGGCGCCGGCCGCCGCGCAGCCGGCGGCGGGAGAGCCGATCGTGCTCGG
>DASVQT010000078.1:0-15744 GCA_036388975.1 Allosphingosinicella sp. | reverse complement strand
TCTCCCAGATGCGCTGCCCGGTGTTGAGCTCGAGCGCGACCATGCGGCCGCCCTGGCCGATGGCGTAGACGCGGCCGCCCTCGATCACCGGATCGGCATCGATGTCGGACAAAGCGTGGACCTGGGTCGTGACGGTGGTGCGGGTGAGCGCGTCCGACCAGACCTCCTGGCCGTTCTCGTAGCGATAGGCGGTGAGTTCGCCCGACGAATAGCCCGCGACCACTGTCGACTGGCCGAAGGCGGGGGAAGCGGCGCCGAACACGCCGGACGTTTCGGCCGAGCCGGACACGGCCCAGCGCTGGACGCCGTCGGCGGCGTTGAGGGCGAAAAGCTGATTGTCCTGGCTGACGACGTAGACGGTATCGCCGGCGACCGTGGGGTTGCCGCGCAGCGGGCCGCCCGGGCGGACCTGCCAAATGACGTTGCCGGTCTGAGCGTCCATCGCCGCGGCGTCGCCGGCGCCGTTCACCGCATAGACGCGGCCGTTGTCGAAGCTGACGCCGCCGCCGAACAGGGTGCGGCCGCTGGCCTGCGGGCTGGTGAGCTGGCGCTGCCAGACCGTGTTGCCGGTCTGCGGATCGAGGGCGCGGACATTGGCCTGCGTATCCATGGTGTAGATGCGTCCGCCGCCGACCACGGGCGGCGCGCCGAGGCGGCCGCTGGTGCTGCTGCCCTGGCCGATCGACACGGACCAGGCGGGCGACAGGGTGGTGCCGAGCGCGACATGGCCGACCGACTTGGACGCCGTGCCGCCGCCTTGCGCCCAATCGGCATTCTCAGCCGCCGCGGGCAGCACGACCGGAACGTCGGCGAGCTCGGGATCGACTTCGACTCCGGCTTCGCCGCTCAGCACCGGAATGCGCGTCCCGACGGCGGGGGTTCCCTTCGGGCCGGAGCCCTCGCCGAGGATGCCGCAGCCGGACAGAAAGGTGGCGGCGGCGAGCGCAACCAAAGCGGGCGCGAACAGGACAGGTCTCATTCTCATTCCTTCGTGGCGGGCGCGGCCGGAGCGGCGGGTGCGGGCGCGGCGGGAGCATTGTTCCCGCTCGCACCGCCGCCGCCGTTCGCCGGCGCGTCCTGCGTTGCATCGATACCAAGACCACCCGCCATCTGAACCGCACGCGAACGGATCGACTCGGGAACCGTGTCGTCGCGGGCGATGCCGGCGAAGACCTGGCCGGCCTGCTGAGTTTGCTGGGCGCGGAGATGGGCGTGGGCGGTGAGCTCGCCGGCCGTGCCGTGCCAGGGATTGCCGCGCTGCACCAGCGGGCGAAGCCGCTGGACGATCTGCGCGGGCTGGAGCCGGTCATATTCGATCACCGTCTGGCGAACGAGCGCGGCGTTGCGCACCTCTTCCGGCACGCTGTCGTCGGCGGCGACCTGGCCGAGGACGCGGGCGGCGCCCGGCGCGTCGCCCTGCTGGGCGAGGAGATTGGCGCGGCTGATCAGGCCGAGGCCGCGATACGTGTCGTTGCTGCTGCCCTCGAGCTCGGCGATGCGCGGCGCGGTGCCGCGATAGGCGCCCTTCTGCATGTCCTCGACGACGCTGCTCAACGCTTCGCCCTGCGCGGCGGCGCGGGACTCGCGATAATTCTGCCACCAGATGAAGCCGCCGACCGCGGCGATCAGGAGGACGATGCCGCCGATGATGAGCCAGCGGTAGCGCTCCCACGTCTGCAGCGCCTGATCGCGCCGCAGCTCGTCGTCCACCTCGCGGTAGAAGGCCTCATTCTCCTTCGGCTTGATCGCCAACTCGTTTTCTCCACAACAGGCGGGGGCCGCACCGGCGCGGCTCCGCCTTCGAACCTCAATTGCTTGGCGCTCCGGCCGGACGGCGGGCGCGCGGGCCCCCGCGCTTCCTTACCGGGGGCGAGGGCGGGAGGAAAGTCCAATCGCGCCCGGCCCGAGCGGACCGTTCACGCCTTGGCGCGGTAGATCTGCTCTTCGGTCGGAAAGGCGCGGCTCTTCACTTCGCCGGCATAGGTGGCGGCCGCCTCGCCGATGCGGGCGGCGAGATCGTCGTAGCGCTTCACGAAGCGGGGTGTGCGCTCGAACAGGCCGAGCATGTCCTCCGTGACCAGCACCTGCCCGTCGCACCGGGCGGACGCGCCGATGCCGATGGTGGGGCAGGACACGGTGCGCGTCGCCTCGTTGGCGATCTCCTCCATCACGCCTTCGAGGACGAGGGCGAAGGCGCCGGCTTCGGACACGGCGCGGGCGTCGGCGAGGATCTTGGCGGCTTCGGCACCGTCGCGGCCGCGGGCGCGGTAGCCGCCGAGGGCATTCACCGCCTGCGGGGTGAGGCCGACATGGCCGATCACGGGAATGCCGCGGGCGACCAGAAAGGCGATCGTCTCGGCCATCGCTTCGCCGCCTTCGAGCTTCACGGCGGCGGCCCCGGTTTCCTTCATGACGCGAGAAGCGCTGCGGAAGGCCTGCTCCCGGCTTTCCTCATAGGATCCGAAGGGCATGTCGATGGCGACGAGCGCGTGCCAGGAGCCGCGCACCACGGCGGCGCCGTGCGCGCACATCATGTCGAGCGTGACCGGGATGGTGGACGGGAGGCCGTAAATGACCTGGCCGAGGCTGTCGCCCACGAGCAGCATGTCGCAATGCGGATCGAGCAATTGCGCCATGCGCGCCGTGTAGGCGGTGAGCATCACGATCGGCTCGCCGCCCTTTCGCTGCTGGATGGCGGGCGCGGTGAGGCGGCGCATCGGCGCCGGCGTCGGGTTGGCGCGCGATGTGGCGGTGTCGAGCGTGTAGGTGGACATTGCGCCGGTCTAGCGCTTCGCGCGGGTGCTGGCAAAAAGCGGCGGCGCGGACCATTGTGGGCGCCTGGGCAGCGGGAGCGAAGCGGATGGGACGGATCGCACTTCTGGCCGCGGCGGCGGCCTTGCTTGTGGCCGCGGCGCCGCCGGCAACGTCCGGGCGGGCCGGCTGGCGGATCACGCCGGACGGGCTCGGCCCGGTGCGGATCGGCATGAGCCGGGCCGAGGTGACGCGCGTGGTGGGTGCGCCGCTTCGGGGCGACGAGATCACCGAAGGCTGTATCGAGATGCAGCCCGCGCGGGGGTGGCGGGGCATTTACTTCATGTTCGAGGAAGGGCGGCTCACGCGCATTTCGATGAGCGGGGCCGAGTCCGGCATCGCGACACCGCGCGGCATCAGGGTGGGCGCGAGCGAGGCGGAGGTGCGGCGCGCTTACGGCCGCGGCCTGGAGAGCGAGGAGCATACCTATCAGGACGCGCCGGCGCTTTACCTCACTTACTGGACGGCGCCCGACCGGCGCGGCGTGAGGTTCGAGACCGACGCCGGGCGGCGGGTCACGACCATTCACGCCGGCGGGGCGTCCATCCGCTATGTCGAAGGCTGTCTTTGATCAGGCGGCGAGGTCCGTCCGCTCGGCGAGCAGGGGATAAAGGTCTTCATTTTCGCGCTCGATCCGCTGTTCGACCATGTCGAGGAGGTCGGCGATGTCGGCGCCGAAGTCGCGCCAGCGGCGGCGGATCGCTTCGGGAGTCCAGGCTTCGTCGAAGGCGGCGATGTGGCGGTGGAGCGCGCCATGCTCCTCGCGCATCGCGGCCGCGAGCGCGGCCGTGACCCGGTCGCCGGACGCTTCGAGTGCGGGATAAAGAACGCTGTCCTCGCGCAGCAGGTGGACCTGGAGGAGCTGCGTGAACTGGCCGAGCAGCAGCAGCAAGCGCGGCAGATCGGCCGGCGGCGCATCGCCGCGCGCCGCGGCGCCCAGCGCCTCGGCCATGCCGATCAGGAGATCGTGTTCGTATCGCAGCTGCGTCGTCAACGACATGCTCATCCCCAGTTCCCCAGACAGGGACGCTACGGGGCGCGAACTTACCGGCCCGTGAAGATGAGCCCCGGCACTAGCCGCAATTCACCGGATAAAACCGTCAGTTACGCGGATCGTAGGCGTGGGGGAGGTTGCCCTCCTGGGGCTGGCGGTAACGGTCGCGAAGGCGGGTCTGGCGATTCTCGAGCGACTGGGACACGCCGTCGATCCACACCGCCTCGACGTTGCTCGCCAGTTCGAGCGGATCGCCGTTCCAGATCACCACGTCGGCGCGGCGGCCCGGGCGCAGCGAGCCGATTTCGCCGCCGAGCCCGAAGGCTTCCGCCGGCGCCGAGCTGATCGCGGCAAAGGCCTCGTCCCAGCTGAGGCCGGTATGACCGGGGACGCGGGCGATGGCGACGAGATTGCCGGCATATTGGGTAGAGACCCTGATCTGCCGCGCTTCGTCGTCGTTGATCATGCCGATGCCGACCTGGACGCCCGCGGCGCGCATGCGGCCGATATTGGACTGGGTGGCGGCGAGCTGCTCGAAGCTTGCCGGAAGATCGGTCAACGCATTGGCGATGACGGGCACCTGCGCGGCCGCGATGTCGCGGGCGACACGCCAGCCTTCGGTGACGCCGACCAGGACGAGGCGAAGGCGCGGGAACTCGCGCTTCAGCGCCAGCGCCTGGAGGATGTCGGCGGCGCGTTCGACATGGATGAGGAGGAGCTGCTGCCCGCGCACGACGGGCACCAGGGCCGCGGCGTCGAAGCGGGTGAGGAGCACGTCGTCGCGCCGGGCGGTGCCGGTGGTGACGGCGGGATTTTCCTCCATGTCCTCGGGCGGCATTTCGCCGACCGGCTGGCCGGTGCGGGACGACCCGCCGCTCGAGATCGGCACGCGAAGCTCGCCCGCTTCGCGCAGCGCGTTGCGAAGGAGCACGTGCGCGGCGGGGCGGCTGCCGCCGGCCTGCTGCGCGCCGGCTTCGCCGAACTCGATGAACTGGAACAAGCGGCGGCGGGTGATCGGCTGCATGTCGCTGCCGAGATCGATGACCGCGCCCTGCCCGGCGAAGATGCTCCGGGAGGCGCCGGGCGCGACCATTGCGCGGGTGACACCGGCGGCGCGGTTGATCGCGATCGAGGCCGACTGCGAGTTGATCGCCGGCGCGACGTCGATCGCCGCGCGGAACGGCGAATTGGCGGCGGACACGTCATTGGTGGCATTCACCGCGTCGACTTCGACGAGGCCGATGCGCGAAAAGCCGGCAACGATGCCCGGTGTGACCCAGCGGCCGGCGGCGTCGATCACCTGCGCGCCCGCGGGAACGGCGACACCGCGCCCGGCGGCGACGACGCGCCCGTTGTTGATCACCACCGTGCCGCCGTCGATCGGCGGCGTTCCGTCGCCAAGGACGACGCGGCCGCCGGTGATCGCAATCGACTGAGCGAGGGCGGGAGCGGACGAGATCGCCAGCACTGCAGCCAATGCCACTCGCAACCGCTGGCCCTGACCCTGTCGAAGGGCCTGGGGCAGGGCTCCGAGGAGCCTCGTGAGCGCGAACCGGGCTTCGTCAGGCTCAGCCCTAGCGGGTGTGAGCATGCCCACCTTCACCTCTTTGCCGCGCCGCGTCATTTCACGTCTCCCTCGCCGGGCTGGCCGAGCTCGAAGTCGGTCACCGGGCGGAGCCTGGGATTGTTCATGTCGTAAAGAAGGGCGCCGTCGATCCAGACCTGCTGGGGCCGCGTGTAGACGCTGTACGGATTGCCGTTCCACATCACGACGTCGGCGCGCTTGCCGGCGCGAAGGCTGCCCGTCTCGTTCTCGATGCCGAGCGAGCGGGCCGGATTGAGGCTGACCCAGCGCCAGGCTTCCTCGTCGGAGATGTTGATGCCCATGCGGCGGCCGTCGGCGAGCGCCTTGGCCGCTTCCTGGTTGAGGCGCTGGATGCCGTTCGCGTCGTCCGAATGGATGATGGTGCAGGCTCCGGCCTGGTGAACCAGCGGCGCATTCTCGTTCACCGCATCATAGGCCTCCATCTTGAAGCCCCACCAATCCGACCAGACGGCCGCGCAGGTGTTCGATTCGCGAAGGAGGTCGCCGATCTTGTAGGCTTCGACGGCATGGTGGAAGCTGGCGATCCGGAAGCCGAACTCGCGCGCCATGTCGAGCATGATCGCCATCTCGTCGGCGCGGTAGCAATGGTTGTGGATCATGATCCGGCCGTCGAGCACGTCGGCCAGCGTATCGAGCTGGAAATCGCGGGCGATGTTGGGCTCGCGGGCGCGGCGGTCGCGATATTCGGCGGCGCGCTGCCAGGTGGCGCGCATCACCGCGACATTGCCCATCCGAGTCTGCGGCATGGTGTTGCGCCCACCGTAGACGCGCTTGGGATTCTCGCCGCAGGCCATTTTGAGGCCGCGCGGCGCGCCCGGGAAGCGCATCGACTGGACGGTGCGGCCGGGAACGTTGCGAAGAACGACGCTGCGGCCACCGAACAGGTTCGCGGAGCCGGGGAGAACCTGGAGCGTGGTGACGCCGCCGTTGGCGAGCGCGCGGGTGAAGCCCGGATCCTGCGGCCAGACGCTGTGCTCGGCCCAGACTTCCGGACGCACCGGATTGGTCGCCTCGTTGCCGTCAGAATGGGCGTCGACGCCGGGGCTCGGATAGTTTCCGAGGTGGCTGTGATTGTCGATGATGCCGGGTGTGACGAAGCGGCCGGCGCCGTCGATCCGGGTCGCGCCTTCGGGGATCGCCGTGTCCGGGCCGCCGACTGAGACGATCCGGCCTTCGGACATGACGATCGTGCCGTTCTCGATTCGCCCGCCTTCGCCGTCGAAGATGGTCGCCCCGGTGATCGCCGTCGGCACCGACGGATAGGGCCGGTAGGTCGAGGGATAGGGATCGGCCGGCGGCGTGTAGCGCGGCGGCGCCGACTTGTTCTCCGGCTGCGCCGAGGCCGAACGGGCCTCGCTGCTCTGGTTGGCGCAGCCGATGAGCGCCGCGACCGCGGTCGCGGCGGCGAAAAGGCGAAGCTTCATCAGAACTCCTTGTTTTCCGGCTTGGTCTCGCGGTCCGGGAACATGCCCACGTCCTGGCCGCGGTCGCCGCCGATCTCCTTGTAGCCGGCAAGCTCCTCGTCCTCGGCGTCGCGGAGCGTGTCGAGATGCATGAGCTTCTTCACCAGAGGCGAGACGACGAGGACGGCGACGCCGAAGCCGATCGCGACCCAGCCCACCGTGGTGTAGACGTCGAGCACGGTGCCCTTGCCCGCGGCCTCGCCTTCGAGACCCTCGGCGCCCGTCGCCGCGGCGATGAGGCCGGCCGCGAAGTTGCCGGTCGCCGACGCGAAGAACCAGGTGCCCATGATCAGCGACGCCATGTGCGCCGGCGCGAGCCGGTTCATGGCGCTGAGGCCGACGGGCGACAGGCAAAGCTCGCCGGTCGTGTGGAGGAGGTAGATGAGGAAGATGAAGATCACCGGGGTGAGGTTGTCCATCCCCGCGGCCTGGCTGCCCCAGACGAGGACCAGGAAGCCGAGCCCGAGCTGGAGCATGGCGAGGCCGAACTTGGCCGGCGCCGAAGGCTCGAGCCCGGCGCGGCCGAGCTTCGTCCAAAGAAGGGCGAAGAGCGGCGCCAGGAGAACGATGTAGATGGCGTTGATCGACTGGAACATCGACGCCGGCACGCCGGCGCGGTCGACGTGGCGGTCGGTGAACAGGTTGAGCGAGGAGCCCGCCTGTTCGAACAAGGCCCAGAAGAGGATCGAGCCGAGGATCAGGAACATGGCGGCGAAGATGCGGTCGCGATCCTCGCGCGGCAGCTTGGTCACGGCCGTGAGGAGCACGTAGGCGACGAGGATGATGCCGGCGACCATGAGCAGCCAGCCGACCGCCTCCTGATACTGGATGAGCTGCCAGATGCCGATCACCGCGGCAAAGCCGACGAGGTAGATCAGCCATTCGAAGGGCAGGCCCATGACGCTGGTCTTGAGGCGCGCCGGATCGCGCGGCTCGCCGCGGCCCATGAGGAGCGGCTTGCCGAGAACGAAGACGATGAGGCCGAGCAGCATGCCGACGCCCGCGGCGCCGAAGCCGTAGGACCAGCCATAGGTCTGACCGAGATAGCCGCAGAGCAGCGAACCCAGCGCCGCGCCGAGGTTAATGCCCATGTAGAAGATGGTGTAGGCGCCGTCGCGGCGGACGTCCGTGCGCGGATACAGCTGGCCGACGATCACCGAGATGTTCGCCTTGAGGAAGCCGGAGCCGACGATGATGAAGGACAAAGCGAGCCAGAAGATGTTGATCGTGCCGGAATCCTGCCCGCCGGTTCCTTCGAAGCCCATCAGGAAGTGGCCGAAGGTGAGAAGCACGGCGCCGTAGAGCACCGCCTTGCGCTGGCCGATATAGCGGTCGGCGAGATAGCCGCCGAGCACCGGCGTGATGTACACGAGCGCGGTGTAGGCGCCGTAGATGACGCCGGAGCGCTCGTCGGAAAAGAGCCAATGCTGCGTCAGGTAGAAGATGAGCAGCGCGCGCATGCCGTAATAGGAGAAGCGCTCCCACATTTCGGCGAAGAACAGGACGAAGAGCCCGCGCGGGTGACCGAGAAAGGTCTTGCTGTCCGCGGCGGGATGGGGGGCGGGGCTCGTGGCCATCAGGCGCTACTCCTCGTACGGTTTCTGCGGCCGCTCTCCGGCGGCCTTGAAAGGCGGGCACCCTAGCGCGTCAATCCCGCTTGTGAAGCGGATTGTTGCACCCCCGCGCGGCTGCTAGCGCCTCGGGCATGTTCAACGATCTTTCCTCCACCCTCGCCCTTCTCGAAACGCGCCGTTCCGGGCGGCCGCGCGACATGGTCGCGCCCGGCCCGTCGGCGGGCGAACTGAGGCGCATCCTCGGCGCCGCGGCGCGCACGCCGGATCACGGCAAGCTCCACCCCTGGCGCTTCGTGCACGTGTCGAGGGAGCGGCGGCAGGACTTCGCCGACCTGCTGCGGCGCGCCTATCTCGCCGACAAGCCGGAGGCCGGGCGGCTGGAGCTGGAATCCAACGAACGCTTCGCCCACCAGGCGCCGGAGCTGGTCGTCGCCCTGTCGCTCCCCTGCGTCCCGCACAAGATCCCGCTCTGGGAGCAGCAGCTCTCCTGCGGCGCTGCCTGCATGAACCTGCTGCTTGCGACTCACGCGCTCGGCTATGTCGGCGGCTGGGTCACCGGCTGGGCGGCCTATTCCCCGTCGGTGCGCGAGGCCTTCGGCGCGAGCGGCGAGCACGACCGGATCGCCGGCTTCTTCTTCCTCGGCACCGCCGGCGCCGAGCAGGAGGAGCGTCCGCGTCCGGACTATGAGGACGTGGCGGGGGCGTGGTGACTTACCGCTTGACTGGCACAGCGTATTAGGACACCATCACACGCGATGAGCAATGAAGAACGCCCCGTCTATCTCCGCCTCCGCGACTCGATCGCGGCCCGCATCCTCGACGGCAAGGTGGTCGACGGCGACCCCCTGCCCTCCGTCCGCAGCCTCGCCGCCGAATATGGCGCCAACCCGCTGACGGTCGCCAAGGCTTATCAGATGTTCCAGGAGGAGGGCCTGATCGTCGTTCGCCGGGGCGTCGGCATGTTCGTGGCGGACGGCGCGGCCGGCAAGCTGCGCGAAGCGGAGCGCAAGGACTTTCTGGAGAATCGCTGGCCCGGCATCGCCGAGCACATGCGGCGGCTGGACTTGAGCGTCGAGGATCTGGTGGAGCGGGCGCTGGTTTGAGGCGGGTGGAGCCCTCCCAACAGCGACCCGACCGACACCGTTCGTCCCGAGCAGGGATCGAGTAAGGCGAAGCCGCATCGAGAGCCCGTGTCGAGGGACCTGCACGTCATCTGAGCCCTGTCCCTCGACACGCCGTCTCGGCTTCGCTCGACGGCTGCTCGGGACGAACGGGGATGGTGTCGAGGACGAGCGCCTCCCCCGCCCCTCACCCCATATTCTTGACGATTTCCTCGACCATCTTCTTGGCGTCGGCGAGCAGCATCATGGTGTTGTCGCGGTAGAAGAGTTCGTTGTCGACGCCGGCATAGCCGACCCCGCCCATGGAGCGCTTGATGAAGAGGACGGTCTTGGCCTTTTCGACGTCCAGGATCGGCATGCCGTAGATGGGCGAGGCCTTGTCGGTCTTGGCGGCGGGGTTGGTGACGTCGTTGGCGCCGATCACGAAGGCAACATCGGTGCGCGCGAATTCGGAATTGATGTCCTCGAGTTCGAACACCTCGTCATAGGGCACGTTGGCTTCGGCGAGCAGCACGTTCATGTGGCCGGGCATGCGGCCCGCGACGGGGTGGATGGCGTATTTGACGGTGACGCCCTCGGCTTTCAGGAGGTCGCCCATTTCGCGAAGCGCATGCTGGGCCTGGGCGACGGCCATGCCGTAGCCGGGGACGATGATGACCTGCTCGGCCTGCTTCATGAGGAACGCCGCGTCCTCGGCCGAGCCGCGCTTCCACGGGCGGTCGATCGCCTCGCCGCCGCCGGCCGCCGCGCTGTCGCCCCCGAAGCCGCCGGCGATCACCGAAATGAAGCTGCGGTTCATCGCCCGGCACATGATGTAGCTGAGGATCGCGCCGGACGAGCCGACGAGCGCGCCGGTGATGATCATGGCCGAGTTCTGGAGGGTGAAGCCCATGGCCGCCGCGGCCCAGCCGGAATAGCTGTTCAGCATCGAGACCACGACCGGCATGTCGGCGCCGCCGATCGGGATGATGAGCAGGAAGCCGATCAGGAAAGCGAGGGCTGTCAGCGTCCAGAATATCCACGGGCTCTGGTCCTGCGTAAACCAGGCGGTCAGGCCGACGATCGCGGCAAGGGTGCCGAAATTGATGACGTGCCGCATCGGCAGCATGATCGGCTTGCCCGACATGTTGCCGTTGAGCTTCAGGAACGCGATGACGGAGCCCGAAAAGGTGATCGCGCCGATCGCGGCGCCGAGGCCCATCTCCACCCGGCTGACCGGCGAGATGACGCCGTTGTCCGAGATGCCGAAGGCTTCGGGATTGAGGAAGGCGGCCGCAGCGACGAGCACGGCGGCGAGGCCGACGAGGCTGTGAAAGGCGGCGACGAGCTGCGGCATCGCCGTCATCGCGATCCGGCGCGCGGTTGCGAGGCCGATGACGGCGCCGAGCACGATCGCGCCGGCGATCTGCGCCATGGTGGTGAAATCGAAATTGCCGGCCGCTCCGAAAACGGTGGCGTCATGCTGACCGGCGCGCGGCGCGTAATGGATGAGCGTGGTCACGACGGCCAGCGTCATCCCGGCGATGCCGAGCCGGTTGCCGCGGCGGCTGCTCGCCGGGCTGGACAGGCCGCGAAGGGCGAGAATGAAGCACACGCCCGCGACGAGATAGGCGAGCATCACCCAGGCGGGCGGGGCGGCGGCATGGTGCATCAGGGCCGCTCCTTCTTCTTGTACATGGCGAGCATTCGCGCGGTCACCGCGAACCCTCCGAAGATGTTGACGCTCGCCAGCACCACCGCGAGGAGGCCGAGCCACTTGGCCGTCGATCCGCCCGCGGTGACGCTGCCTGCGGCGGCCGCGATCAGCGCGCCGACGATGATCACGGAGGAGATGGCGTTGGTCACCGCCATGAGCGGCGTGTGCAGCGCCGGCGTGACCGACCAGACGACGAAATAGCCCACGAAGCAGGCCAGGACGAAGATCGACAGGATCGAGATGAAGTCCATGCTTCCTCCTTATGCCGCCGCGCGCTGCGGCGCCGGGACGGTCCTGCCCATCTCGTGCGCCGCTTCGATCCAGCAGGCGATCGCGTCGTAGCCGTTGCGCAGCGCCTCTTCGGGCGTATCACCGTCCGAGCGGCAGCCCGGCAGCTCCGGCGCAATCGCGACGAACCCGCCGCCTTCCTCGGGCGGCAGGGGCTTGATGTCGAGCTCATAGTCTTGAGGCTTCATGTCTCGCCCTTCTGCACGGCATCGATGAACCTGACGAGTTCCCGCACATAGACCGGCTTGATCGGCCGATGCGCCGGGATCGTCAGGATTTCGACCATGCTGCCATGCTTCACCTTGTAATGCGATCCTTTGCGCGGCGGCGAGCAGTCGATGCCGTGGCCGCGGCAGACGGTGAGGATGTCTTCGATCCTCCAGTCGCGGGGATTGTCCCGCATGCGCTCGAGAAGCTTGCCGGCACCAGTCACTCCGCCTCGCCGTGACGGATCACCCGAGCAGCCTTTCGTTTACCACTTGGCCGCCGCGGGTGAGGCGCACGCCCTTTACGATCTCGTCGTCGTCGGGGAGGAGGACGCGGTTCGCGTCCTTGTCCCAAAAGGCGGAAAGGAAGTTGTACAGGTTGCGCGCGTAGAGCGCGGACGCGTCGGCGGCGAGGCGCGAAGGCGCGTTGCGGTGGCCGACGATGCGGACCCCGTGGCGCTCCACCACCTCGCCCGGCTGGGCGCCTTCGACGTTGCCGCCTTGCTCCACCGCGAGATCGATCACCACCGAGCCGGGGCGCATGGTCGCGAGCTGGGCGTCCGAGATGAGGCGGGGCGCCGGGCGGCCTGGGATCAGCGCCGTTGTAATGACGATGTCCTGCTTGGCGATGTGCGAGGAAACGAGCTCGGCCTGCGCGGCCTTGTACTCGTCGGACATTTCGGTGGCGTAGCCGCCGGCGCCTTCGCCCTCGATACCGGCGACCTTCTCGACGAAGATCGCCTTTGCGCCGAGGCTCTCGATCTGCTCCCGAGTCGCGGCGCGGACGTCGGTGGCCGAGACGATGGCGCCGAGCCGGCGGGCGGTGGCGATCGCCTGGAGGCCGGCGACGCCGACGCCCATGATGAACACGCGCGCGGCGGGAATGGTGCCTGCCGCCGTCATCATCATCGGAAAGGCGCGGCCATATTCGGCCGCCGCGTCGAGCACCGCCTTGTAGCCCGACAGGTTCGACTGGGAGGAAAGGACGTCCATCGACTGCGCGCGGGTGATGCGCGGCATGAACTCCATGGCGAGCGCCTCGAGGCCGGCCGAGGCATAGCCCGCGACCCGCTCCTTCTGCCGAAAGGGATCGAGGATGGCGGCGACCATCGCACCCGGCGCGGCACCCGAAAGGGCGGACGAGTCCTGGCCCTGCACGCCGAGGATGACGTCCGCGCCGGAGAGCACGTCGGCCCGGCTGCCCACCGTGGCGCCGGCGGCGGCATAATCCTCGTCCGCGATCGAGGCGGACAGGCCCGCCCCCGCTTCGACGGAAACGGCGGCGCCGAGCGCGATGAACTTCTTCGCCGTCTCGGGGGTCGCGGCGACGCGGCGCTCCCCTTCGGCCGTTTCCTTGAGGAGCGCGATCTTCACCGGGACGGCCGGCGGATCAGCTGATGAGCCACATGACGAGCATCGCGACGATGAAGGACAGGACCGCGCCCCACTTCATCATCCAGATGAACCCGTCATAGCCGCTCTGGTGCTCCCGCATCATCTTCTGGGGGACTTCGCCTTCGGCCGCCATGCTCATGCCTCTTCGTGAAACAGCGTGTGTGGCGGCCTCTTACCAACGGCGCGCGCGGATAGGCAAGCGCCGGCCTTAAGCGGACCTTTACCCGTATGTCCTAGCAGGTGGGACAGCCAGGGCATGAGGGACATGAAATGCGGCCGGATCCGACGCGCTGCCTATTGCTGATCGACGACGAGCCGGCGCAGCGCCGCCTCGTCAGCGCGATTTGCGGACGTGCCGGCTGGTGGGTCCGCGGCGCGAGCGACGCGGAGTCGGCGCAGCGCATCCTGACCGATCCCGAAGAGCCCAAGATCGACGCCATATTGCTCGATCACTGGCTGCAGGGCGACGCCGGCCAGGGCATGATCGCCGAGATCCGGGCCCTGAAGCCCGAAATCCCGCTGCTCGTCGTCACCGCCCAGACCTCCGTCGCCGTCGCCGTGGAAGCGATGCGCGCCGGCGCCGCCGACTTCCTGGTCAAGCCGCTCGCGCCCGACAGGCTGCTCGCCGCGCTCGACGCCGCTACCGACCGGCGCAAGTCGTCCGGCGAGCTTCGGCCGCTTTCCGAGAAGATCACAAAGACGCTCGGTTTCGAGGAGATCGTCGGATCGGCGCCGGAATTCCGCTCTGCCCTCGCCATCGCCGCCAAGGCGGCGCGCGCCCGTGTCTCGATCCTGATCGAAGGCGAGAGCGGATCGGGCAAGGAAATCTTCGCCCAGGCGATCCACGCCGCGAGCCCGCGCGCCAAGAAAGAGCTGATCACCGTCAATTGCGGCGCGATCCCGTCCAATCTTGTCGAATCGGTGCTGTTCGGCCATGAAAAGGGCGCCTTCACCGGCGCCTTCGACCGCCATATCGGCCGGTTCGAGGATGCCGATGGATCGACGCTCTTCCTGGATGAAGTCGGCGAGCTTCCGCTGGAGACTCAGGTCAAGCTGCTACGCGCGCTGGAAGAAGGCGAGATCCAGCGGATCGGCAGCCGCATCGTCCAGAATGTCGACGTGCGCGTCATCGCCGCGACCAACCGCAAGCTCGCCGAAGAGGTCGCCGCCGGGCGCTTCCGCGAAGACCTTTATTACCGCCTGAACGTGGTTCACGTCGGCATTCCGCCGCTGCGGGACCGGATCAGCGACTTGCCGGCGCTGGTGCGCCATCTCCTCGGCCGCATCGCCGAGCAGCCGGGCATGCGCCACCTGTCGATCACCGAGGACGGCCTTTCCGTCCTGATGCGCTACGGCTGGCCGGGCAACGTCCGCCAGCTCCAGAACGCCCTCTTCCGCGCCGCCGTCCTGTGCGACGGCGATGCGCTGACCGCCGCCGACTTTCCGCAGATCGCGGCCGAAGCCCGGTTCGGCAAGCGCGCCGACGATTACCACGCCAAGAGCCTCACCGGCGCCTCGGCCAGCGCCGCCTTCGCGCACGGCGCGGGCGTCACCCTCTACACGTCGGAAGGGCATTTGCGCCCGCTGGAGGACATCGAAGCGGACGTGATCCGCCTCGCCATCGGACACTATCGCGGCCGCATGACGGAAGTGGCGCGCCGGCTCGGCATCGGCCGCTCGACCCTTTACCGAAAGCTGGGCGAACTCGGCATCGACGCCGCGGCGTGACGAAGAGCGGCCGGGTGGCAATCGGCGCGACTCTCCTGGCGGCCGCCTGCGCTTGCAGCGGCGGGCCGGCCGAGCGCCGCCCGCCCGCATTCGACCAGAGCTTCCGACCGCGCACCCCGACCGACGGCCGGAGCCCCGATTGGCCCGAAGCGCTCCGGTCCGATTGCCGCTGGCCGCCCGCCGATCCGACACGGCCCGTCTTGTGCCTCGGCACGCCGGCCGCCGGCGCCGTGCAAAAAGGTCATCCGATCGCGATCGACATCGAATGGCGCAACGCACCGCCCGGCTCGGGCCTCGTCGTCTACCTCGAGCGTGACGATCCGGACCGGGAGGCACGCTACTTCGGCTTTGTGGGGCCGCTGGTTCTGGTGCCGATCGAAACCGGTGAAAACGGGCGCTCCCGTTTCGAGTGGAACGGCCGCGAACTTCCCTGCGCGCCGACCGACGCGCCGAGACTGTGCGAGGGAACCGCCGAGATCGGCCGCTATCGCCTGCGCGCAGCCCTTTACGACGGGGCCCGGTTCTCGACGGTTGGGCGGCCGGCGCCCAATGGCCCATCGCTCGTCGTCCATGACGTATCCGAGCCTTTCGTCGTTCAGGGCGCGCCTGATCTGCGGCCGATCGGGCGCACCTTGTGGTGGGCTGCGCTCAATCACGCCATGTCGGAGCGGATGATCCGCGCGAGCAGCGCATTGGCCGGCGACACCAACGGCAGCGGGGTTGAGGTTTTCGCCGGTCCGGACGGCGGCTTCTGCGCCGCAATCCAGGCGCGCCCGCCGCATCGCGGCAGCCTCAAGGCCTGTCTTCCGCTCAGCAGCGTCGTCGGCGAGGCCGGGCTGCTGAACGCCGGGCCCGCCGGAGC
>DASVQT010000077.1:0-42650 GCA_036388975.1 Allosphingosinicella sp. | reverse complement strand
CCCGCCCCCGTTGCACGCCGCCGTCGCGATCACCGCCGCGACCGAAAGTGCCAGATACCCATATTTCATGCGCTCACCTCCGCTTCCCTGTTGGTGCAGAAAAGCGCGCCGCGGCGCAAGCGCTGCCGAGCGTCGCACCATCACCGCCAGGGCTGCGCCTGTCGAAGCCCGGATTGCACGGCTCTGAGTGCTGCAACCCGCCCTTCGACAAGCTCAGGGCTGGCGGTTCGGGCTGAAGTTCGCCCTCTCCCCTCAGCGCGTCACGAGCGTTCGGCGATCTTGGTCCAGCTGTTCGCGGTCAGGCGGTGATCGCCCCATTTGTAGGTCTTGCCTTCGCCGTCGAAGATGCGGACCGCGAGCAGGGCGCCGTAGCCGCCCAACTGGCGCGGATTGGCCCACCAGCCCGCCGACGGATCGAACAGCTTCACCTCGCCGTCGCCGATCAGGAGCGCCGTCGCCTCGTGGTAGATGACGTCATCGTCGATCCAGTGCGTCGAGACCTTTTCCTCGTCCCACGCGCCCGCCCACTGGGACGTGGCGTCGGTCGTGTACTGCTGAACGAACTGCGCCGGAAACGCCGTCTGGCCGCGCGCCGTGAACACTTCGCGGGCCATGCAGCCCAGGGCGCCGCAATCGAGCGTCTTGCGCTCGACGGCTTCGCACCAGTGCATCGGCCAGGGCGACGGGCCCCATTTATACTTCTGCCGGAGCCAGCGCGGGCCGCTCAGCGGATCGGCGCCGTTCAGCTGCGCGAAGTCGTAGGCCAAAACCCATTCGCGGGCGACCTCGCAGCACTCCGCCCCGTGATGGGCGATGCAGCTGTACGGGAACGTCTCCCAGCGCGCGCTCGGGCACGGCCGTTCGATGACGTCCACATTGTCGACGATGAGGTCCAGGCGGTTATCCGCGGCCGAATACATAAGACATGCTCCTGTCGTAACCGCCGGCGTCGCAGAAGACGAGAAGGTCTCCGGCGCGCGTGCCTTCGGGAAGTTTGACGTTCGAGGCGACGATGTCATGCTCCATGCACAACCGGCCCATGAGATGGGTCTTGCCGCGCGTGAGCGTCTGCCATTCGCCCGTTTCGCCGTCCTTCCTCAAGATGCGGTGGGGGTAGAAGAAATACATTGGAAGCTCGGCGATCGAGCCGTCGACGACGGCCTCGACATAATCGTCCTCATGCTCCTGAATTTCGAGCACGCGCATGGCGAGCGCCATCGAAGGCTGCGCCATCGCCTTGCCGGGCTCGGAAACGATCTGCGTCACGTTCGGGAGAAGCGCGCGGACGGTCTCGACCGCCTTTGCGAACTTGCCTTCCTCGCCGTCGTGCCAGTCGTCCGGGAACCAGCCGCCGCCCATGTCGAGGATCTCGATCTTGCGGCCCGTAAGCTTCTCGATCGAGCGGCACCATTTGAGGATCGACTCGAACAGGTGCCACCATTGCGCGACGCCGATATTGGCCGAGGCCATGTGGAAATGGACGCCGAACTTCACGTCCTCCGGAATGCGCTTCACTCCGTCGACGAGCTTCCTGAACGTCTTTGGGCTGTCGAGCGGAATGCCGAAGCGCGACACGACGTTGGGGGTGCGGATGCGAACCCCGAGATGCTTGGCGCGCAGCGTCCCCGTCTCGAACGCGTCGAGCGTGCGCTCGAGATCCGCGATCGAGTCCGAGAAGACGGCGTGGAGCGGCCCGTCGGGAAGCATGTTCTCCGGCCACCATTTGCCGGGGCCGTTCAAGATGCACTCGTCCGTCCGGAAGCCGACGTTCAGCGCCGCCTGGATTTCGGCGAGGCTGATCCCTTCGGCCATGAAGCCGTTGTCGCGCGCCAGCTTGATGAGCCGCGGATCGGGGTTCGTCTTAATCGAATAAGCGTTCACCACCTGCGTTTCGTTGGTGCTGATCCGGTGGGCCCGCTCGTTCGCCTTCTTGAACAGGCCTTCGGCGGTCTTCTCCATGAACAGGAATTCGGGCGTCGCGACCTGGTCGAAGTCCATGCCCGACAGATCCTCGAGGAAGCTTTCCGGAACCTTGGCCGGCTCGCCGCCGTCATTGCCGATCTCTTCCACTTCAAGCATCGCTTGGTCGCGCTTGTGGAGGCGCTCGGCGAGCGAGGGCAGGCCCGAGGGGTGCTTCATCGAATGGCCGATCGCGCCGGCGAAGGGCTCGGGAAGTGGCGGCAGCGGATAATCGGCGCGCACCGGCACTTCGAGGACGACGCGGGTGAACTCCTCGCTTTGCGCGCGCTCCGGACGCGCCAGCACGCCGCTCGCCTCCTGCACGAGGCGCGCGGGAAGGTTGGTGCCCGCGATGGTCGCGCCGTGGACCCACGCCGGGAAGCGCGGGTTCATCTCGAGGAGCCAAAGCTGGTTCGCGGGATCGCGCACCATCTCCAGTTCGCCGCCGCCCGTCCAGTTGAGCTCGCGCACGATGCGGCGCAGCGGGCGGAGGAAATCCTCGGGCACCGGCGTCACGTCGCCGGCCCATGTCTTGCCCTCGGGCGTGATGTCGCGCTTCCGCATCGAAACGGCGCCGAGCAGCTCGCCCTGATAGGCGGAGAGCATGACGCTCTCCTCATAGCCGCCGACATGCGCCTGGAGGAACAGCTTCTGGGTCGACCAGACCTTGGTCAGCGCGTTGCGCGCCGCTTCGAAAATGTCCCACGAAGGCGTGCGCGCCGCGTCGTAATAAGGGCCCTTCAGCCAGACGCGCCAATTGTGCTTCCGGCAGAAGGCGTGAATGTCCCAGTCCGAAATCTCGGTCGAGATATAGGGCGGGATCTTGACCGGCAGACCTTCGTGCGCCTCGACCGCGGGCTTGGCGATCCGCTTGATTCCGGCCGCGGGCGGCGCGAGCAGATTCTTGTGCCCGTCCGGGAAGATGTCGGCGAGCCACATGGCCTCGAGGTCGCTTCCCGAGATCCAGTAAGCCCCGCCGTCGAGCACCGTTCTGATCTTTTCGGCATAGGTTTCGAGGTTGAGCTCGTCCCAGGGCCGCTGGATCCAGAGATCGTCCAGCTCCTCGAAGTGAATACCGGACACTCGATTGGAATATTCGACGCCGACCAGAGTCGCGTTGGGATAGCCTTGCCGCAAAGAACGTACGATACCGACGCCCGGCTGCGGGTTACCGCCGGAATAAAGCCCGCTGACATAGATCTTCATATTCGCGCGCTATACCTCTCCGGCGCCGAGGACCGGCGCCGATTTCGCATGAAAGTTCGGGACACGAACTTGACTGAAACTGTGTGGAGCGCGTTAAGCTGAAAACTTCTTCTGCGCCACCAACACAGGTTAAAGAATAGATTTTTTAATAACCCAGACCATCAAACGGCGGAGCGGCCTCGCGGTTCCGTTACGCCTCCGAAGCGTCGCGCGAAGCGGTTCGGCGGCAAGGGTTTAGAGCGCGGCCCGAACTCTAGGACGAGATGATGCAGGCGGCGATGACAGAAAGGGCGATGGCGGATACGGCGCTGTACCCGAGCTACATGGACCTCGATCCCTGGATCGACGTGGAGCGGCTGCGCGCCCTGGACGGGTTCATGACGGAGCGGCTGATGCGCCGGATCGAAGCGGCCGGGGATCTGGCTTTCTACACCGGACCTTTCGTGCTGAACCCGGACGCACCCGCCTTGCCGGGATCGCGGCTGGTGTCTCTCACGGCCGGAGGCAACGAGGATTATTACGTCCTCGACCGGCCCGATCTGTGGCGGCCGACCGCCGACGCCGACGAGTTCGCGCCCTTGATGGACTTCCTGGCCACCCTGCCCTTCGCGGCGACGGGGCGGATGATCGTCATGTACGATTTCAACGGGCGGGCCGTGCCTGCGCACCGGGACCATGCCAGCCCGGAGCTGTGCCACGAATTCATCTGGCTCCGGACGAACTTCGCCAAGCCCTTCTACATGCTGAACCCCCAAACGGGCGAAAAGCGCTACGTCGCCTCCCACAGCGCCTGGTTCGACACTGTGAACCAATATCACGGCGCCGATGCGGCGAGCGGCCTGTCCTTCTCGATCCGCGTCGACGGGCGGTTCACCGACGCGTTCCGGCGCCAGATCCCGGATGCGGCCGAAAACCCGGCCAGCGCCCCTGCCTTGTGGGCCGCGAATGTGGCCTCAGGCGCGCCTCGCTGAGGCCCTCGCCCCTGCACATATGAGAACGCCCCGGCGGTGAGGCCGGGGCGTTCCACGGTTGAAGCCGCTACGCGAGAGGGCTACGAAAGCTTAGCGGCAGCGGCGGGCGCTGCGGCCCCTTTGGACTTCGCGGCCGACCAAAGCGCCGACGGCGGCGCCGAGGATCGTGCCGGTGGCACGCGAGCGGCCGCCGTCGAGAGCGCGGCCGACGAGGGCGCCGCCGGCGCCGCCGACCACGAGGCCGGTCGTGCCGTTGGAACGGCGGCAGCGCAGGCGGCCGTCCTGGCCGCGCCAGGTCGGGCCGTCATAGGCGCTTTGAGCGTGAGCCTGGGCCACCATGGGGACCGCGGGAACCGTGAGGGTCGCAGCCGACACGGCGAGAAGCATCTTGCGCATGAAATCACTCCTTCAAAATGTCACTCGAGGCCTCGCCGACCCCGGGGATGAAGAGAGGAATAGGGCGATTCGCATGGCTGCGGTCTGAATCCACCCGTTAGGCGCCGTTCAGGAGCATCAACGCTGCTCCGCCCCGCCGGCGCTACAAACGACATGATTGTAAAGGATCGGGTTAACGCCTTCTTTACCAAGCCCGTTTATCTCCGGTGCTCAGTTCATTTGGGGGACTCATACATGACAATGTTTTTCGCAGCCCTGCTGCTCGCACCCGCGCAGCTTCCCGAGATCGACCGCGCCGCGCTCGATCGCCAGGCCCGGATCGAAGCCGTCCGCCCGCGAGTCACGCCGGCGGCCGGGCGCAGCGGCCTCCTCGATCTCGAAGGCATGACCACCGTCTGCCGCGCCGCGGGCGAGCAGCGCGATCCTTCGGCCTTCCTGGCGGCGTTGTCCCGCGCTTATACCCTGGGCGCGGCCGAAAGCGCCGCCCTTCGCGGAAGCTGCGCGGCATACATGGCCGGGCGCGCCGACGCGCGCCGCTGACCCTTCAGGGCACCCTTGGATCGCGCTGCGACGGCGTGTCCGTGTCGTAGGTCGATGTTTCTTGCGGCACGGCCGATGGGTTCGGCGTCCGCACGAGGAAACCGGAGGCGATCACAGCGATCGCGCCGATGAGCAGCACGAACAGGCCGATCATCACCAGGCAGGAAGGCTGTCTCCACCGCGCGCGCTGCATAGTCTCTCCCTTGGCAGGACAGCCTTAACCGTCGAAACGGGCGCGCGGTGCCCGCCGTCCCGACCTAAATTCTCCCTGCACTTGCGTGCCACTTCGGGGCAGGCCCGAGCCGCGCCCTCGCTGGTACTTCACCCTGCGGTTCACCCTACGGTACAAACCGCATGGGGCGCCCAACCCGATGTGAACGCCGCATGTGGCTGAACTGGCGCTCGCAACCAGGGGTGGTGCTGGCGATCATGACGTACGGCGTGGAAAACATTGCGAAAGCAGCGCGGATCGCCGCCGCCGGCTTCGCTTTGCTCCTCGCCGCCGCTCCGACCGACGCGGCCGCTTCTTCCACCGCCGGCCAGAGCCGCGCCAGTCTTTCCGTTTCGGCGATCGTCGCACCGAGCTGCCGGATCGAAACGCAAAGCCCGGCGCGCCACGCCGTCGCTTGCTCGGCCGGCACCGCCTTTTCCGCCGCCACAGTCGCCCACCGCGACGAAACGCCGCTGAGCGATGCCGCCGCCATTCTCGGCGCCCCGGCGCGCGGCAGCCGCGGGATCGAGTTCGCGGCGCCCGTCCGCCCCGCCGCCGCCCTCGCGGCCGAGGGCGGGCACGACACGGCGACGCGCTATCTCACCATCACCTACTGACGGCAGCATGTCCCGAGGCTGGCGCTGCCCGGCCGCTTGCGGCAAGACACGCGCGTCAAGCTTGAGGGGTTGAGATGGCGTCGGCAGCATCGGGAGCGACATCAGCGTCAGAAGGCAGGGAGCTGCGCAAGGTCGTGGCGGCGAGCACCGTCGGGACCATGATCGAATGGTACGACTTCTTTCTCTACATCTCGGCCGCCGCCCTCGTCTTCAACCAGCTCTTCTTTCCCTCCTTCGATCCCTGGATGGGCACTTTGGTGGCGTTCGGCACCAATGCGCTCGGCTTCGTGGCGCGGCCCGTGGGCGGTATCGTCTTCGGCCATTATGGCGACCGGATCGGGCGCAAGCGCCTTCTCATGCTGAGTCTCATTCTAATGGGCGCCGCAACGGTGCTGATCGGCTGTTTGCCAACTTACGGCCAGATCGGCATCTGGGCGCCGATCCTTCTCATCCTCCTGCGCCTGGTTCAGGGCTTCGCGGTCGGCGGCGAATGGGGCGGCGCGGTTCTCCTCGCCGCCGAGCATGGCGATGCCCGCCGCCGCGGCTTCTGGGCGAGCTGGCCGCAAGCCGGCGTGCCGCTCGGGCTCGTCCTCGCCTCCGGGGTCCTGGCGCTCATGTCCGCCTTTCTCAGCGACGAAGCCTTCATCGCCTGGGGCTGGCGCGTGCCGTTCCTGCTCTCGGCCGTGCTCGTCCTGCTCGGCTGGTGGATCAGAAACTCGGTTTCGGAAAGCCGGACGTTTGAAACGGCGCTCGCCGGCGCGGAAGCGCCGCCCAGCGCGCCCGCACTCGAAGTCTTCCGCGAACGGCCGCGCGCGCTCCTCACCGGCGCGGGACTGCGCGTCGGCGAGAACATTTCCTACTACATCATCACCGGCTTTTCGCTGACCTACATCACGGGCGCCGCGGGCCTCAGCCGCGACACGGCGCTGCAGGCGGTGCTGATCGGCTCTTTGGTCCATTTCCTCGTCATCCCGGTCGCGGGACGCCTTTCGGACGCCGTCGGCCGGCGCTGGGTCTATGCCGCGGGCGGCCTCGGCCTCGCCGCCTTCAGCTTCGCCTTCTTTCCGATGCTGGCGAGCGGCAGCTTTGCGACCATCGTCCTCGCCATGACCATCGCCCTCGTCCTCCACGGCACCATGTACGGCCCGCAGGCGGCGATGATCGCCGAGCTCTTCCCGACCCGCATCCGCTATTCGGGCGCCTCCATTGCCTACCAGCTCACTTCCATCGTGGCCGGTTCGCTCGCCCCAATCATCGCGACGGCACTCTACCGCGCGCACGGCGATGCCTTCTGGATCGCCGTCTATGTCGGCGGCGCCTGCCTCGTGAGCGGCATCGCCGCCCTGCTCGCGCGCGAAACCAAAGGCGTGGAGCTTTCCGCGATCGATTGACTCGGGCGCTGCGCTGAGCTTGATGTCGTGCGGGGCGGCAAGGAGCTGAAAAGGTGGGGACTTCCGCAAGGGAAGCCGCGGGCAATTCGGCCTTCAGCCTCGCGCCCGGCGCCGGCGAAGCTTCGTTCCACGCCCTTGCCGACTCGATCGACCAGATGATCTGGTCGTCGCGGCCTGACGGCCACCACGATTATTTCAATCGCCGCTGGTACGATTTCACCGGCGTTCCGGAAGGCTCTACCGACGGCGACGCGTGGAACGGCCTGTTCCACCCCGAAGACCGGGAGCGCACCTGGGAGACCTGGCGCCACTGCCTGGCGACCGGCGATCCCTACCATATCGAATATCGCCTCCGGCACCGCTCCGGAGAGTATCGCTGGGTCCTCGGCCGCGGCCAGCCGGTGCGCGACTCTTCCGGAGCCATCTGCCGCTGGTACGGCAGCTGCACGGACGTTCACGATCTTCACCTTGCCCAGGACAAGGCACGCCGCGCCGAGGAGCGCTACCGGCTCGCATTCCGCGCGACCAAGGACGCGATCTGGGACTGCGATCTGACCACGGACGAACTCGACTGGAACGAAGCGCTCCAGACCGCCTACGGCTACGATCCCGAGACGGTGCGGGTGACCGCGGCCTGGTGGCTCGACCACATCCATCCCGCCGATCGCGACCGCGTGGACGCAAGCGCCCGCGCCGCGATCGCGGGCACCGGCTCGGACTGGTACGAGGAATATCGCTTCCGCCGCGCGGACGGCAGCTATGCCGAAGTGCGCGACCGCGCGACCGTGATCCGCAACGAGAACGGCTTTGCCGTGCGCATGATCGGCGCGATGCTCGATCTTTCCGACTGGAAAACGGCCGAAAAGCATCAGCGCCTGCTCATCAATGAACTCAACCACCGGGTGAAGAACACGCTCGCCATCGTGCAGGGCATCGCGCAGCAGAGCTTCAAGGGCGACAATGCGACGCCCGAAGCACGGCGCGCCTTCGAAGGCCGGCTCGGCGCGCTTTCGGCGGCGCACAACGTGCTCACCGATCGGAGCTGGGCGCCCGTGTCGATCGCCCAGATCGTCGAGGATGCGGTGGCGCCCTATCGCGGCCATGCCGGCGGCTTCGAGATCGAGGGACCGCTTGTGCCGATCCCGCCCAAGGCGGCGGTGTCGCTGGCGCTCACCGTGCACGAACTCACCACCAACGCCGTAAAATACGGCGCCCTTTCGGTGCCGGCCGGGCGCGTGTCGGTTCGTTGGGAGATCGAAAACGGGCGCCTTCGCTTCGTGTGGCGCGAAACCAGCGGCCCCGCCGTCGCGCCGCCGGCCGCGCGGGGCTTCGGCACGCGGATGATCGAGCGCGGCCTCGCCGCGGAGCTAGACGGCACCGCCGTCATCGAATTCTGGCAAGAAGGCGTCGTCTGCACCGTCGAGGCGCCCCTTCCGGACTTTCATTCATGACAAAGTGACCACAACAGGGAGAGACGCCACATGAATCACCGCGCCTTTATTCAGACCATGATCGCACTTGCTTCGGCTTCGCTCGGCCTCGTCGCCGCCTTGGCGTGGAACGAAGCGATCAAGGCGACGCTCGCCAAGCTCGGCCTCGGCGACGATCTCGTCGGCCTCTACACTTATGCGATCATCGCCACCGTGGTCGCGATCACGATCCTCATCTGGCTCGGCAAGATCGCCGCGCGCATCGGCGGCGAAGCCGCCTTCGTGCGCGAAGCGGAAGGCTGAGCCTAGCTCCAGGATCGCACCCCTGCAGCCGTCACCCCGGACTTGATCCGGGGTCCACCTTCTTGCGGAAGCTGAGAAGAAGAAGGTGGATGCCGGATCAAGTCCGGCATGATGGCACCGGTGCCTGATCAGCCCCGCCCAGGCGCCAAATCTGGCTCCCCTTCGATTCGCTCGTAAAGCGCGCCCAAATCCGCCTCCTCGATCCGTGCGAGGAGATCGTCGAAGCTTTCAATGACGAAATAGGCCTTCTGGAACGCGTCCGTGCGGTAGGTCGTGCGCATAACCCGTCCGAGTTCGAAGTTCGGCCGCTGCGGCTCGGGGCTTTCGAGGCTGAAGCGGGACTCGCCGAAGCTCGACAATATGCCGGCGCCGAAGATGCGCAGATCGCCGCCTTCGCGCATCAGGCCGAACTCCACCGTGTACCAGTAGAGCCGGGCAAGCCGGTGCATGCGGCCGCGGTCGAGAGCGTCGAGCCCGAGCTCGCCGAGGCGCTGCATGAAATCGGCGACGGCCGGGACGGCGAGCAAGGGCACGTGGCCGAAGACGTCGTGGAAGACGTCCGGCTCTTCCAGATAATCGAGCTGCGCGGCCGAACGAATGAAGTTGCCGGCCGGAAAGCGGCGGGCGGCGAGATGTTCGAAGAAGACCGCATCCGGCACGAGCCCGGGCACGGACACCACCGTCCAGCCGGTGCGCCCGAACAGCCGCTCGTTCAGCTCCTCGAAATTGGGGATGCCGGGGCGCGAGAGCTTTAGGACGCCGAGGCTTTCGGAAAAGGCGCGCACGGCGCGGCCCTCGAGCATCTCCTGCTGGCGGGCGAAGAGCAGGTCCCAGACGCGGTGGTCTTCGGCGGTGAAACGCTCCCAATGCTGCGGGATCGTCCAGTCGGCTGCGCAGCCGGGCGGCGGGGCGAGCGAACCGGCGGCCGCCGATCCTGGCGCTTCGAGAAGGTCGGTGAGCATCGGAAGTTTCCCTTGTGTGGAGACAAAAAGAAACCCCGCCCGGTGGTCCGGACGGGGTCGATCGAGTGAACTGGTCGTAGGATCAGCGCGTCAGATCGGTCCCGCCCGTGCGGTGCCGTAATAATAATAAACAGCGGCCGACAGCGCGGCGCCGGAGGCGCATAGGCGGCTGATCTGGGTCCGGCAGTTCGTCATTGCAGCCTCAGGGTGTCGGCCGAACGCCGACATGTCAATCACCGGCATTTGCCCGTGCGCCCATGAACGGGCGTTGACCCGTAGGTTTTGCCGCCTTAGCTATGTCGTCGAAATGACGGCTGAAATTCGCATCTCGCCGCTGAACGGCATGTGGTGGCGCTGGCCCTCCATGAGCCATGAGGCGCGTCCAGCGATCGTCTAGCCGAAGCCAAGCAAAGCTTCTCCGACAAGAGCCAAGGCCCGCCCTCACCGGCGGGCTTTTTGTTTTTCCACGCCTCCAAACATCCGAACGGAAATCACGACATGATCATCGTCCTGAAGCGCGACGCGACCGACGAAACAGCGCAGGAAATCCTCCGCCGCATCGAGGAAAAAGGCCTGAAGCCTCTCCACATGCCGGGCACCGAGCGAGTCGTCCTCGGCGCCCTCGGCGACGAACGGGTGCTGGCGGAGCTGGCGCTCGACAGCCATCCGATGGTCGAGTCGCTGAAGCCGATCCTTGCGCCCTACAAGCTGGTCAGCCGCGAGATGCACCCGCACGACACGATCGTGCGCCTCGGCAAGACTGCCATCGGCGGGCGCGGCTTCGCGGTGATCGCCGGGCCTTGCGCGGTTGAGACGGAAAGCCAGATGCGCAACACGGCGCGGCTCGCCAAAGCGGCCGGCGCACACGGGCTTCGCGCCGGCGCCTTCAAGCCGCGGACCAGCCCCTACGCCTTTCAAGGCCATGGCCTCGATGGTCTCAAGATGCTGCGCGCCACCGGCGACGAGTTCGGCCTCCCCGTCGTCACCGAAGTCATGGAAACGGGCGACGTCGACATCGTCGCTGAGTATGCCGACGCGCTCCAGATCGGTGCGCGCAATATGCAAAATTTCTCGCTGCTCAAGGCTGTCGGGCGCACGGGCAAGCCGGTCGTCCTGAAGCGCGGCATGGCGGCGAAAGTCGAAGATCTGCTGCTCGCCGCCGAATATCTCATGGCCGAGGGCAATGAGCAGGTGATCCTGTGCGAGCGCGGCATCCGCACTTTCGAGACGGCGACCCGCAACACGCTCGATCTGAACGCCATCCCCTACATTAAGCAGAAGACCCACCTCCCCGTCCTCGTCGATCCGTCGCACGGCACGGGCGTTCGCGATTTCGTGATACCGATGGCGCTTGCCGCCGCGGCCTGCGGCGCGGACGGGATCCTTGTCGAAATGCACGAAAACCCCGCCGTTGCCTGGTCCGACGGCGCCCAGTCGCTCTACCCGGAAGGCTTCGAGGCCTTGATGGCGGCGCTGCGCCCGGTCGCCGCCGCGGTCGGGCGGGAGCTCGCGTGAACGCCGCGCATCCCGGCGGCGGCACGGCGCGGGCGCTGACCCGCCGCCTCGCCGCGCCCGCCGACCGGCTCGCCCTCTACGCGGCGCTGTCGGATGGCGGGACTCGCGCCGACACGATGCTGCTCGAAACGCTCGCCGGCCCCAGCCTCATCCTCGACCGCGCGGCGCTGCGCATCGAATGCCGCGGCGGGGAAGTCGTGCTGACCCGCCTCACCGCCGGCGGCGACGCCCTGATGCGGATCGCCGCGCGCAGCCTCCCGGAGCAATTCGCCGCGCACGACGCCGACCGTCTGGTCCTCCGCTTCCCGCGCACGGCGAGCGACGATGCCGAACAGCGCCTGCTCGCCCCCTCCCCCTTCGACGTGCTTCGCGCGCTCACATCCGGCATTCGCAGCGACACGCCCGAAGAGCCCTTCACCCTCGCCCTCATGGGCGTCGTCGCCTTCGACCATGTCGACCTGTTCGAAGACCTGCCCGCCCCGGCCGAGGATCGGCTGAACTTCCCCGACTTCGTCTTCTGGGCCGCCGAATCCCTGGTCGTGGCCGAACCCGGCCTCGCCCCCCGCCTCGTCTGCGCCTCCTTCGGCAACGACGCGTCCGAAGCCGAGCGCACCCAGAACGACGCCGCCGAGCGCCTCACCAACCTCGCCGCCCGCTGTGCCGCCGCCTCGGCTTATGTGCAGGACCCCCAACCTCGTTCGTCCCGAGCGAAGTCGAGGGGCGCGAACGATGAATCCGAGCAGTCGCCCCTCGACTACGCTCGGGACGAACGGAATCATGTGTCCGGCTCCACCCCCACCGAAGCCGTCCCCGACCTCGACGATGTCGAATATGCCGCCCTCGTCTCCAGAATGAAGGAGCACGTCCTCGCGGGCGACGTCTACCAGATCGTCCCCTCCCGCACCTTCGCCGCGCCGTGCCCGGACCCGCTCGCCGCCTTTGCGGCCGTTCGCGCGCTCGATCGCAGCCCTTACATGTTCTTCGTCTCCTCGCCCGATCACATCCTCTTCGGCGCCTCGCCCGAAACCTCCGTCCGCGTGAAGCGGGAGGAGGGCTGGCCCAGCGTCGAAGTGAAGCCGATCGCCGGCACGCGCCCGCGCGGCGTCGATCATGACGAGGACGACCGCATGGAAGCGGACCTCCGCCTCGACCAGAAGGAAGTCGCCGAGCATATGATGCTGGTCGATCTCGCCAGGAACGACGTCGCCCGCGTCAGCATCCCCGGCACCCGCCGCGTGGCGAACCTGATGACGGTCGAGCGATATGCCCGCGTCATGCACCTCGTCTCCTCGGTGAAGGGCAGTCTCGCCATCGGCTACGACGCCCTGCACGCGCTGCAGGCCTGCCTCAACGTCGGCACTCTCTCCGGCGCGCCCAAGATCAGGGCGACGCAGCTCCTGCGCAGTGCCGAGCGCACCAAGCGCGGCCCTTATGGCGGCGCCGTCGGCTGGATCTCGGGCGAAGGCGCGATGGACACGGGCGTCGTCATCCGCTCGGCCGTGGTCAAGGACGGCATCGCCTACGTCCGCGCCGGCGCCGGGGTCGTCCACGACAGCGACCCGCAGGCCGAAGCTGACGAGACGCGCCGCAAGGCCTCCGCCATCCTCTCCGCAATCGCCGCGGCGGAGGGCGCGCGATGATCCCGCACGTCCTCATGATCGACAATCTCGACAGCTTCACCTTCAACCTCGTCGAAGCGATCGAGCGGCTCGGCCCCAAGGTCCGCGTCCTGCGCAACAGCGTCGCCGCCGGGGACGCGCTCGCTGCCGCCGACGAGGCCGGCGCTATGCTCCTTCTCTCCCCCGGCCCCGGGCGCCCGGAGGACGCCGGCTGCTGCCTCGAACTGATCGCGCTCGCCAAGACGCGCGTGCCGGTGCTCGGCATCTGCCTCGGCCATCAGGCGATCGTTCTCGAAGCGGGCGGCAACGTTGAGCGCGCGCCGGAGCCGGTGCACGGCAAGGTCTCGCTCCTCGCCCATGACGGCGCCGGGCCGTTCGCGGGGATGGAAGGCCCGGTCCGCATCGGCCGCTACCACAGCCTCTGCACCCGCCGCCTGCCCGAGCGCTTCACCGTGCACGCCGAGATCGACGACATGGCCATGGCCTTTTCCGACCGCGAGGCGCGGCAATGGGGGCTGCAGTTCCACCCGGAATCGATCCTGAGCCCCGCCGGCGGACGCATCCTCGCCAACATCCTTCGAGCTTGCTAGCGGCTGAGCGACTCGCTTCTTCGAAGGAATGTGCCAGTGACGCTCACCGCCCGCCTCTTCGCTTCCGCCGCCCTCCTGTCGATTGCCGGCGCCGCGTCGGCATCCGAGGGCATGTGGACCTTCGACAATTTCCCGATCGCCGCGGCCAATCGCGAGCTCGGCACTCGCATCGACCAGGCCTGGCTCGACCGGGTGCGTCTCGCCTCGGTCCGGATCGGCGGGGCATCGGGCGGCGTCGTTTCGCGTGAAGGGCTCATCTTCACCAACGAGCATGTCGTCTCAGGCTGCGTCGAGGACCTCTCGACCCCGCAGCGCAATTATGTCGAACTCGGCTTCACGCCCGCCAGCCGCGCCGAAGAGCAACGCTGCCCGGGCATGACCGCCGAAATCCTGACCGACATCGCCGACGTTACCCAGCGCATGCAGGCCGCCGGCCGCGGTCTCGAAGGTGAGGCCTTTACCCGCGCCCGGGACGCCGAAGCCGGTCGGATCGAGACCGAAGCCTGCGCCGCCGACACCACCCGCCGCTGCCAGGTCGTGACCCTCTACCGCGGCGGCCAGTTCAAGCTCTACACCTACCGCCGCTACACGGACGTCCGCCTCGCCTTCGCGCCCGAGCACCGCGCCTCGGCCTTCGGCGGCGACCTCGACAATTTCAGCTTTCCGCGCTTCGCCCTCGATGGCGCCTTCGTGCGCGCGTACGAGAACGGCCGCCCCGCGGCGACGCCCATATACTTCCGCTGGAACCCGGCGCCGCCCGCGGCCCGACAGCCCGTCTTCCTTTCGGGAAGCCCAGGCGCCACCCAGCGCCTCCTGACCCAGGACCAGCTCCGCACCGTTTCCGAAGTCACGCTCCCGCTCGAACAGCTCGTCAATTCCGAGCTTCGCGGCCGCCTCATCCAGTTCAGCCGCCAGAGCCCGGAAAACGCCTTCCAGGCGCAGGGCCCGCTCTACGGGATCGAGAACACCTACAAGCGCGGCTACGGCCGCCAGCAGGCGCTGATCGACGCGCGCTTCATGGCCGCGCGCCAAGCTTCGGAAGAGGATTTCCGCAGGCGCGTCGCCGGCAATCGCGACGTCGCCCGCGACGTCGGCGATCCCTGGCGCGACCTTTCCGCGCTCCAGCCGGAGCTGAGGCGCCTGTATCCCGGCTATTACATGCTCGAAACCCGCGCCGGCGGCGGCTCGCAGCTTTACGCCTGGGCGCGCGACATCGTGCGCGGCGCGCAGGAACGGGCGAAGCCGAGCGCCGAGCGCCTCCCCGAATATGGCGAGGCCCGCCTGCCCCAGGTCGAGCGGCGCCTGTTCGCCGAGCGGCCGACCTACCGCGCCGTCGACGAAGTGCAGCTCGCCTGGTGGCTGTCCAAGACCCGCGAGATCCTGACCGTCGACGACCCGCGCGTCCGGCCGCTGCTCGGCAGCGAGTCGCCGGAAAAGCTCGCCGAGCGCCTCGCCCGCGGCACCAGCCTCGGCGATTCCGCCGTCCGCCGCCGCCTCTGGGAGGGCGGGCTCACCGCCGTCCAGGCGTCCGACGATCCCCTCATTCAATTCCTGCTGCGCATCCAGCCGGTCACCCGGGCGACGCGCGGCGAATATGAAGGCAAGGTCCAGGCGCCGACCGACCGCGCCAGCGAAGCGCTCGCCCGCGCGCGCTTCGCCATCTACGGCACCAGCCTCTATCCGGACGCCACCGGAACCCTGCGCCTCACCTACGGCCGGATCGAAGGCTGGGAGCATCAGGGCCGGCGCGTCCCCCACGCCACCACCTTCGCCGGCCTCTGGGACCGCGCCACCGGCGCCGAGCCGTTCGACCTTCCGCCCCGCCTCGCCGCCGCCCGCCGGCTCATCCCGACGGACACGGTCCTCGACGTCGCCGCCTCGACGGACACGATCGGCGGCTCCTCCGGCTCACCGGCGGTGAACGCCGCAGGCGAGATCATCGGCGCGAACTTCGATTCGACCGTCCTCACCCAGCGCAACGCCTACGGCTACGATCCCAACGTCAACCGCAGCGTCCTCGTCACCACCGCGGCCGTCACCGCGGCGCTGCGCCACGCCTACGATCAGCCGCATCTTCTCGCCGAACTCGGCGTCACGAGCGCCCCGGCGCGGCGGCGGCCCCGCCGGCGCTGACGAAAATCAGCGCCAGTCCGGCCCAACGATCTCGTAACCGGCGCTCTCGAGATCGTCGAGAACGCCGCCGGGGCTTGCCAGCGTCCGGAGCTGAAGCACCGCAACAGTCACTTGCGGATCGCCGATCACGCCGCGGATGGTGGTGCGGATATCGGCCGCGTCCTGCAGGTCGGCGAGGTGGTCGCTCGGCCAGCAACGCGCTTCCACCGCCTCCACGGGCGATGCGAGCACGTCGGCGACGCGGCGCTCGACCCACGCCCTGGAGCGCGCCCGGATCGCCTCCGGCCCCGCCTCGCCCAAAGCGATCGCGCTGACGAGGCAGGGAACATGCTCCTCCGGCGGGGAGGTGAAAAGGTCGCGGGCCAGTTCGCGGGTGTTGCCGCGGGCGATCGGCACCTGGACGAGCCGCTCGCGGCGGATCGCACGCCGCACGAACTCCCGCACGTCCTGCCCCTGCCCCGTGCCCCGGCGCGCCCCTTCGCGAAGTTCGTTCGCTAGGTGAAAGGGATGGGTGGTGAGATAATCGCCGTCCACCATCCTGCGGTTCCGAAGCGCCGCCAGCCGCGCCAGCTCGGCAACCGGGACCATCTGGGCCAGCGACCGGCCGCGCGGCAGGCTCGCCTGCCGCCGCCAGCGCGCGAAATAGCCGATCAGCCGGAACGGATTGCCGATGGTGAACTCCCGCGCTTCGGGAAACATCACCCGGTCCGCGCGGCGAAGCACCGCGGTCAGCGCCTCGGGATCCCAGCGCCCTTCGCTCGACACGTTGTTGATCGCGCCGACGAGGAAGAGCGTCCGCCCCTCGCCCCGCACTTCCCAGAACGGAATGCCGGTTCTGCGCCCATTGACCACGATGTCGCGCACCTGATCCTCCGCGGCCGTCGCGACAGGAGGCGCGGGCGCCTGGGCGTAAGCGGGCGCCGCCACCGCGGCCGCGAAAGCGGCCGCCAATCTCCATTTCAGCACGATATTCTCCCCAAGCCGCAGCCGGTCCGGCAGGCCCGCAGATGGAGTGGCGAACCGCAGCTTGCTTTCACATTAACAGCGAGGCGCCGCTGTGACTTACGCGATTAACACACTTTCGCTCTTGCGCGCTCCGCGCTAACCACCAATTTCAGGCCGAAGAGTTTGAAGCGGGGACGAAGACATGGCGACGCAGACCGAGACGACCACAGCCGCGCAGCCCACGATCACGCTGGAGCCGCCCAAGCCGCTCCAGGTCGTCCAGCCGGAGCAGGCCGCGGGCCTCGTGCCCTTGAAGCCCGAGGAAAAGACCCAGCTCGAGCAGAAGGTCGACCAATTCGTAGCCGATCTCGTCTCGCTGGACGCCAATTCTCCCGAATTCGGCCGCAAGGTCGATCAGCTCACCTCCATGGGACGCAAGGAGATTGCGGAAGCCGCGGGCCATTCGAACCGCTTCCTCGACCGGCCGGTCAAGGCGATCGACGCCGACAACGGCATCGGCGCGGACCTCGGCGAGCTGCGCCGCACGGTGGAAGACCTCGATCCGGCCCGCAACGGCAAGATCACCGGCACCAAGCGCCTGTTCGGGATCATTCCCTACGGCAACAAGCTGCGCGGCTATTTCCAGAAGTACCAATCGGCCCAGACCCACATTTCCAAGATCCTCGCCAGCCTCGCCTCGGGCAAGGACGAGCTGTTGAAGGACAATGCGGCGATCGACGTCGAGCGCGCCAACATGTGGAAGACGATGGGCCGTCTGGAGCAGATGATCCACATCTCCAAGGCGCTGGACGCGAAGCTCGAGGAAACGGCGAACGACCTCGACGCGACCGAGCCGGCCAAGGCCAAGGCGATCCGCGAAACGGCCCTCTTCTACACCCGCCAGCGCACCACCGACCTGCTCACGCAGATGGCGGTCACCGTCCAGGGCTATCTGGCGCTCGATCTCGTCAAGAAGAACAATGTGGAGCTCGTGAAGGGCGTCGACCGCGCCTCCACCACGACCGTCTCGGCACTGCGCACCGCCGTCACCGTCGCTTCGGCGCTGACCAACCAGCGCCTCGTGCTGGAGCAGATCACCGCGCTCAACACGACGACTGCCAACGTCATCGAATCCACCGGATCGATGCTCAAGAATCAGTCCGGCGAGATCCACAAGCAGGCGGCGTCCGCCACCATCCCGCTCGAAACGCTGCAGCGCGCGTTCCAGAACATCTACGACACGATGGACATGGTCGATAAGTTCAAGTTGGAGGCGCTCGGCAACATGAAGCAGACGGTGAACGTCCTGTCTTCGGAGGTCGAGAAGTCGCGCGGCTACATCGCGCGGGCCGAGGGCGTCGAGCAGAACCGGCTGGCCGGCGGCGGCACGTCCGGCGCTTCGCCGCTCAGCGCTCTCGAAGGCTGATCCGGATGCGCCACCCGTCCGGCGTCGACGAGGCGATCGCCCGCTTCGACGAGGTGGTGGCGCGCTACGACGGCCGCACGCCCGAAGCGGTGGCGGCCCGGCGCCGCCATCACGGCCGCAACGCCGCCGCCGTCGGCCGGCGGGTCGCCACCGGCGCCATGGCGATCGGCGCGCTGATCGTCGCCACCATCGTCTTCGGCCTCATCATCGGCCCGATCGGCCAGGCCGGCCTCTTCATCGTCGCACTCGCCATTCTCGCGGTGATCGTCATCGCCAGCCTGTGGCCGTCCCGCCAGGCCACGCGGGTCCCTTATAGCGAGCAGCTGCCCACGAAGGCGGTCGTCCAGCAGCTCGAAAGCCTGCTCGTCGGCGAGCGCGCGGCCCTGCCGCCTCCGGCCGCGCGGGAAGTGGACGCGATCAGCGCCCAGCTTCCGCTTCTCGAATCGAAGCTCGCGACCCTCGATCCGCTCGATCCCCTCGCCCAGGATGCACGCCGCCTGATGGGCCAGCACCTTCCCGAGCTGATCGAGCGCTACGAGCGCGTCCCCGCCCCTTATCGCCGCGAGCGCGACAATGGCGGCCTCACCGTCGACGAGCGCCTCGCCGCCAGCCTGCGCGCGGCCAGCGTCGCACTGGGCGAAATCGGCACCAAGCTGGTCGGGCAGGACCGGGACGCGTTCGAGACTCAAGGACGGTTCATCGAAAGCCGCTACAAGGACCCGTCCGGCCTCGAAGGAAGCTGAAGGTGCACGAACTCGAACGATCCCTCCATGGTGCGGTCGACCTCTTCCGTCGGCAGGCCGGCTCCCGCGCCGCGCGCGAGGCGGGCACGCGCAAGCTGAAGCGCACCGCGGCCGAAGCCTTTCGCCGGGCGCGGCGCGCCGCCTTCATCTTCGTCGCCCTGATCCTCGCCTTGGTCGTGTTCGACGTGGCGGGCGCGTCGATCGGCTTCTTCACCTGGCTCTTCGCCCTGTTCGGCATCTTCCTCGCCGCATTGCTCAGCCTCACACTGCCGAGCCGCGGCGCCCGCAAGGCGCCGCCGCTCCCGACCCAGGAAGCGGTCGCCAAGGTCCCGCTGCCGATGCTGGCGGGCCGATGCGAGACCTGGCTGCTCGACCGCTGCGAGGAGCTTCCCCACACCGCTCTGCCCTCCGCCGACCTCATCCTCGCGCGGCTCCAGCGCATGCAGCCGGCGCTGGATGCCCTCCCCGAAGCTTCGCCGCTCACCGCCGACGTGCGGCGCCTCGTCGGCGGACACCTTCCCAATCTCGTCGATTCCTACCTCGCCTTGCCGCCGGAAACCCGCGGCCGCGGAACGGAGAACGACCGGCGCATCACCGACAGCCTCGGCGTAGTCGCCGAGGAGCTGACCCGCCTGTGCGGCGAGATCGACGGGTGCCGCGAGGCGAGCTTCGAGATCGAGCATCGCTTCATCGAGAGCCGATACCGCGACGACGACCGGCTGCGCGGCAACTGATTCGCGCGATTCGGGGACTGCGAACGTGCGATTCGCGTGTTCGAGGCGCGGAAAATCGCCGTTAACGATTTAGAACGTCGGGCTTTTGCCGTTTCAAAGCGGGATTCCGAGCCTCGCCGGGCGTTGGCCGCCGGTGCACCACCTTGCGCGCCACAGCGCACCAACCCGCCTGCGGCAACGGCCGCCGCGCTCAACAATGACGTCGCCATGCCGAGGACTTCGGACATCCAGGCCTTTGAAACTTCATCACTTTCCATCGGAACATTTGCGCAGCCGATTGATTTGCAGCGCCGGCGCGCGGACGCCCGTGAAGCGCAGCGTGGCGCTGTTCCCCATGCACATGGGGGCCGCATTAACCCTCGCCGTTTGGAATCGTTGCGAAAACGGATCGAAAATCGGTTTACGCTCCGTTTACGAAGGCGTAATCGTCAGTCCTCCGAACGATCGGACAGGGAGGAATTACCGATGGAAAAGCGTGACATCGTCGAGCTGACCGAAGCCGAAATCGCCGCCGTTGCCGGTGGTGGCCGTGGCACCGATGCCCAGACCGGCATCCGCGGCATCGACGAATAAGCCGATGCAGGTCCGGCCGCTCCGGCGGCCGGACCTCACCCGGACCCCGCTCCTGCGGGCGACCTCCGGACAATATCTAAGTCCTCGCGCAAGTCGCTGGACTCGCTTATAAGAAGCCCCGGGAGGGGCTTTTTTCGTGCAGCTATTCAGGCCCGAAGCGATGCGGGGGCAGGACCGCCTCCACGGCGACGTCGTGCTCGTCCCGCCGGTCTCGTGGCAGCTGCTCGGCGGCTTCCTTCTGGCCGCCATTCTCGTCGCCGCTTTGTTTCTCGCAACGGCAAGCTATTCCAAAACCACGTCCGTGACCGGCCGCCTCACCGGCGACCGCGGCATCGTGCGCGTCGTTCCCGCGCGCGCCGGCACGGTCGAAGAGGTGCTGGTGCGCGAAGGACAGCAGGTCGCCGCGGGGACCCCGCTCCTGCGCATCCGGATCGCGACCGAAGCCGGCGAAGGCTCGCTCGAGACCCGCCGCGCCGCGTCGGTCGCCGAGCGCGAGGCGATCCTGCGAACCCGCGAGCCGAACGTGCTCGGCGCGATGCGCGCCGAAGCCCGGGCGCTCGGCGCGCGGATCGAAGGCGAGCGCGAGCAGGTCGCCGGCCTTTCGGCCCAGATCGACGAACAGCAGGCGCTCGTCCGCTCGGCGGAAGTGGAGCTGGAGCGTGCGCGCAGGGTCGCCGCCCGCGGCTTCGTGTCCCAGCAGGACATATTGCAGCGCGAGGAGCTGCTCGCCACCCGCCGTCAGGGCCTGTCGCGGCTTCAGCAGGATCTGGGCACACGGCGCGCGGCCATTGCATCCGGCGCCGCCGATCTCGCCCGCATGGAAAGCGAACTCGCCCTTCAGCGCGCGGATCTCGCCGGCCAGCGCGCCGAGCTGGCGGGCGCGGCGGCGGCGGACGAGAATGCGTCCACTCTCCTCGTCACCGCAGCGGAGGCGGGCACCGTCACCGGCATTCTCGTGCACCGCGGCGATGCCGTGTCGTCCGGCCAGGCCGTGCTTTCGATCGTTCCGGCGGGAACGCGGCTCCACGCCCGCATCGAAGTGCCGCCGGCCGCCGCGGGCAGCATCGAGCCGGGCCAATTGATCCGCGTCGCCGTGGACGCCTTTCCTTATGCCACTTACGGCACCGTGGAAGCGCGCGTCGCCTCCGTGTCGCAGGCGGCGATCCCCGTTCAGCGGCCCGACGGCGCTGCGGCCGAAGCCTTTCTCGTCGATGCCGCGCTCGGCGGCGACGCGATCCGCGCCTTCGGCCGCGACCAGCGCCTGCGCCCCGGAATGACGGTGAGCGCCCGGATCACGACGCGGGAGCGCAGCCTGGCCGAATTGCTCTTCGAGCCGCTCTACGCGGTGGCGGCGCGGTGAACGCCCAGCCCAACGTGGAGATGACCTTCCTGCCGAAACGGCGGGTGAAGGCGATCCGCCAGGCGGAAGCGGCGGAATGCGGCCTCGCCTCGCTCGCCATGGTGGCGAATTTCTGGGGCCACGATTTCGATCTCGGATCGCTGCGCCGCCGCTTCGGCGTGTCCTCGCGCGGCATCGGCCTCAAGACCCTGATGGAAACGGCGGACGCCCTCGGCTTTTCGCCGCGGCCCCTGAAGGTCCGCCTGGACGGTCTCGGCGCGATTCAGCTTCCCGCCATCCTCCACTGGGACATGGACCATTTCGTCGTCCTGGAGCGGGTGTCGCGGGGCAAGGCCTATATCGTCGATCCGGCGCAGGACGGTCGCTGGCACGATCAGGACTCGCTGTCCCGCCACTTCACCGGCGTGGCGCTGGAGCTGAGGCCGAGCCGGGACTTCAAGCCGGAAGCGGAAAAGAAGCCGCTCCGCCTTTCGCAGCTCTGGAGCGGCGCCGTCGGGCTCAAGCGCTCCATCGCCCAGGCGGCGGTGCTGAGCCTGGTTCTCCAGGCCTATGTCCTGGCCTCGCCCTACCTTCTTCAGCTCGCCGTGGACGAGGCCCTGCCCGCGCTCGACGTGCACCTGATGACGGTGCTCGCCATCGGCTTCGGGCTGTTCGCCATCGTCAATGCGGGCGCCGTCCTGCTGCGCGCCTTCGTGCTGCTCACGTCCGGAACTGCCCTCGCCTTCGGCATCGCTTCCAACATCGCGCGGCGGCTGATGCGCCTGCCCGTGGACTGGTTCGAGAAAAGAAGCGTCGGCGACGTCCTGTCGCGCTTCCAGTCGGTGATCCCCATACAACGGCTGCTCACCGAAAGCGCCGCCGCCGCACTGATCGACGGCGTGCTCGCCATCCTCACCTTCGCTTTGATGCTGCTTTATTCGCCGCTCCTCACCATGATCCCGCTCGCCTCGCTCCTCCTTTACGGAGCGTTCCGCTGGCTCACCCTTCCCGCCGAGCGCCGCGCCGAGAACGAGCGCATCGCGGCGGGGGCGCGCGAACAATCGTCCATGATCGAAAGCCTGCGCGGCATCGTCACGCTGCGCCTCGCCGGGCGCGAGACGATCCGCCACGCCGTGTGGCAGAACCGGCTTTCGGAAGCCCTCGGGGCCAAGTTCGCGCATGAGCGGATCAAGACCTGGCAGACCACCGTCTCGACCCTGCTCTGGTCGGTCGAGATCGTCGCCGTCACCTGGCTCGCCGTATCGATGGCGATCGAAGGCGGCTTCACGGTGGGCATGATCTTCGCCTTCCTCGCCTACCGGATGCAGTTCGCGGCGGCGACCAAGTCGCTGATCGACAAGGCGACCGAATTCCGGATGCTGGGCCTGCATCTCGATCGCCTGTCGGACATCGCGCTCACCGACGAGGATCGCGGCTTCGGGGAGCCGTCGGTGCAGCCCGACGGGCTTCGCGGCGAGATCGCGCTGCGCGGCGTCACCTTCGCCTACGGCATTCACGATCCCGAAGTGCTGAAGGGCGTCGACCTCCACATCCGCGCCGGCGAGCATGTCGCGATCACCGGCCCGTCCGGCGGCGGCAAGACGACGCTGACCAAGATCCTCCTCGGCCTGCTCGAGCCGACGTCGGGCGAGGTGCTGGTCGAAGGCGTGCCGCTCGCCCGCTACGGCCGCCGCGCGTGGCGCGAGAACGTCGCCGCCGTGCTGCAGGACGACGTGCTGTTCGCCGGCACGATCGCCGACAATGTCGCCGGCTTCGAGCCGGTGGACGCGAAGCGGCTCGCCGAAGCGATGGAGGCCGCCGCCATCGCCGACGATGTCGCGGCCATGCCGATGCGGCACCTCACGCTCGTCGGCGACATGGGCTCAACGCTTTCGGGCGGGCAGATGCAGCGCATCCTCCTCGCCCGCGCGCTTTACCGCCGGCCCAAGATCCTGATCATGGACGAAGGCACCGCCCATCTCGATGCCGCCCACGAGGCGCGCGTCAACGCGGCGATCGCGGCCATGGGGATCACCCGCATCGTCATCGCGCACCGCCGCGAAACGCTGGCCGCGGCGGAGCGCGTGGTGGTGCTGGAGAATGGCCGGATCGTTCCTGACTGAGGTTAAGGCCTCGTAGGGAAATAGAAACCACTTGTGCTTATCCCCATCCATGGCGCGCCTTCCGGCGGGCCTCGGGGGTTCCACAATTCGATGCTGATCCGCATTGCAGATCTGTTCCGGCGAAGCGCCAGAATCTGCATTCTCGTGCTCGCTTTGGTAGCGGGGACGGCAACGGCCGTCCTCGCGCCGGGCGGCTATGCGGACAGCGCGGTTGAGGAGATCCGGCACAACCTGTTCCGCAAGATGCCGTCGCAGCAGACGGTGGTGGTCGCGATCGACGGGCCCAGCCTCGACGAAATCGGCAATTGGCCCTGGGCGCGAAGCACCCACGGGCGCCTCGTCGACCGGCTTCGCGAAAGCGGCGCGCGGCGCATCGCCTTCGACGTCGGCTTCGCCGCGCCGTCCGAGGACCCGGCCGAGGACCGCGCCTTCGCCGCCGCCATCGAGCGCGCGCGCGGCCGGGTCGTGCTCCCGGCCCTGCTCGAAAATGCCGACGGCGAATATGGCGAGCGGACCGAAGTTCTGCCGACCGAGTCGCTGCGCCGCCATGCGGACGTCGGCGCCATCTGGCTCAATCTCGATCCGGACCTTTTCGCGCGCAACCTGCCCTACAGCGTGCGCATCGTGGGCGAGCAGCGGCCGTCGCTCGCCACCTATCTCGCCGATCAGCCGAGCCGGCGGACGGACACCATCCCGCTCGACTGGTCGATCGATCCGGTCGGCTTTCCCATCGTCTCTTATGCCGACGTGCTCGCCGGCCGGGTGCCGCCCGGCCTCTTCGAAGGGCGCAACGTCATCGTCGGCGCCACCGCAAGCACGCTCGGCGACCGGTTCGTCGTCCCGTCGCACGGCCGGATTCCCGGCGTCTTCATCCAGGCGGTCGGTTCCGAAACGCTGCGGCGCCATGCGCCGGTACCGCTCGGCCCGCTGCCCGGCCTCGCCCTCGCCGCCCTGCTGATCGCGCTGTCGGCGTCCCTGCGCAGCCCAGTCTGGCGCGTCGCCGCGCTCGCCGCGACCCTGCTCGTCGCCGGCGCCGCGCCAATGCTGCTCCACGAGGCGACGGGCCTGATCGCGGCGCCCGGCGCCGGCGTCGTCGCCGCGCTCGCCGCTTTGGTGGCCGGCTCGGCCATCGCCATCACCTCCGCCGTCCTCGCCCGTATCACCCTGGCGCCGGTCAGCCACATTCCGAACCTCACCGCGATGAGCATGGCCAAGCCCCAGGGCGTCGCCACCGTTGCCGTGCGCCTGCGCAACCATGTCGAAACCACCGCCCTTCTCGGCACCGAAGCCCAGGGCGAGCTGATGCGCCGCGTCGCGGACCGGATCACGCTCGCCGCCGGGGGTGCGCAGATGTTCCAGGTGGACGATCACAGCTTCGCCTGGCGCGCGCTCGACAGCGGATCGACCACGTCGGACGCGCTGGAAGGCCTTCATGCCCTTCTCGCCAGCGGCATTCCGGTCGGCACGCGGACCGTGGACGTGACCATCGCCGTCGGCATCAGCGACGATCCGAAACTCGATACGGGCGAAGCCGTCGCCGCGGCCATGGCGGCGGCCAGCCAGGCCGAACGCCAGGGCCTCGCCTGGGAGCGCTATTGCTCCGACGAAAGCGAAGACGCCAACTGGCGCCTGTCGCTGCTGAACGAACTCGACCGCGCCATCGACCAGGGCCATGTCTGGGTCGCCTACCAGCCCAAGTTCGATCTTCGCGCCGGCTCCGTCTGCGGCGCCGAGGCGCTGGTGCGCTGGTCCCACCCGGTGCGCGGGGAAATCCGGCCGGACCAGTTCATCCCGACGCTGGAGGACAATGGGCGGATCGAGAAGCTGACCCTCCATGTCCTCGAAACCGCGATCCGGGATTTCTCGATCCTCGACGAAGAGCTCACCGTCGCGATCAACATTTCGGCCAAGATGATCGGCCGCAACCGCCTGCTCGAGCCGATTGCGGAGATGCTTTCTCACGCCGGCATGGACGCGCGCCGCCTGACGCTCGAGATCACCGAATCGGCCGCGCTCGCCGGCTCGGCCGGGATCGACGAGCTGAACAGCCTGCGCAACCTGGGCGTCCACATCTCGATCGACGATTACGGCACCGGCCAGTCGACGCTCAGCTACCTGAAGCGGCTCCCGGCGACCGAGCTCAAGATCGACCGCAGCTTCGTTCAGGTGATCGGCACCAGCCGCTCGGACGCGGCCGTCGTGGATTCAACCGTGAAGCTCGCCCATGCGCTCGGCCTGGTCGTCGTCGCGGAGGGGGTCGAGTCCGAGGAAGTGCTCAACCTCCTTCGCCAAATGAACTGCGATCTCGTCCAGGGCTATTATTTCGGAGAGCCGACGAGCATCCGCAACTTCGTCAATCGGCTGCGCATGCCCAACCAGCTGCGCGCCGGACGGCGGCGCTAGGCTCGCTTCCGCCTTGCCGGGAGGGCGCCGGGACCGCTAGGCGGCGCCGTGCTCGCCCGCCTCATCCCGGACCGCTTCATCCAGTGGCTGCTCGCCGCCGCGGCTGCGGGAATCTCGCTGCCGGTGCCCGCGGGCGCCGCGGCCGCGCTCGACGCCTTCACCCTTGCGGCGATCTTCACCCTTTTCCTCCTCCACGGCGTGCGCCTGCCGCGCGAGGCGCTGAAGGCGGGCGTCACCGACTGGCGGCTCCACACCGCGATCCTCGGCTTGACCTTCGCCGTCTTCCCAGCCGCGGCTCTTTTGCTGTCCAAGCTCGTGCCAGGTCTCATGTCGGGCGGTCTCTGGCTCGGCTTCCTCTTCCTGTCCGCACTGCCGTCCACCGTGCAAAGCTCGATCGCCTACACCTCCATGGCGCGCGGCAACGTGGCCGGCGCCGTCGCGGCCGCGGCCTTTTCGAACCTGGCGGGCGTGTTCCTGACGCCCCTGCTGGTCGTCGCCATGGTGGGCGCGGACGGGGCGAGCGTCTCGCCGGGCGGGATCGCGCGCATCGTGCTCCTGCTCTTTGCGCCCTTCCTCATCGGGCATGCCCTGCGCCCGTGGCTGCGGGCGCCGGTCGAAGCGCGGCCGGGGCTCACCCGCATGGTCGACAAGGGGACGATCCTGCTCGCCGTTTACGGCGCCTTTTCGGCGGCCACCGCGGGCGGCATCTGGTCGCAAGTCCCGCCGGCCGAGCTCGCCATCCTCCTCGGCCTTTGCCTGCTGCTCCTCGCAATCGTGCTCGCCGCCGCCTGGAGCCTCGGCAGCGCCTTTCCGCGCGAAAGCCGCGCCGCCATCCTCTTCTGCGGTTCGGTCAAGTCGCTGGCGAGTGGGGCGCCCATGGCGCGCATCCTCTTCCCTGGCGCGGCGGCGGGGCTGGTCATCCTGCCGATCATGATCTTCCATTCCGCGCAGCTCATCGTCTGCGCGTGGATCGCGGCGCGTCTCGGCGCCCTGGATTCCGAAAAGGACGCCGCCTAGCGCGAGGCGGTCTGGACTTCGACGGTGGCCAGCGCCTGGCGGGCGAGCTCGCGGGCGGAGACGTAGCGGCCGTCGGCGGTTTCCACCATCGAGTCCCGCTCGGACCGGAGCACGCGCTGCCACGTCTCGCGGGCGAGATGCGGCCGGTTCGTCTGCGCGTAGACGGTGGCGAGGTTCATCAGCCGCGCGGGATGGGCTTCGGGAAGCGGGCTGCGCGCCAGCATCGCTTCGGCGCGGTCGTAATCGCCGCGGTCGAGCGCCGCCACGGCGAGCGAGCCGCGGGCGGCGCCCTGTTCGGCAATCGGCGCGTGCTCGGCATCGGCGCAGGCGGAGAGGGCGAGAAGGGCCGCAAGTGCGGCGGAACTGACCATGCTCTTCATCGGCGGCGCTCCCTGTTCGAGCGGCCACCATGACTCTTCTGTTACAAGGAGGCAACAGAACAATGACGCGGGCGTGACTATTGGATGGCGGCGAGCACCCTTTGCGCCTGCACCAGATGCGGCCGGTCGATCATCCTGCCGCCCAGCGACAGGGCCCCGGCGCCGGGATTGGCCTCGAAGGCGGCAAGGACGGCGCGGGCATGGGCGATCTCGCCCTCGGACGGCGTGAAGGCGGCATTGATCACCGGCACCTGGGCGGGATGGATGGCCATCATGCCGGTGAAGCCATCGCGCCGGGCGCGCGCGGCATAAGCGGCAAGGCCATCGAGGTCGCGAAACGCCGGATAGACGGTCTCGATCGGCGCCACGCCGGCCGCGGCCGCACCGAACAGGCAAAGGGAGCGGGCGAGCTCGTAGGGCGGCGTGAAGCGCCCGTCCTCCTCGCGGCTGGTCGCGGCGCCGATCGCGGCGGGGAGATCCTCCGCGCCCCAGGTCAGGCCGGCGAGACGGCGCGCGCCGCCATAGGTGCCGAGCTGGAACATGGCGGCGGGCGTTTCGGTCGCGATCGCAAGGATCTGCGCGGTGGCGTTGCCGCGCTCGGTGAGCCGTCGGGTGAGCTCGGCAACAGAAGCGCCGCCTTCCGCCTTGGGAAGCACGATGCCGTAGGGATGCGCGGCAAGCACCGCCTCCAAATCGCGCTCCGCTTCGGGGCCGTCGAGCGGGTTGATCCGCACCCAAAGGTGCGCCTGCTCGTGAGCGGTGAGAAAGTCCCGCACCGCCCGCCGGGCGTCAGGCTTCGCAACCGGCGCGACGGCATCCTCGAGATCGAGGATCAGCGCATCGGCGCCCGAGCCGAGCGCCTTTTCCATCCGGTCCGGCCGGTCGCCGGGCACGAAGAGGAGGGAACGCAGCTTCATCCCCGCTTCCGCATCAATGCCGTGCGCTCGCAGACGCAGACCAGCTCTCCACGCTGGTTGAACATGCGGTGCTCGAAAGTGACGATGCCTGCGTCGGGACGGGAGCGGCTGTCCTTGAGGCCGATCACTTCCGTTTCGGCGCGCAAAGTGTCGCCGATGAAGACCGGCGCGGGCATGCGCACCTTGTCGTAGCCGAGATTGGCGACGAGCGTGCCGAGCGTCGTGTCGCCGACCGACAAGCCGACCATCAAGGCGAAGGTGAAGGTGCCGTTGACGACGATCCGCCCGAATTCCGTCGCGCTCGCATATTCCGCGTCCAGGTGGAGCGGCTGCGGATTGTGAGTCAGGGCGGAGATGAGGAGGTTGTCCGTCTCGGTGACCGTGCGGTGCGGCTGATGCTCGAGCCGGTCGCCGAGCGTCCATTCGTCGAAAAAGCGCCCGGGCATCAATTTCTCCCCGAGCTTGTCTCGGGGAGGGGGACCGCACGTAGTGCGGTGGAGGGGCCCGCAGCGAAGCGGAGGGGCTGCACGTTCGCTTCGCTCACGCCCCTCCACCATGCTTCGCATGGTCCCCCTCCCCCAGCAAGCTGAGGGAGGAATTCGTCCGCGCCCCTCATTCCCCCTTCTCCACCCGCACAAGCATCGTCCCTTCGGTGACCTGCCCGCCGGCCTGCGCCGCAAGCTCCGCCACCACGCCGTCGAACGGCGCCACGAGGCTGTGCTCCATCTTCATCGCTTCGAGGGTGAGCAGCTTCTGACCCTTCAAGACCCGGTCTCCCTGCCGCACCTCCACCGAAAGCACCCGCCCCGGCATGGGCGACAGCATGGTGCCGTCGCCGCCGCCCGCGCCCGTGCCCGCCCCGCCGACGCCCGGAAGGGTGAAGGCGAAGGCCTGGCCGGACGCGAAGACGAGGACGTTTTCGCCCGAGGCCGTCGCCATTCCGTCGATCGCGCCGCCGCCGGGCTCGACCACGCGCACCTCGCCGCGATGCGCGAGCGCGACGGAGGGATGCGCATCGGCGTTGAGACGAAAGCCCTGCAGCGCCGCCCAGGGATCCTGCTCGTCGCCATTTCCGAAATCGGACGCGAGCAAAGCCGTCGCCGCGAGGTTCCAGACGCCCTCGCCGGGCTCGGCCGCGGGGACGAGAGTGTCGAGCCGCGAAGGGATGAAGGCCGTGTCGACGTCGCCGCCCCGGAAGTCAGGGTCCGCCGCGGCGAGCGCGAGAAAGCCGGCATTGGTGCGAACCGGCCAGACCTCGACCTCGTGCAGCGCGTCGGTCAGGCGCTCGGCCGCTTCCTCGCGGCTATGGCCGCGGGCGATCACCTTGGCGATCATCGGATCATAATAAGGGCTGATCCGGTCGCCTTCCTCGACGCCCGTGTCGATCCGGACGCCGCGCGGCAGCACGAAATGGTCGAGCCGGCCCGTCGACGGCAGGAATTCGTGCGCCGGATCCTCGGCGTAGAGCCGCGCCTCCATTGCCCAGCCGCGGATCGCGAGCTCGTCCTGCCTGAGCGGCAGCGGCTCGCCCGACGCGACGCGGAGCTGCCATTCGACGAGATCCTGGCCGGTAATCTCCTCCGTCACCGGATGCTCGACCTGGAGCCGCGTGTTCATTTCCATGAACCAGATGCGGTCGCCCCTCAGACCCTCCGAGGCATCGGCGATGAACTCGATCGTCCCCGCGCCGACATAGTCGACCGCCTGGGCCGCCTTGACCGCGGCGCCGCAGACCGCCGCCCGCGTCGCCTCGTCCATGCCGGGCGCGGGCGCTTCCTCGATCACCTTCTGGTGCCGCCGCTGCAGCGAACAGTCGCGCTCGAACAGGTGCACGACATTGCCGTGCGTGTCGCCGAACACCTGCACTTCGATATGCCGCGGACGCAGGATGTACTTTTCGATCAGCACCCGGTCGTCGCCGAACGACGCCGCCGCCTCGCGCTTGCAGCTCGCCAGCATGTCCAGGAACTCCGAGGGCGCATTGACCCGCCGCATCCCCTTGCCGCCGCCGCCCGCCACGGCCTTGATCAGCACCGGATAGCCGATCGCATCGGCCTCCGCATGCAGCCGCTCCGGCGCCTGGTCGTCGCCGAGATAGCCCGGCGTCGTCGGCACGCCGGCCTCGTCCATCAGCCGCTTGGCCGCATCCTTGAGCCCCATCGCGCGAATGGAATGCGCCTTGGGCCCCACCCAGACCAGACCCGCCGTCTCCACGGCTTCCGCAAACTCCGCATTCTCCGAAAGAAAGCCGTAGCCGGGGTGGATCGCCTCGGCGCCGGTCGCGCGCGCGGCCGCGATGATCTTCTCACCGACGAGATAGCTCTCCCGCGCCGCCGAAGGCCCGATGTGCACAGCCTCGTCAGCCTCGCGAACATGCAAGGCATGCCGATCGGCGTCTGAGTAAACGGCCACTGTCCGAATGCCCAGCCGCCGCGCCGTGCGAACGATCCGGCAGGCGATCTCGCCCCGATTGGCGATCAGGAGGGAGCGGATCATGAGAAAATCCTCCCCGAGCTTGTCTCGGGGAGGGGGACCATGCGAAGCATGGTGGAGGGGCCGACGCCATGTTCAAGAACATCGCACCCAAAGGAACCACCGCCAGCGTCCGCCGCGCGCGCCGACTCCGTCGCGCCCTGTCGCTGCCCGAAGTCCTGCTGTGGCAGGTGCTGAGACAGCGTCCCGAAGATCTCAAATTCCGACGCCAGCATGCTTCCGGTCCGTATGATCTGGATTTCTTCTGCAGCGACGCGCGCCTCTGCATCGAGGTTGATGGCGAGGCCCACAATCGTGGCGACCGGCCTACGAGAGACGCGGCGCGCGACGAGTGGCTCGCAGCCGCCGGCATCAAAACCCTTCGTATCCCGGCGACGGAGGTCCTGAAGGATCTGGAGGGGGTGATTGCCGGCATCCTGGCCGAGGCCGCCGCCCGCCTGCCCCTCCACCACCCGGCTGCGCCGGGCGGTCCCCCTCCCCGAGACGAGCTCGGGGAGGATTGATAGAGTGCCGCCTCCAGTTCCTCCCCGAGCTTGCCTCAAGGAGGGGCACCATGCGCAGCATGGTGGAGCGGCAACTCGGCCGAGACTCGTCCTGCCCTCCATCACATCCGGAACAACCCGAACTGCGCCCGCTCCGGGATCGGTGCGTTCAAGCTTGCTGCGAAGGCGAGGCCCAGCACGTCCCGGGTCTGCGCCGGATCGATGATTCCGTCGTCCCACAGCCGCGCCGTCGCGTAGTACGGGTTCCCCTCGTCCTCGTAGCGCTGGCGGATCGGGGTCTTGAACGCCTCCGCTTCCTCGGGCGACCAGCGCTCCGCATCCTTGTGCACCGTCGCAAGCACGCTCGCCGCCTGCTCGCCGCCCATCACGGAAATGCGCGAGTTCGGCCAGGTGAACAGGAAGCGCGGCCCGTAGGCGCGGCCGTTCATGCCGTAATTGCCGGCGCCGAAGCTGCCGCCGATCAGCACCGTGACCTTGGGCACCTGCGCCGTCGCGACCGCCGTCACCAGCTTGGCGCCATCCTTGGCAATGCCGCCCGCTTCGTATTTGCCGCCGACCATGAAGCCGGAGATATTCTGCAGGAAGAGGAGCGGCACGCGGCGCTGGCAGGCGAGCTCGATGAAGTGGGCGCCCTTCAAGGCGCTTTCCGAGAACAGGATGCCGTTATTGGCCAGGATCGCGACCGGCATGCCCCAGATGCGCGCGAAGCCGCAGACGAGGGTGGTGCCGTAAAGCGGCTTGAACTCGTGCAGCTCCGATCCATCGACGATACGGGCGATCACCTCGTGCACGTCGTAGGGCGTGCGCACGTCGTCCGGCACGATCCCGTAAAGCTCGTCCGCGTCGAACTTGGGCGCCACCGGCGCGGTGATGTCGAGGTCCACGGCCTTGACCGTATTCAGCCGCGACACGATCTGGCGCACGATCGCCAGGGCATGCTCGTCATTCTCGGCGAGATGGTCGACCACGCCCGAGCGCCGCGCATGGAGATCGCCGCCGCCGAGATCCTCCGCCGAAATCACTTCGCCCGTTGCCGCCTTCACGAGCGGCGGGCCGCCGAGGAAAATCGTGCCCTGATTGCGCACGATCACGCTCTCGTCCGACATGGCCGGCACATAAGCGCCGCCCGCAGTGCAGCTCCCCATGACGCAGGCGATCTGCGCGATTCCTTGGGCGGACATGTTCGCCTGGTTGAAGAAGATGCGGCCGAAATGCTCCTTGTCCGGAAACACTTCCGCCTGGTGCGGCAGGTTCGCGCCGCCGCTGTCGACCAGATAGACGCAGGGCAGCCGGTTCTCGAGCGCGATTTCCTGCGCCCGCAAATGCTTCTTCACGGTGAGCGGGAAATAGGCTCCGCCCTTCACCGTCGGATCGTTGGCGACGATCATGCACTCGCGCCCGGAGACGCGGCCGACCCCGGCGATCATCCCCGCGCCGGGAGCCTCGTCGCCATACATGCCGTTGGCGGCGAGCTGGCCGACTTCCAGGAAGGGCGCCCCCGGATCGAGCAGCCGCCCCACGCGGTCGCGCGGCAACAGCTTGCCGCGGCCGACATGCCGCTCGCGATGCTTTTCCGGCCCGCCGAGCGCTGCTGCGGCGACCCTGGCGCGAAGCTCCTCGGCAAGGCCGCGATTGTGCGCCGAATAGCGGCGGAACCCTTCGGAGCCTTCGTCGACCTTGGTGGTGAGAACGCTCACGCGGCCCGCTCCGCTTCCTTGGCCTCGAATTCCTCCACCGCCTGCTTGACGGCCCGCATCTTGCGCCGGTTCTTGGGGCTAAGGAGATATTGCCAGACGCCGAGCAGATTCACCGCGAACAGGATGATGTTCTGCCACATCAGCCCGCCCGTATCGTCCATCCGCGCAAAGGCGATCCAGGCGATGTTCATGGTGCAGAAGAGCACAAAGCCGAAGCCGGTCACCCGCCGCCCGAAATCGCCCGCCAGCATGATCGCGGCGATGACCCCGCTCACCGTCGCATACCATTCGAGCGTTTCGGCGAGGCTCATGCGCTCGCCCCGATCAGTTCGCGGCCGATCAGCATGCGGCGGATCTCGTTCGTTCCCGCCCCGATGTCGAGCAGCTTGGCGTCGCGCATGAAACGCTCCACCGGCCAGTCCTTGGTATAGCCCGCGCCGCCAAGCGCCTGGATCGCCTCCAGCGACGTCTTCACCGCATTCTCGCTGGCGAGCAGGATCGCGCCGGCCGCGTCGAAGCGCGTCGTCTTGCCCGCATCGCAGGCCCGCGCGACCGCATAGACATAGGCCCGCGCCGAATTCAGCGCGACGTACATGTCGGCGATCTTGGCCTGCATGAGCTGGAACCCGCCGATCGCCTGCCCGAACTGCTTCCTCTCGCGAACATAGGGCAGCACCACGTCGAGACACGCCTGCATGATGCCGAGCTGGATGCCGGCCAGCACGGTGCGCTCATAGTCGAGGCCGGACATGAGGACCCCGACGCCGCCGTTGACCGGCCCCATGACGTTTTCTTCCGGAACCTCGCAATCGTTGAAGACGAGCTCGCCGGTCGGGCTGCCGCGCATCCCCATCTTGTCAAGCTTCTGCCCGAGGCTGAAGCCCGCCATGCCCTTTTCGATGAGGAAGGTAGTGATGCCGCGGCTCCCCTCCCCTGTCTTGGCATAGACGACGAGCACGTCGGCATGATGGGCGTTGGTGATCCAGAATTTGGTGCCGTTCAGCACATAACGGTCGCCGCGTTTCTCGGCGCGAAGCTTCATCGAAACGACGTCGGACCCCGCCCCCGCCTCCGACATGGCGAGCGAGCCGACATGCTCGCCCGAGATCAGCTTGGGCAGGTACTTCGCCTTCTGCTCCGGCGAAGCCCAGCGCCGGATCTGGTTCACGCACAGGTTCGAATGCGCCCCGTAGCTCAGCCCCACCGAAGCCGAAGCGCGCGCAATCTCCTCCTGCGCCACGACATGCTCGAGATAGCCGAGCCCAAGCCCGCCATCCTCTTCCGCGACGGTGATGCCGTGCAGCCCAAGCTCTCCCATCTGCGGCCAAAGCTCGACCGGGAACCAGTCGTCGGCGTCGATCCTGGCGGCGAGCGGCGCGATCTTGTCGGATGCGAAGCGCTGCGTCGTGTCGCGAATGGCGTCCGCCATCTCGCCGAGGGCGAAGTCGAGCCCGAAATCCATTCAAATCTCTCCTTTGCGCCGCGCGTTAGCAGAGCGGGCGGGATTTGAACAAGGCGCTGTGCCGGACTACAAGCCCGCCACAGCCGTTCGGTCCGAGCGAAGTCGAGGACCGCCGCCGAGCGAAGCCGAGGCCCTTCTTCTCGCTTCGCTCAAAGGTGCTTCTCGACTTCGCTCGAAGCGAACGGGTTCTCAATTGCCGGAGCCTCGCACATCATGGCCACCACCCCCGCCGATCCCATCGTCATCCTCTCCTACGCGCGCACCCCGATGGGCGCCTTCCAGGGCCAGCTCGCCGGCGCGTCGGCGACCGAGCTCGGCACCGCCGCCGTCGCCGCCGCCGTCGAGCGGTCCGGCGTCTCGGGCGACCAGGTCGACAAGATCTTCATGGGCTGCGTCCTCCCCGCCGGCCTCGGCCAGGCCCCCGCGCGCCAGGCCGCGCTCGGCGCGGGCCTCCCCCGCTCCGTCGAAGCCACCACCGTCAACAAGGTCTGCGGGTCGGGCATGCAGGCCGCCATGTTCGCCCACGACATGATCGGCATGGGCTCGGCCGACGTGGTCGTCGCCGGCGGCATGGAGTCGATGTCCAACTCCCCTTATCTCATGACCAAGCACCGCGCCGGCGCCCGCATCGGCCATGACAGCGTCTACGACCATATGATGCTCGACGGCCTCGAAGACGCCTACGACAAGGGCCGCGCCATGGGCACCTTTGCCGAAGACTCGGCGCGCGAATACCAGTTCACCCGCGCGCAACAGGACGAATACGCCATCGAGTCCCTCCGCCGCGCCACCGAAGCCATAAGCTCCGGCGCCTTCGACCGCGAAACCGTCTCCGTCACGGTGAAGACCCGCAAGGGCGAGGAAATCGTCTCCTGCGACGAACAGCCCGGCCGCGCCAATCCCGAGAAGATCCCCGGCCTCAAACCCGCCTTCGCCAAGGACGGCACCATCACCGCCGCCAACGCGTCGTCCATCTCCGACGGCGCCGCCGCCCTCGTCCTGACCCGCGCGTCCGTCGCCGAGCGCCTCGGCCTCAAGCCCGTCGCCCGCATCGTCGGACACGCTGCCCACGCCCAGGCCCCCAACCTCTTCACCACCGCGCCCGTCCCCGCGGTGCGCAAGCTCCTCGACAAGGCCGGCTGGACCATCGCCGACGTCGACCTCTGGGAAGTCAACGAAGCCTTCGCCTGCGTCGCCATGATCGCCATGCGCGACCTCGGCATCCCCCGCGAGCAATTGAACGTCCACGGCGGCGCCACCGCCCTCGGCCACCCGATCGGCGCCAGCGGCGCAAGGCTCCTCGCCACGCTCCTCAGCGCGCTGGAAACCCACGGCCAGAAGCGCGGCGTCGCCACCCTCTGCATCGGCGGCGGCGAAGCCACGGCCATGGCGGTGGAGCTGATGAACTAGGCCCGAATGCTGCAAAGCGGGCTTCGACAGGCTCAGTCCTAGCGGGGTCGGGGACGCTCGTTCAGGTGGAACGTAGCTTTCCACGACCGCTAGCCCTGAGCCTGTCGAAGGGCGGATCAACGCACACGGCGCTCAGGCGCTCGCCGCCGCAGCCTGCGCCGGGCTCGTCGCCGTCGCGCGCTCCGGCCCCAGCTCCGTGTCGCCCTTCACCGGCCGCGAATTCCAGCTTTCGCCGTCATATTTGAAGCGGGCGTGGTTGCCGGGCTGGAAGCGGGCGCCGTCCCAGGCGACGATCTGGAGGTCGATCTCGTCGTTGCGGGTGGTCTCGATCCAGTTGAAGCTTTGGAGTTCGTTATTCCTGAGGCGCACGCTGGTCGCCGTGCCGGCCTGGATGACGAGGGCGCGGCCGGCATTTTCGACCATCTTCTTCGCCGATTCCGCATAGGTGCGGTGGAAATGGCCGGCGAGCGCGACATGGACGCCCGCCTGGCAGACCGCCGTCACCGCGTCCTTGTGGCGCCCGACCGCTTCCGAAAGCTCGCCGCCTTCGCCGATCGGCATGGCGAAGAGCGGGTGGTGGGTGACGAGGATGCGGGTCTTGTGGTCGGCCACCTTGGCGAAGCGTTCGCGGATGATGTCCATCTGCTCGCGGTTGATCCGCCCGTCCTTGATGGTCAGCGAGCGGGCCGAGTTGATGCCCAGCACGGCGAGCTGGTCGTTTTCGAACCAGGGGCACAAATCGTTCGAAATGTAGCGCTTGTAGCGCTCCAGCGGCCGGGCGAAGCGCCGCGCCACGTCGTAGAGCGGAATGTCGTGATTGCCCGGCACGGCGAGGAGCTTGAAGCCGTCCATGCGCAGCTTGTTGAGCCAGGCCGACGCCGCCTTGAACTGCTCGACCCGGGCGCGCTGCGTGAAGTCGCCGCTCAGGATGACGAGGTCGGGGCGGTGCTGGAGCAGCCAGGCTTCGGCGGCGTCGACGATCTTCTGGTCGTTGGCGCCGAAATGGATGTCGGAAAGGTGCGCGATTGTGGCCATGCGGGGCTGAACGACGCGAAGCGCGCGTGGTTGCCTTGGTCAGCTCCAGATCCGTTCGAAGCGCGAGCCCAGGGTGGTCAGCAATTCGTATTGCGACAGACCGGACTGGGCGGAGGCGGCCGGCAGGTCGAAGTCCAGCTCCAGCCAGTCGCCTTCCTTGACGTCCGGAGCGGCGTCGACGCGGATGGCGGTGAGGTCCATCGACACGCGGCCGGCGACGGGCAGCCACGGCCCCTCGGCCTCGGTCCGGGCGCGGCCCGTTCCCGAAAAGCCGCGAAGATAGCCGTCGGCATAGCCGATGTTGAGGATGGCGATCTCGCACGGCGCTTGCGCGGTGAAGGTGGCATTGTAGCCGACGCTTTCGCCTGCCTCGACGCGCCGCCTTTGCACGACCTGTGCGTCGACATGCACGACCTGCCGGATATGCCCTTCCGCCTCGCGGCGCGGAATGCCGCCGTAGAGGGCGAGGCCGGGGCGGGTGAGATCGAAGGCATAATCCTCGCCGAGGCAGATGCCGGCGCTGTTGGCGAGGCTGAGCCGCCCGGCGCCGACGCCCGCGGCGACGTCGACGAAAGCCGCGCGCTGGCGGGCATTGGCCGGGCCGTCCTCGTCCGCCGAGGCGAGATGGCTCATCAAAGTCCGGATCTCGATGCCGTCGAGAACTCCGTCGCAAACGTCGCCGGCCGAGAGGCCGAGCCGGTTGATGCCGGTGTCGATCATGACGTCGGCAGGCCCCCGGCCCCGCCAGCGCCAGACCTGCTCCGCCGAGTTCAGCACCGGCCGCGCCCAGCGCGGCACCTCCTGGTCGTCGCGCCCGGCGCCGTGGAGGACGGACAGCGACAGCCCCTCATCCCAGGGCGCCAGCGCTTCCGCTTCCGCCCAGGTCGCGACGAAGAAGTCGCGGCATCCCGCCTCGGCGAGCCTGCGCACCACCTCGCGCGCGCCGAGCCCGTAGCCGTCCGCCTTGACCGCGGCGCCGCAGGCAGCCCTGCCGCTCTGCCGCGCCAGCCAGCGCCAGTTGGAAACGAGCGCCCCGGCATCGAGGCGGAGGCGCTGGGGACGGTGGGCCATGGCGCGTGCCGTAGCGGCGATGCGCGCTTCACTGCAAGCGGCGGACGCCCTCTCGCCTTTCCTCCCGCAGCGGCTGCGTTGCTGCTCCTGCAACGCTGTGTTGCCCGCATAGCCGGTTCAAGGAACACGGGCGCGATCGTATCTCCTGCGTATCGAACACGCGCATCAAAGGGGTACGACCATGAACACGACCAACAGCCAGGCCGACTATGCCGCCTTTCTCCTCCGCCTCTCGCTCGGGATCATGTACGTCGCGCACGGCGCGATGAAGGTCCTCGTCTTCGGGCCCGAGGGCACGGCCGGCTTCTTCGAAACGATCGGCCTGCCGGGCATCCTCGGCCACCTCACCATGTACGGAGAGATTGCCGGCGGGCTCTTCCTGATCGCGGGCGTCGGCAGCCGCTTCGTCTCGGCGGCTTTGATCCCGGTGCTGATCGGCTCCATCGCCTTCGTCCACGGCGACAAGGGCTGGGTCTTCTCGGCCGCCGGCGGCGGATGGGAATATCCCGCCTTCCTGATCGCGGCTTCGGTGGTCCAGATCCTGCTCGGCGACGGCGCCTTCGCGCTGAGCCGCAGCAGCCAGGAGGCGGACGAAGCGGCGCTGGTGCCTGCCCAGGCCTGAGCCCGGCCGTCACCGCATCCGCGCGGCGCGCCGTGCCCCTCCTCCAGGACCGTGCACGGCGCGCCGTCTCGCGTGCGTCCAATAGACAAAATGCCGCCGATATGATGTGCTCGCTCCGGCAGACGGGGGTGCATCATGATGTATTTGACGGTTTACGGCATGGCGACGACGCTGGCGCTGATCGGCTGGGCGCTGCTCCTCGCTTCGCTCGTGCTGCGGCCCATCCGGCATGTTGCCTGGCCGGTCGCGCAATTCGTCATCCCGGCGATCTTCGGCATCCTCTACGTCTGGATGGTCTGGGAAGGGCGAAGCGCGCTCGATCTTCCGGCGAGCTTCACCACCCATCCCGGGATCGACGCCCTGTTCGACCATCCGAGCGCGCTCACCGCCGGATGGATCCACATCATGGGCATGGACATGTTCGCCGGCGCCTGGATGGCGCAGGACGGGCTCGCCCGGCGCATCCCGATCCCGCTCATCGCCCTGCTCCTGGTCCTCACCTTCGTGTTCGGGCCTTCGGGCCTGCTCCTCTACATCCTGGCGCGATTCGCGCTTCGCGGCCGGGCGCCGTCAGATGGTGAGGCGGTCCAGCACCAGGGGTAGAAGCGAGTCGGCGGCGCGCTCGGCGGCGCCCGACCCGGTTCCGAACGCGCCGTCCATGGCGAGTCGCGCGAAGCCGTGCACCGTCGCCCAGCAGGCGATGGAGGGCGCCAGCGCCGGATCGGCGGGGCCGTCGCGCATCGCCCCCTCGCCGCGCACCGCGCCGTCGAGCAGAGCGAAGGCGCGGCGCCCGGCGGCAATGAGCGCTTCGTCCTCCCCGTCGAGGAGCGCCTTGCGCCACATGACGTCGAAGCGCGCCCGCCGGTCGAGCGCGAAATCGACATAGGCGAGGCCTTGCGCGCGGATCCGCGCGTCGCGGTCTCCCGCCGCACTCGCCGCCTCCAGCGCGTCGCCAAGCGCTTCGAAACCGGCGGTGGCGATGGCGGTGAGGAGCCCGCGCGCGTCGCCGAAATGGTGGGCGGGCGCGGACGGCGAGACGCCCGCCCGGCGCGCTGTTTCCCGGAGTGAGAAGCCGTCCACCCCGCGCTCGGCGATCACCGCTTCCGCCGCGGCGATGAGGGCGGGGCGGAGCGCGCCGTGATGGTAGCCGCGCTCGCCTATCTTGACACTGTTCGGATCATCGGGCACAGCCGATCTGTACATTGTTCAGATTGGACCCGCAACCGATGCTCGACCCTCATGGCGCCTTTTCGATCGCCGGTCTGCTGGCCATGGCCGGCTGGCTCGCGCTCCTCGTCTCGCTTTTCATCGCCTCGTCGCGGCCGATGGCGTGGATGCTGGCGCGCTGGATCATTCCGGGCCTCATCGGCCTCGCCTACATGCTCCTCTTCTGGGCGAGCTGGGGCAACACGCCGGGCGGCGGCTTCGGCTCGGTCCATGAAGTGCGCGCCTTGTTCGCCAACGACCATGCGCTCGCGGCCGGGTGGCTCCATTATCTCGCCTTCGACCTGTTCGTCGGCAGCTGGATCGCCGAGCTCGGCCTCAAGGCCCGCATCCCGGCCCTGCTCCTCGTCCCGTGCCTGGTCCTCACCTTCCTGCTCGGGCCGACCGGCCTCGTCCTGTTCATCGTCCTGCGCCTCGCCTTCCGCGGCCGCGCCGGACAAGCGGAATCCGCACGATGACCGGTCTCGCCCTAACCGCCCCCGCGGCCGTCGGCCGGACGATCGTCGCCGAGCTTCTGGAGCGGCAGCGGCTGCTGGCGCTCTACGGGATCGGCTCGATCGTCCTCGGCCTGCTCGTCGTGGCGATGATCCCGGCGGATCCCCGCACCCTGCAAGGCGTGAGCGTCTGGGTGAAGCCAGCCAAGTTCCTCTTCTCCACCGCCGCCTTCGCGCTGACCGCCGCCTGGTATTACGGCTATGTCCGCCCCGAGCGGCGGCGGAGCCGGGCGCTGCGCTGGAGCGCCTGGACGCTCGTCGCCGCTTCGGCCTTCGAGATCGCCTGGATCAGCTGGCAGGCGAGCCAGGGCCTGGCTTCGCACTTCAACCATTCGAGCCCCTTCTACAGCACCATGTACGGCCTGATGGGCATCGCCGCATTGGCCCTGATTGGCACCACCCTGCCGCTCGCCTGGGAGATTGCGCGCCGCCCCGCCCAGGGCCTGCGCGCCGACTTCGCCGCCGCGGTGGCGATCGGCCTCGTCCTGACCTTCCTGCTCGGCACCACGCTGGGCTTCTACATGGCGGGCGGCACCGGCCACACTGTCGGTGCCGCGGGCGGTCATTTCCCGGTCTTCGGCTGGAACCGCTTGGGCGGAGACCTGCGCGTCGCCCACTTCTTCGGCATCCATGCCGAGCAGGCGATCCCGCTCCTCGCCTTTCTCGCCGCCGGGCTCGGTGCGCGGATGCGCTGGGCGGTGCTCGCCGCCGGGACCGCGCTTTACGTGGCGGTGACGCTCGGCGTCTTCTTCCAGGCCGTGGCGGGGCGGCCCTTCCTCGCCTTCTGACGCACGGGCCGCTTACCGAAACTTCATTCCCCGGCGGTAGGTCAGGCTCGGACAACAGCGCCGATCCGGGGGAAAGCCATGCCCGAACAGAGTTTCTCGCAAGCCGTCGACTGGTGGGGCCGCCTCGCCCGCGCGACCAACTTCGCGCTCGATTTTTGGTGGCTGTGGCTGGTCCTCGGCCTGGCGCTCTGGATCGCGCTCAAGCTGCGTGCCCAGCATGCGCTGATCGCAATGCTCGACGAGCGCGCGGACGCCGCCTTCGCCGACATCGACGCCCTGCTGATGGAGCGCCGCGGCCTCGTCGCGAACCTGGTGGAGATCGTCCGCGCCTTTGCGTCGCGCGAGCATGAGGTGATCCGCGACGTGCTCACCACCCGCGTCGAGCAATTGGAGGCGATCGCCAAGGGCAACGTCCACGCCGAATCGCAGATCGCCGGCGTGCTCCAGAATCTGTTCACGGTCGGCGACCGCTTTCCGGAGCTCGCGTCCGCCGCCCATTATGCGGGCCTGCGCGACGATCTCGTCCGCATCGAGGACCGCATCACTGCCGCCCGCCGATTCTACAATCTGTCCGTGGAAGAGCTGAACGGCGTCCGCCGCGCTTTTCCCGGAAAGTGGATCGTCGGCCCCGGCGAGCCGGCGCGGGAGAAATTCTCGCTCGGCGAGCGCCGCGCGGACTTTGCGGAGCCGGTGCAGATCAGCCTCTAGGCCGCGGCAGCGAGGCGCCTCACATGGCCGTCCACGGCTACGTCACCCATGCGGCCCGGAACCGCCGCTTCACCTGGTGGCTGGTCGCCGCCTACCTGGCGGCCTTCCAGCTCCTCGGCATCTTCGCGTCAGCCCTGTTCGTCTTGGCCCTCGACCACCGGCACTTCATCTCGGTCAATCCGGGCGGCTATGCGCTTCGATACGGATTGCCGATCGCGCTCCTCAGCCTGTTCCTGTTCTGGCGCATGTATCGCGGCCATGCCGACTTCGTGACCGGCATCCTCGGCATCCGCCCCGTGACTCGCGCCGAGGAGCCGCGCTTCGTCCAGATCGCCGAAGAGCAGTGCACGACGCTCGGCGTCCGTCTTCCCCGCTTCGGGATCATCGAGGCGGAGGAGCCCAATGCGCTGAGCGTCGGCGAAGGCCCGGCGGCGGGGCTGATCGCGGTGACGCGCGGTCTCCTAGACCGGCTCGACGACGACGAACTCGCCGCCGTCCTCGCGCACGAAGCGTCGCACATCCGGATGGGCGACACGAAGATCCTCGCCGCGAACCACGCCTTGATGCGCACGGCGATCCTTTTCCAGACGCACAATCCGCTCCGCATCGAGGATTGGCGGCAGATGGTCATTCCGCTGATCCTCCCGCCCATGCTGCTCGTCATGCTGGCCGGGAGCGCGGCGACGTCCCTGTCGATGGG
>DASVQT010000076.1:0-5806 GCA_036388975.1 Allosphingosinicella sp. | reverse complement strand
GCCAGACCTCACCAACCGCCAGATGGCTCTCATGCTCCTGGTCTATCTCACACCCGGGCCGCACACCGTGCGCGGCCTCGCCAACGTCCTGGGCGTCTCAAAGCCGGTCATCACCCGCGCCTTGAATACCCTGGGGTCGCTCGGCTACTTGCGCAGGGTGCGGGACGAGGCGGACCGCCGCAACGTGTTCGTCGCCAAAACCACCACGGGACAGGACTTCCTTGACAGCTTCGAACGCAATCTCGAGCAGGACGGCGCCCCCAAGAAGGCCGCGCGCGAACGGGGCGGATTCATCCTCCAGCACGGGTGAGCGGTTCGAGCTCCAGGGCTCTGCAGCCGGGCTCGACCCGCGTATCCACGCTTTTCGGGGCGACATCGCCGACATCGCGCTCGCCGGCCGGGTCATCGCGCCTCATTATGCGCGGCCCCTGATCCGCGCCTGCGGCCTCCACGCCGCGGCCTTGCGCGACAAACCGAACGACGAAGCCCCGCCCGTATCGGAGCTGCTCCCCGGCGAGGAATTCGCGGTTCTCGAAATCTCAGCCGGCTGGGCCTGGGGCTATGCCGTCGCCGACCGCCGCGTCGGCTATGTGGAGGCGATCGACCTCACCGCGCCCGTCGAGGCGACCTATATCGTTTGCGAGGCGACGGCTCCCATCCATCCCGAAGGCGGCGTCGCCTCACCGATCCTGTGCCGCGTCCCCATGGGCGCGCGGCTCACCGGCCACGAGCGGGGGCCCTGCCTCGCGACCGAGATCGGCTGCATCCCCTTGTGCCACCTTCGTCCGATCGGGGAGTTCGAGAACGATCCTGTGCGGATTGCCGAACGGCTGCTGCGCACGCCCTACAAGGCTGGCGGCCGCAGCGCCCGCGGCATCGACTGCTCCGGCCTGGTTCAGATCGCCTACGGCCTGTGCGGCCTGACGCTGCCTCGCGAAACCGACCAGCAGCGCCTCCTCGGCGAGGCCGTGGCGGAGGGCGAACCGCTGCGCCGCGGCGACCTTGTTTTCTCAGGAAATCACGTGGCCCTCGCCATGTCGAACGACCTCGTCATCCACGTCGGCTTCGACGCGCAGATGGTCACCATCGAGCCTCTCGCCGAAGCGCGGGACGGCGACGCGCCGATCGAGGTGCGCCGGCTGAGCGGTCTCGCCGATTGAGGCCAAGGCGCCTCGGCGCTGCTTCCGGGCTCCAGTGGGTGCCCATCCTTCTCGCAATGGCGCTGATGGGGTGCGCGACTTCGCCGGGCTCGAATCACGGCGCCGCCGCTCGCGCCGGTGCAGCCGCCCCGTCCGCAGCCGAAATTTCCACTGCTTATCAGGAGTATCGAGCCTCGATGCCCTGTCCCGAGCCGGCCATTTGCGGCACCCCGCCGCTGCGCGCCGTGCGAGACGCGACCTGCCGGAGCGCCGCCGTGCAAGGCGAGATCCGCTGTTCCTTCATGATCTCCGCCCGTCCTTTCCGGCCGCGGCCGCTGACTGCCTGCACGGCCGATCTCCGGCGCGAAGGCGCGGCGTGGCAGATCTCGAGGATCGTGAGCGGCTGCCGCGGCTGACGCCGCCGGAGTCTGCCCGCTAACGCTGCGAAGGCGCGGCCTGGCTTTGCTCGCGCAGACGCTGCTCGCGGATCTGGCGCCAGCGCTGATGATTACGCTGATGCTCCTGGAGCGTGTTCGAAAAGATGTGCCCTCCCGTGCCGTCCGCCACGAAGTAGAGCGCCTGGGTCTGTCCGGGATTGAGGACCGCCGCGATCGACTCGCGTCCTGGATTGGCGATCGGCCCAACCGGCAGGCCGACGCGCGTATAAGTGTTGTAGCCGTTCACCGCGTCGATCTCCGAGCGGCGGATCGGGCGGCCGAGCGGACGCCCCCGTGTGATCGGGTAGATGATCGTCGGGTCGGCATCGAGCTTCATGCCGATGCGCACCCGGTTGGAATAAACGCCGGCAATCGTCGGTCGCTCGGACGCCTTGCCGGTTTCCTTTTCAACGATGGAGGCGAGGATCACCGCCTCGCGCGGGCTCGAGACCACCGTGTTCGGGCTACGCCGCGGCCAGAGGCGGGCAAGCTCCTGCCGCATCGCCTCCTGCATGCGGCCGACGACCGCCGCGCGGCTTTCGTTGCGCCGGTAGGAATAGGTCCCGGGAAGAACCGAGCCTTCCTCGGGCACCGCCACATCGCCGGTGAGGAAAGGCGCGCGCATCAGCCGCTCGTGGACGAGCACGGAGGGCATGCCTTCGGGAATCGTGACCATCCGCTGCACCGGGCGACCGTGCTGCAGGATGTCGAGGATCCGCGCCCCGCTCGCGCCCGCCGGAATCTCGAACTCGCCGGCCTGAACCGGATCGCCGGCGCCGAGAAAACGCGCGAAACGACGGTAGGTGACCGGATCGGCGCGGATCAGGCCCTCGCTCTTCAGCTGCTCGGCGACGCTGGAGACGCTCGCGCCCTGCTGGACGACGATCGTCTTCGCCTCGGACGAAGGCCCGCTCCCCGCCCAAAGCGACCAATAGGTCCAGGCGGCGACGACCGCGGCCAGCGCCGCGGCGATCATCAGCAGGCGCTTCACCGGGGACGCGCGGCGCGCGCCCTTTTTCCGCGCCGCCGGGCGCTTCGCCGTCGGCCGCTTCATGGCCGGAGCCTCTCGATCAGACCGCCTTCATGACGAGGCTGGCATTGGTGCCGCCGAAGCCGAAGCTGTTGTTCAGCACCGCTTTCACCGGCCGCTCCTTGGCGACATGCGGCACGAGATCGACGCCGGCCGTGCCCTCGCTCGGATTGTCGAGGTTGAGAGTCGGCGGCACGATCTGGTCGCGCATCGCGAGGATGCAGAAGATCGCCTCCACCGCGCCGGCGCCGCCGAGAAGGTGGCCGATCGCCGACTTGGTCGAGCTCATCGACAGGCGGCCGACCTGATTGCCGAACAGCCGGCGAACCGCGCCCAATTCCAGCTCGTCGCCGAGCGGAGTCGAAGTGCCGTGGGCGTTGATGTAGTCGATGTCGGACAGATCGAGCCCGGAGCGCTTCATCGCGACCTGCATGGCGCGGAAGCCGCCGGCGCCTTCCGGATGCGGCGCGGTGACGTGATAGGCGTCGCCGGACATGCCGTAGCCGACCACTTCGGCGTAGATCTTGGCGCCGCGCGCCTTCGCCTTTTCATATTCCTCGAGGACGATCACGCCCGCGCCTTCGCCCATGACGAAGCCGTCGCGATCGACGTCGTAAGGGCGACTGGCCTTTTCCGGATTGTCGTTATGCTGCGTCGAAAGCGCCCGCGCCTGCGAGAAGCCGGCGATGCCGATCGGGCAGATCGCCGCTTCGGCGCCGCCCGCCAGCATGACGTCGGCATCGTCCATCATGATCATGCGAGCGGCGTCGCCGATCGAGTGGGCGCCGGTCGAGCAGGCGGTGACCACCGCGTGGTTCGGGCCCATCAGTCCGTATTTGATCGAGACCTGGCCGGAGATGAGGTTGATCAGCCGGCCGTGCACGAAGTGCGGGCTGACGCGGCGCGGACCCTTTTCATGAAGAACGAGGCTTTCCTTTTCGATGCCCGGCAGGCCGCCGATGCCTGAGCCGATCGACACGCCCATCCGGTAGCGATTCTCCTCGCTCTCCTCGGTCAGGCCTGCATCCTCCAGCGCCTGCCCGGCCGCGTCGATGCCGTAGACGATGAAGGGATCGACTTGGCGCTGCACCTTGTGGTCGACGCGCTTGTTCGGATCGAAGCCATATTCGTGGTCCGCCGGCTTCACTTCGCAGGCGATCTTGCAGACATAGTCCGACGCGTCGAAATGCGTGATCCGGCCCGCGCCGCTCTTCGAAGCGAGGATGTTCTTCCAGCTCGTCTCGACGTCTCCGCCCAGCGGCGAGACCATTCCGAGACCGGTGACCACGACACGGCGCATTTCATTCACTCCTGCAGGCTCAAATCACTGGCTTAGATTTAATGGGCTTAAACGTCGAACGGCCCCCCGGCGCCGCCTCCATTGGGAAAATTCCCAAGGGAAGCGCAGGCGGGGAGCCGTCAGGCCGGACCGAAAGGTCGCTGGGCCGGCGCGCGGCCGGAAGCTCAGGCCTTGTTGTTGTCGATATAATCGATCGCGTCCTTGACGGTCGTGATCTTCTCGGCGGCGTCGTCGGGAATTTCCACGCCGAACTCTTCCTCGAACGCCATGACCAGCTCGACGATGTCGAGGCTGTCCGCACCCAGATCGTCGATGAAGCTCGCTTCTTCGGTGACCTTTTCGGCTTCGACGCCGAGATGCTCGACGACGATCTTCTTCACCCGATCCGCGGACTCGCTCATGGTTCGTATTCCTCCTTTTAAGCTTTGGACGTGCCCTAGCCGCTTGGCCGGGCTTCGCGCAAGTGGCCCCGATACGCGGCGCTCTTGCCTAGAGCATCGCCATCCCGCCGTTGACGTGAATGGTCTGGCCGGTGACGTAGCCCGCCTCCCGGCTGGCGAGGAACACGGCCGCCGCGCCGATATCCTCGCCCGCACCGAGCTTGCCCGCCGGAATGCGTCCGAGCAGCGCCTGCTTCTGCGCGTCGGGAAGAACGTCGGTCATTGCCGACTGGATGAAGCCCGGCGCGATGCAGTTCACCGTGATGTTGCGGCTCGCGACTTCCTGCGCGAGCGCCTTGGACATGCCGACGAGGCCCGCCTTGGACGCGGCATAATTGGCCTGCCCAGGATTGCCGGTCGCGCCCACGACGGACGTGATCGAGACGATGCGGCCGTGCTTGGCCCGCATCATCGGCTTCAAGGCCGCGCGGCTGAGCCGGAAGGCGGCTTCGAGGTTGATCCGGATGACGTCGGACCACTCCTCGTCCTTCATCCGCATGGCGAGATTGTCCCGCGTCACGCCCGCATTGTTGACGAGGATATCGAGCTTCCCCATCGCCTCCACGACCCGCGGCACCAGCCCATCCACCGCCTCGGCGTCCCCGAGGTTCGCCGGCAAAATCACATGATCGCCCCCGAGCGTCTCGGCCACGCTCCGAAGCGCCTCCTCCCGAGTCCCCGAAAGCGCCACCCGCGCCCCCTGCCCCGCCAGCGCGGCGGCAATCGCCGACCCGATCCCGCCCGAAGCGCCGGTCACCAGCGCCGTCATTCCACTCAGATCGAACATCCTCAAATCTCCTTCACCAGCGCGTCGATGTCGTCCATCGTGATGACGCTCGTCACCTTCGCGTCGGGGGCGATGCGCTTGACCATCGGGCCGAGAACCTTGCCGCCGAACTCGACGAATTCTTCTACGCCCGCCGCGGCCATGGCGGCGACGCTTTCGCGCCAGCGGACCATGCCGGTCACCTGCTGCACCAGAAGTCCGCGGATGTCCGACGGGTCCTGCACCGGCGCGGCGGTGACGTTGGCGTAGACCGGGACGGACGGGCGGGCGATCTCGGCGTCGGCGAGCGCCTGTTCCATGGCGCGGGCGGCGGGCTCCATCAGCGGCGAATGGAAGGGCGCGGAGACAGGGAGGAGGACCGCGCGCTTGGCGCCCTTCTCCTTGGCGACGCCGAGCGCGCGCTCGACCGCTTCGCGGTGGCCGGAAATAACGACCTGGCTCGGATCGTTGTCGTTCGCAACCGTGCAGACCTGGCCATCCGAGGCCGCATCGGCCACCGCCTGCGCAATCGCGAGATCGGCGCCGAGCAAGGCCGCCATCGCGCCTTCGCCCACCGGCACCGCAGCCTGCATCGCGCGGCCGCGCAGCTTGAGGAGACGTGCCGCCGTGGCGACGTCGAACGCACCCGCGGCGGCAAGCGCGGTATACTCGCCGAGGCTGTGGCCGGCGACGA
>DASVQT010000075.1:0-43646 GCA_036388975.1 Allosphingosinicella sp. | reverse complement strand
GGACTTGCATGGCAGTGCGGAAGACGGAGCAGGACGGGGAAACCGCTAGCCCTGAGCCTGTCGAAGGGCGGTTTGCAGCACTCCGCCGCCCCACGTTGCTCAGCCGGAGGTCAGGCTGGCCGGCTGGCCAGTTCCTGCTCGTCCGCCTCGGCTTCGTCGTGCGTGTCGCTGCACGGCCGCCGGTTCGCCCAGAAGGCGACGCCCAGCGCGGCCGAGCCGCAGACGGTGAAGCCGATCAGGAAGGGAATGGTGGTGCCGTCGAACTGCTGCCCGATCGCGAAGCCGATCAGCGCCCCGCCGATCGTCGTGATCACGCCCTGGAGCGAGGAGGCGGTGCCGGCGATATGGCCGAGCGGCTCCATCGCCAGCGCGCCCGCATTGGCGCCGATCAGCCCGAAAAAGGCCATGGTCGCCATTTGCAGCACGACGAAGGTCCAGATCGTCTCCCCGAACAGCTCGCCCACTCCGAGGTGGAGCAGCGACACGGCGGTAAAGGCGCTGAGCGCGGCGAGCAGGATCTTCCTCGAGCCGAGGCGCATGACGAGCTTGGAATTGGCATAGGAGCTGATCGCCATCGGTCCGGCGATGCAGGCGAAGACCACCGGCAGCAGCTCGGGCCGCTTGAACACGTCGAACACGATCTGCTGGATGGAGCCGATGAACGCGAAAAGCGCGCCCATCAGCAGGGTCTGGGCGACCGTGTTGCCGATCGACTGGCGCGTGCTCAGCGTGGTCCAGACCGCTTCGCCGATCTTGCCGAACGACAAGGCCCGCTTGTTCTCGGGCGCCAGCGTCTCGGGAAGCCGCGCCAGCGTCCAGACGGCGAGCACCGCGCCGTAGACGCCCAGCCCGATGAAGATGTGCCGCCAGGTCGAGACGGCGAGCACGCCCGCGCCGAAGAAGGGCGCGAGGATGGGCACGATCATGAACACGATCATGGTGAGCGACATGACTCGCGCCATGGCCGGTCCTTGGTAGCGGTCGCGCACGATGGACACGACCAGCACCCGGGTCGCCGCCGCGGCCACGCCCTGCATGGCCCGCGAGGCGAGGAGCAGCGCAAAGCTTCCCGAAAGCCCGGCCGTCACCGCGAAGACGCCGTACAGGACCAGGCCGCCGACGAGCAGGCCCTTGCGCCCGAACCGGTCGGACAGCGGCCCGTAAAGAAGCTGGGCCACGCCGAAGCCGATCAGATAGGCGGTGATCACGAGCTGGCGCCGGTTCTCCTCGGCGACTCCCAAGGCCTCGCCGATCGCGGGAAGCGCCGGCAGCATCGCGTCGATCGCCATTGCGTTCGACGCCATCAGCGCGGCCATCAGCGCGATGAACTCGCGAAAGCCCGGCCTGAGCGGCGCGCCGCCGGGCGGCACGGCAGGCGCGCGGGAGGGCAGGGGATCGGACCTGTTCAAGACAATTTCCTCGGGGGCGGAAACGGGGAGACGCCGAAAAGGCGCCGCCGGTTCCTTCCTGCGCCGCTTGCCTCTAGGAGGCGCCGACACGCAGCCGATATGGGGCCCCCATGATCATTGTCCACCATCTCGAGAATTCCCGCTCCCAGCGGATCCTGTGGCTGCTGGAGGAGCTGTCGCTCCCTTACGAGGTCCGCCGCTATGAGCGGAACAAGAAGACCATGCTCGCCCCGCCCGAGTTGCGCCGCGTCCATCCGCTCGGCAAGTCGCCGCTGATCGAGCATGACGGCCGGATCGTCGCCGAAACGGGCGCCATCGTCGATTATCTGGTCGAACTCGCCGACGGCCGCCTCGCGCCCACCCGCCGCGACGAGATCCTGCTTTACCGCCACTTCCTCCATTATGCCGAAGGCTCGCTGATGCCGCCGCTTCTGGTGATGCTGGTGGTCGGCCGCCTCGGCATCCTCGGCCGCCCCGCGCGCGGCCCCGTTCAGAAGATGATCGACCGCCACCTCGACTGGCTGGAAACGGAGCTGGCGGCGCGCCCGTGGTTCGCGGGCGAGGCGTTCAGCGCCGCCGACATCATGATGAGCTTCCCGCTCGAAGCCGCCCGCCACCGCGCCGGCCTCGGCCAAAGCCGCCCCAACTTGGCCGACTGGCTGGAGCGCATCCACGCAAGACCCGCCTACGGCGCCGCGCTGGCCAAGGGTGGTCCGTACGCTTACGCCTGAAGCCGGCCTGGACGGCTTCGCCCGCTAGAAGGGCTCGTCTCCAGGCCGCGGCGCCGGTACATGGGCGGGCGCATGCGGCGGCTCGATCTCCGGCGGCTCCATTGGATCGAGGGTGCCTTCCCACTTGGCGACAACTGCGCTCGCTACCGCATTGCCGACGACGTTGGTCGCCGAGCGGCCCATGTCGAGGAAATGGTCGACCGCGATGATCAGCAGTAGCCCCGCTTCGGGGATGTTGAACAGGCTCAAGGTCGCCGCAATGACCACCAGGCTGGCCCGCGGCACGCCCGCCACGCCCTTGGACGTGATCATGAGGACGAGCAGCATGGTAATCATCTGCGCCCAGCTCAGATCGATGCCATAGGCTTGCGCGATGAAGATGGTCGCAAAGGTCATGTACATCATCGAGCCATCGAGATTGAACGAATAGCCGAGCGGGAGGACAAAGCTGGCGATGCGCGGCGGCACGCCGAACCGGTCGAGCGCTTCAAGCGTCCGCGGATAGGCGGCTTCCGACGAAGCGGTCGAGAAAGCGAGCAGGATCGGCTCGCGAATGTAGCGGAAAAGGAGGCCCGTCCTTTTGCCGACGACGAGAAAGCAGGCGGTGAACAGCACGATCCACAGCACCACGAGGCCGATGTAGAAGCTGCCCATGAAGTTGACGTAGGTCACCATGATGCCGACGCCGCGCTCGGTCAGCGCCGCCGCCACCGCCGCGAACACGGCGAAGGGCGCGAAACGCATCACATAGTCGGTGATCTGGAGCATTACCTTGACGAGGGCTTCGACGGCGCGGAGCAGCGGCCGGGCCGGTTCGCCGATCGCCAGCATCGCCACGCCGACGAAGATCGACATCACCACGATCTGCAGGATTTCGTTCTTCGCCATCGCCTCGATCATCGATGCGGGGACGAGATGGGTGATGAAATCCTTGAGGTTGAACGCTTCCCGGCTGACGCCGCTCGCCGCGTCCGCCGGCGGGATCGGGAAATCCAGCCCGACGCCGGGCTGGATGACGTTAACGAGGATGAGACCGAGGCTGAGCGAAATAAGGCTCGCGCCCAGGAACCAGCCGATCGCCTTGGCGCCGACGCGGCCGAGCGCGGCGGTGTCGCCCATGTGCGCGATGCCGGCAACCAAAGTCGAGAAAACGAGCGGCGCGATGATCATCTTGATGAGGCGCAGAAAGAGCGCGCTCACGATCGAGAAATAGCCGGCGATCTCGGTCAGCCGCGCCTGCGCTTCCGGCGTGCCGTCCTTGATGCTGACGTTGAGGATCCAGCCGACGGCGATGCCGAGCACGAGGCCGGCAAGGATGTAATAGGTGAGGCGTTTGGCCACGCTCGTTGTCCCCTGTGATCGCGTGCCCCGAGGAAGCCGATTGCAGCGGCGCGGTCAAGTCGCCTGAGCGTGCGGAGGGGTGGGGAGGGGATGCGGCGCACGTGCAGGCGCGCTCAGGCGGCGCGGCCTGTTTGATTTGCTGCAACGTCATTGCGAGCGGAGTGACGCAATCCAGTGGGCGGCTGTGCGGGTCCCTGCGGGCCGCTGGATTGCTTCGTCGCTTCGCTCCTCGCAATGACGGCTGCGGATGGGAACGGCGGGGGGCGCCCGTGCTCAGGCCGGCTGGACGCCCGCCGCCGCCTCAATGATCCACGCCGCGGCCGGTCTTGTCCTGGAGCGCGTCGATCTTCTTGGAGGCCTCGGCCTTGGTGAGCGAGTCATCGAACTCTTCGCCGGCTTCCTCGCTCAGCGTCTTCAGATAGGAGGCCTGGGCGCCGGTCATGGACTGATCGCCCGTGACCCAATCATCGGGGTCCTTGGCAGCATTGCCCTGCGGCTCGGATTTGGGATTTTCGGTGTCGGCCATGATGCCCTCTCGGATGGTGGTTTCACCCGAACGAACGGCCGCGTTCCGATTCTGTTCCACGCGGCGTCCCTCCTGCTGCCGGGAGGGACGCCGTGAAGGTCACGCCGCTTCGAACGGCAGGTCGAGCGCTTCGGCAACCGCCTGATGGCGGATCTTGCCAGCGGAGACGTTGAGGCCGGCCGCGAGGTGCGGGTCGGCCGCCATCGCCGCTTCGGCGCCCAGATTGGCGAGCTTCAATGCAAAGGGCAGGGTGGCGTTGTTCAGCGCGAAGGCGGAGGTACGCGCCACCGCGCCGGGCATGTTGGCGACGCAATAGTGAATAACGCCGTCGATTTCGTAGACCGGATCGGCATGGGTGGTCGCCCGCGACGTTTCGAAGCAGCCGCCCTGGTCGATCGAGATGTCGACGAGCACCGATCCGCGTTTCATGGTCTTAAGCATGTCGCGCGTCACGAGCTTGGGCGCCGCAGCGCCCGGCACGAGCACGGCGCCGATCACCAGTTCGGATTTGGCGACGGCATTGGCGATCGCGGCCCGCGACGCATAGGCCGTCTTGATCTGGCTGCCGAAGAACATGTCGAGTTCGGCGAGGCGCGCATTCGAAATGTCGTAGATGGTGACGTCGGCGCGCATGCCGACCGCCATCTGCGCCGCGTTCACGCCGGAAACGCCGCCGCCGAGGATGGTGACTCGCGCCGGCGCGACGCCCGGAACGCCGCCGAGCAGCACGCCGCGGCCGCCCTGCTCCTTTTCGAGATAATGGGCGCCGACCTGAATCGACATGCGGCCCGCGACTTCCGACATCGGCTTGAGGAGCGGCAGCGAGCCGTCGCGCGCCGTCACCGTCTCGTAAGCGATGCAGGTCGCGCCCGAATCGATCAGGCCCTTCGCCTGGGCGGGGTCGGGCGCGAGGTGGAGGTAGGTGAAGAGAAGGTGGCGCGGCTCGAGCAGGGCGATCTCCTGCGCCTGCGGCTCCTTCACCTTCACGATCATGTCGGAGGCAGCGAAGACCTCGGCCGCGCTCCCCGCAATCGTGGCGCCGGCGGCGACATAATCCTCGTCGGAAAAGTCGATGCCGGTGCCGGCGTTGGTTTCGACGATCACTTGGTGGCCAGCGGCGGTGAGCTCCGCGACCGAGGCCGGCGTCAGGCCGACGCGATATTCATGGACCTTGATTTCCTTGGGCACGCCGACGCGCATCTTGTCTCTCCTGGGAAGCTGTTCCGAAGGGCTGTTTCGCGCGCCCTATAGCGGCGCCTTTCGGCTTTGTCGCGCCCGCGGATGCGGCTAGACGATGGGCCGTGAACGCGCCCGCCACCCCGATCATCGTCACGGCCTTGTTCGGCCCTGGTGACGACGGCTGGCTCCAGGAGATGCGCCGCGCGCATTTCCCGCCGGAGCGCAACCAGGTGCCCGCCCACCTCACCTTGTTCCACCAGATCCCGCCCTCGGCCGAATCGGAGCTGTTCCGCCGCATGGCCGCTTATGCCGCCGCGCCGCCGCCCCGCGCGCGCATGGTCGGCGTCATGGACCTCGGCGCCGGAACGGCGCTTCGCATCGAAAGCGAGGAACTGGAGGACATACGCTTCGACCTCGCCGAAGGGCTGCACGGCCTGCTCTCGGTCCAGGACCGTGCCCCCTGGCGCCCTCACGTCACGGTGCAGAACAAGGTCGAACCGAAGGAGGCGAGGGCGCTCCAGCAGCGCCTGCGTGCCACGCTCGAGCCGCGTCCGATCGCGATCCGCGCCCTGGCGGCCTGGCGCTATCTCGGCGGCCCGTGGGAGAAGATCAGGGACTGGCCGTTCAGGGGTTAGAAGTCGGAGGATCGCGGAACGGTTGTCGAATGCATGCACCGCCCTCGTTCGTCCCGAGCGTAGCCGAGGGGCGCAAGCTCGGCCTCAGAGCAGCGCGCCTCGACTTCGCTCGGCACGAACGACTCTGTACTCCTGACTTTACGGAAAACCGGTAGCGTGTCGGCGCCCTCGCCGCTTCAATCCACCTGGCCGACGCCGTCGCAGCTATAATCGAAGGCGGCGAGGCCGGCTTCCAGATAGCTGGCGAGGAGCGGCATATCGAGCAGCTCGTCGATCGAGCTTTCGGGATCGACGTCGTTCGCTTCGGCGAAGGCATCGTCCCATTCGCTGACGTCGTAGGTGCCGCGCCCGACCCAGGCGAGGGCCAGCGTTTCGGCGAGCTGGTCGTCGGCGAGGTCGTCCAAAGTCGCGCGCATTTCTTCCTCGACGCTGCTGTTGAGCTCGTCCTCCAGCACCGACAGGGCCTCGCCGTCGCCCTCGTCGTCGAAGTCGTCGACATTGTCGGCATCCTCGTCGGGGTCTTGGGCGGGCACCTGGGCTTCGAGCTCGCGTGCGCGGATAATCAGCCTGCACAGGGTTTCGAGCGGTGTAAGCAGCTCCATCCGATTCACTCCGGCAACGCCCCTCGGGGCCTGAACTTGGCTTGCAAACGAGAAGGGAGGCGGCGGGTTCCGGCGGCGCAGCGGCGGTCCGGAGCGCGGCGGCGGCGGATGCCGCGGCCCGGAACGCGACTTCCGCTCAGTCCGGTTGACCGGCCGGGCGGCTCTCCCTATAGCGCCGCGTCGCGGTGCCCCATGGGCGCCCGCGTTCCCGGATCGGGGCGGAGTAGCTCAGCTGGTTAGAGCAGCGGAATCATAATCCGCGTGTCGGGGGTTCAAGTCCCTCCTCCGCTACCACCGGTCCCAGGACACGTAAGCGGCCTATGCCGAGCGCCGCTTGCCGCGCCGCCATCATCCATTATCCTCTGTCGCCATGCTGATGCCGTTCATGGGGGTGGACGATCGATGATGGACTTGAACCAGACCCGGATGTTCGTGGAGGTCGTCCGCGCGGGCGGGTTCGCGGCGGCGGCGCGGCGGCTCGGCGTTCCGAAATCCACGGTGAGCCTGCGCATCCAGGCGCTCGAGGAGCGGCTCGGCGCGCAGCTCCTCAAGCGTTCCACCCGGCGCCTGTCGCTCACGTCGGAGGGGCAGACCTATTTCAACTCGGTGGCGTGCGCGGTCGACACGCTGGTCGACGCCGAGGCCGCCACCACGGCGACGGAAGGCGTGCTGTCCGGCACGATCCGGTTCACGGCGCCGCTCGAATTCCCCCGCGACGGCATCACCCATGCCTTGTCGACCTTTCTTGCCGAACATCCCCGAGTCCGCTTCGACATGGTTCTCACCAACCAGCCGCTCGACCTCGTCGCCGAGAATATCGATCTCGCGCTGAGAGGCGGCGATCCCGGCGGGGCGGGGCTCATCATCCGCAAGGTCGGCGAGATCGCCTTCGGCCTTTACGCCAGCCCGCAATATATCGAACGCTGCGGACGGCCCGAGACGCTGACCGAACTCGAAGCCCACGATCTCATGCTCTTCAATTCCCCGTCGCAAAGCCGCGCCCTGCGCGCCGCCGAAATTCTCGCCGGGCAGGAGCCGCGGCTCACCGTCGACAATTTCGCCTTTCTGCGCCGCCTGGCCATTGCCGGCGTCGGCATCGCCGCGCTGCCCCACGTCCTCGTCGCTCACGAAGTCGCCGCAGGGCGACTGGAGCGGGTGCTCGGGGGCTGGGCCGGGGAGCCGTCCGGGCTGTTCCTCGTCTTCCCTTCCCGCCGCGACATGACGCCGCGGGTCAAGGCCTTCGCCGATCATCTGGTGGCGGCGCTCGGGCCGTGGCGATCGTCCATCTGAATGGACGGTCCGGCCGCGATTGAGCCGCTAGTGAAACGAAGCCGAACGTCCGAAATGGGTCCCGTCACCAACGAGGACCGCAGCCATGAGCGAACCGATCATTCTTCCCGCACGGCAAGGCGCCGAGCTCGGCGTGCTCGGAACCGGGCGCATGGGCGTCCGCCTCGCCGCCATGTACGCAAAGGCCGGGCGGCGAGTCGTTCTCGGCTCGCGCGATCCGCAGCGCGCCCGCGATCTCACCCGTGACCTCAAGCTGCCGGACCTGACCGGCGGCACTTACGAGGAGGCCGCGCGGGCTGACGCGGTGCTCCCCGCCATCTTCATGCGCGACGGCCTGCTCGATCTCGCGACAGACCTGTCGCCGCTGCTTGCCGGCAAGCTCGTGATCGACATCTCCAACCCTTTCAACGACGATTATTCGGATTTCCTGACGCCATGGGATTCGAGCGGGGCGGAGGAGCTCCAGCGCCGCCTTCCGGAGGCGCGGGTCGTCGGTGCGTTCAAGAACGTTTATTGGGCGGTGTTCGACGATCCCCTGTTCCTCGGCACGCCGAGCGACGTGTTCGTCATGGGCGACGACGAGGCGGCCAAGGCCGACTTCTTCCGCCTCAGCGAAGACACGCCCTTTCGTTATCTCGACGCCGGCGGGCTGGAAAATGCCCGCGCGATCGAGCGCATGACGATGATCACCGGAGCGCTCGGCCGCCGCCTCGGCTCCTATCCCCGCATGAACTGGCGGCTTCTGGGCTGAAGGAGAGGGACGATGGCCGCTGCGCGCTATTACGAGGACTTCCGCTTGGGCGAAGTCTTCACCACCGGCACCCACGTCGCAGCGCTCGGCGAAATGGTCGCGTTCGCCCGCGCCCACGACCCGCAAAGCTTCCACACCGATGCTGCGGCGGCGGCGCACCACCCGGTGTTCCGAGGCCTGTCGGCGAGCGGCTATTATACAATGACCGTTACCCACCGGCTCGTCCTCGCCAGCGATCCGGGCCACGCCTGGGGGCTGATCGGCAAGGGCATCGACCGCCTGCGGTGGCCGCGGCCGGTTCGCGCCGGCGACACGCTGACGGTGCGCGGCACAGTCGCGGCGCTTGAGCGCGATCCCGCGCGCCCGTACGGCATCGTCGTCACCGACATTGAGACGCTGAACCAGAGGAACGAAGTCGTGCAGAGCATGACGGTGCAGGCGGTGGTGCCGGTTCGTGCCGCGGCCGTGCCCGAGCGGCGGGCGGCATGATCGGCGCCGGCCTGCTCGGCGGGGTGAAGCGGGGGAGCGCCGCGCTCGCGCTGCTGCTCGCCGCCGCCACGCCTGCGACGGCGGCGCAGCCGGAGGTGCGCGCCACCTGGATCGGCGGGCCGACCTTGCTTCTCCGCTTCGGGCCGCTTTCGCTGGTCACCGATCCGGTGCTGGGGGACGGGCGGGAAGCCTTTCGCATGTTCGATCCGAACAGCGGCCGCCCCGACGCGCTCCACGCACGCCTCGCTCCGCTCCCGCCCGCGGAGCTTGGCGACACCGATCTCGTGCTCGTCAGCCACGATCATGAGGACCATCTCGACGCCGCCGCCTTGGCGCGGCTCGGTTCCGGCCCCCTCTTTGTCGTACCCACGGCGCAGGTGGAGACGGTGCGGCGGCGGCGCGGGTCAGGGGCGGTGCGCGGCCTCGCCTGGGGCGAAAGCTACCGGATCGAGGATGCGAACTATCGGATCGCGGTCACCGCGCTTCCCGCGCGGCACAGCCGGGACGCGGACGCCTCGCGCCTGCTCGGCCAGGTGAACGGCTATTGGATCGAGTTCCGCCGCGGCGCCTTTCGCCGCACCATCTACTGGACCGGCGACGCTTTTCCGGTGCCGGAGGATATCGGCCGCGACCGGCTGCGGCCGGACCTTCTCGTTCCGCACCTGGGCGCGGTCGGCGAAGGCGGGCCGTTCGGGCGCGTCAGCATGGATGCGGCCGATGCGGTCGCCTTCGCGCGGCTCGTCCGCCCGCGCGCCGTGCTCCCGATCCACCATTCGACCTTCTCGCTCTACCGCGAGCCGGTTGCGCGTTTCGCCGCCGCGGCGCAGGGGCAGCCGTGGCGGCTCCATCTCTTCCGCGAAGGCGGGGAGCTCGTCCTGCCATGACCATCGAGATTGTTATGACCCACCTTGCCGCACTCGCCGCCCGCACCGTTGCGGCCCTGTCCGAGCCGGTCGGCCGCCGCCGCGCCGCGCGGCGCTTCGTGCAGCTCTTCCTTGGGCTGGTCGCCTACGGCATCGCCATCGCCATTCTCGTTCGGGCCGGACTGGGCCTCAACCCGTGGGACGTGTTCCACCAGGGCGTGGCCGCGAAGACCGGCCTCAGCTTCGGAACGGTGCTTGCGCTTACCGGCGGCGTCGTGCTGCTTCTCTGGATTCCGCTCCGCCAGCGGCCGGGTTTCGGAACGGTGGCGAACATCTTCGTGATCGGCTTTGCCGCCGATCTCGCACTCACAATGATTCCCGCCGCCCACGCCCTCCTTTGGCAGCTTGCCATGCTTGCCGGCGGCATCCTGCTTCTCGGCGCGTCCGGCGCGGCCTATCTCGCCTCCGGCCTCGGCGCCGGTCCGCGCGACGGCCTGATGACCGGCCTCAATGCCGCGACCGGCTGGCCGATCCGCCGCGCGCGCACGGTGATCGAACTCACCGTTCTCGCCATCGGCTGGGCGCTCGGCGGGTCGATCGGCATCGGCACGATCGTCTTCGCGCTCGCGATCGGGCCGGTGGTTCAGTTCTTCCTGCCCTGGTTCGCAGTCCCCGAGCGCGCGCCGCTCCGTCCCGCTCCCTGCTGCTGATCGCGCACGCCGGCGGCGATTACCCGCTTCCTCGCCGGCATGGCCGGCGATAGAAGTGCTGCAGTGTCACGGTGCGGGCGGGGGAATCGAGCAATGGACGGCGGCTTGGCTTTGGCGCGGCGCAACGGCGAAGCGGACGCGTCGCCCTCCTGGCAGGAGGATGCGCTCGGCTTCCTGATGGCGCCGGTCGCCCGCGCCGACTTCCTTCGCGATTTCTACGAGCAAAAGCCGCTCCTTGCCTTGTCCGGCCAGCCGGAACGCTTCGCGTCATTGCTCACCCTCGCGATGCTCGACGATTTCATCGCCAGCGCCGACCTTCGCGAAGGCATGATCGAGCTCACCAACCGCCACAACCCCGTGTCCCGCGACGATTACACCTTTGCCGACGGGCGGGTGAGCCACACCGCAGTCGCCCGCGAGTATCTGCGCGGCGCGACGATCATCCTTCCCCATCTCCACGAGTCGCTGTTCCAGCTCGGCGAGTTCAGCCGGTCGATGGAGGAGATCTTCTCCTGCCACGTCCAGACCAACATCTATCTGACGCCGTCGGGCAATCAGGGCTTCCCGCCCCATTACGACAATCACGACGTCTTCATCATGCAGATTTCGGGCGCCAAGGCCTGGCGCCTGTACGACATGCCGGTGGGCACGCCCTTTCGCGGCGAACGCTTCCAGCTCGACACCCACCAGGCGGGCGACGTGAAGCAGGAATTCACGCTTCGGGCCGGCGACTGCGTCTACATTCCACGCGGCCTCATGCACGATGCCGAGAATGTCGGCGACGAACCCTCGCTCCACATCACCGTCGGCCTCATCACCAAGACCTGGGCGGACCTTCTCCTCGAAGCGGTCTCGGAACTCGCGCTCGAGGAGCCCGGCTTTCGCCGCTCGCTTCCGCCCGGCTTCGCCACCCGCGAGTTCGACCGGGAAGAAGCGCGCCGGCACTTCGAAACGCTGATCGCCGCCGTTGCAAGCCGCGCGAGCATGGACTCCGCCTTCGATCTCATGGCCGACAATTTCATCCGGGGCCGGCGGCCCAATATCGCCGGCACGATCATGCAGCACCCACCGGTGCCCCAACCCGGAGACCGATTCCGGCGCCGCCGCTTCGTGCCCTGGAGCGCGGCGGAAGACGAAGGCGCGCTGGTCATCGTCGGACCGGGCGGCGACATGCGCTTCACCGAGGAGGATGGCGACGCCCTCGACGTCGCCTTGTCGGGCGAGCCGTTCGGCGAAGCGGACCTGCCCGTGAGCGATCCCCCGGCCATGATCCGTCGCCTCTGGGCGAACGGTTATCTCGAAAAGCTGAGCTGAACCGGCAGCTGAGGCAGCCCGGACCCGTATGGGACAGGGCGCCTCGACTGCCGGCTAGCGAGGCGCGCCGATCAGCAGCGGCGGCCGCGGCCGATCGGGTCGGCGGAGGAGCCGCGGTCCGAGTCGCTGCACGAGCGCGGCGCACCGCGGCCGTTGCCGCTGGCATCGGTCGGATCGCTGTCGGTGACTCCGGTGCGGCCGCGGCCGTTGCCGCCGCGATCGGTGGGATCGCTGTCGGTCACGCCGCTGCGGCGCCGCCCGTAATTGGGCCGGTCGCCGGGATCGCTGTCGGTCAGCCCGGTGCGCCCGCGGCCGCGGCCGGCGGGATCGCTCGGATCCGCATCGGTGAGGCCGCGCCGCCCGTAGTTCGGAACGTCGCCGGGATCGTTGTCGGTCACGCCGGTGCGTCCACGTCCGCGGCCCGAAGGATCGCTGGGGTCGGCATCGGTGATCCCGCTGCGCCCGCCGCCGACGGGATCGCTCGGGTCGCTGTCGGTGGTCTGGGCGCTGGCGCCGGTCAAAGCGACGATCGCGCCGCCGCCGACCACGGCTCCGCCGGCAACGCGGCCAAGAAACGAACGGCGGCTCAACTTGCGCGTGATCTTCATGCCCATTCCCCCTTTGTTACGCCTGCAGCGTATCGGAAAGTGAAAGGGTGGGCAATGCAGCCGTGGCGCGGTCGCCGCGGCGCGGTTCAGCTGGGGAGGCGCGGTGTAAGCAGGTACTCGGTTGCGCTCAGCGCTGGGGATCGGCCGCGGTGCAATGCGCGCGAACGGCGGCAACCAGCGCAAAGTCGCCGGCCGCGCGGGCGATGCGCTCGCCCTCCGCGCAGTCGCCAAGCGCGACCACGTCCCCGACGCGCTCGCCCAGCGCGACCGAACCCGCGCCGGAACCGGCGTCCGGCTGAGCCGAAGGGGCAGGGCGCTGCGCCCCGAGCCGTTCCGTCTCGATCGACTGGCGGTTGGCGCTGGTCCAGTCGACGAACAGCCCCTGAAAGCGCGCCCGCTCGGGAACGGGCGGCGTGTTCGCAGCGGCGGTCGGCGCGGCGGCAAGCGACAGGAGGATGAGCGCGGAGAGCATCGTCTTCATAGTCTCGATATAGGAGAAAACGCCTGAAAAGTCATCCCCTTGCCGCCTCATCCTGCCGTGCCGTCAGAGCATGAAGTCGCTTCCGGTCAGCACTTCCGTTTCGGTGAACAGGATCAGGAGATCGGCTGCGCCGTCGCCGTCCACGTCGCCTTGCGCTTCCCAGCGCGCATCCTGTTCATTGTAGACGAGGCGGAGCTCGGCCCGTTCGCCGCCGCCGCTGAACGCATTCTCGCCGATGAAGGTGAAGGCCTGGTCTCCGGTCGCGACTGGATCGGTGTCGATCCGGCCGAGGTCGACCTTGTCGGTGCCGCTGAGGAAACTCACGATCGTGTCCGGCGCATCCGGCCTGGATTCGGCAACCGACTGGTAGCGGAAGGTGTCGGCGCCGCCATTGCCGATCAAAGTGTCCGCGCCCAGTCCGCCGAACAGCAGGTCCGCGCCGCCGCCGCCGATCAGCGTGTCGTCGCCCGCGCCTGCGAAGATGCGAAGGCTCGCGCCCGCCTCGTCGCTGCCGTCCACCACCATCGTCTCGGCCGCACCGAGGCCGCTGCCGTTGACCGTCAGCCGGCCCGTGTCGGCGGTCATCGCGTCGGCGAGCACGATCTCGTAATCGAACTCGCCGTCGCCGCCGCCGACATAGGTCCGGTCGGACGCGGACAGGAGGCCGATGCTTTCGATGTTGGTCAGCGCGCTCGGCGAGCTTGCCACGGCGGACGCTGCAAAGCCTTCTTCCTCCGGAGGCGCCGCGCGCAGCAAGGCGGGAGGACCCTCGCTCCCGCCGGTGAAGTCGATCGCATAATCGCCGCGGAGATAGACCACGTCGTAGCCGGCGCCTCCGTTGACGGTGTCCAGCGAGCCGAACCGGTCGTCATGGCCGAAGACGAAGACGTCGTTGCCCGCGCCGCCGGTCAGCGTGTCGATGCCGCCGCCCGCGAAGATCAGAAAGGCGCCGTTGGTTTCGGCCGAGCCGTTCACGGTCAAGTTCTCGCCGGCGAGGAGGCCGAAGCCGTTGATCCGGAGCGTCGCGCCCGCGGCGACGTTGCGATCGCTCAGCGCCAGATTGTAGCTGTAGGAGGCGCCCGTCTCGTCTCCGTAGCTCCCATTCGAGCCGGAGAAGAGCGAGATCGACTCGATGTTCGGAATGTTGCCTGTGGAAGAATTCCCGAACGAGGTCGTTTCGCTGTAATCGCCCTGCAGGATCAGGACGTCGAAGCCGTCGCCGCCGTCCGCGAGGTCGAGCGGATCGTAGGCGGCGCCGAAGTAGAAAGTGTCGTTGCCTTCGAGACCGAAGGCGCGGTCGCTGCCGCCCTGTTCCAGACGGAAGATGTCGCGATCGGGCGTTCCGAAGATCTCATTGTCGAATTCGTCGCCGCGGTAGGTTTCGTTCGGCGCCGCGTCGCCGGTCACCGTGACGGAAACGTCGGCCGTGTCGCCGCCGGTGATCGTGTAGTTGAAGCCGTCCATGGCGGAGGTGTTGGACGCGCCGGAGCCTCCGGCGGCGAGATCGAAAGCGCCGCGCGGATCGTAGATAAAGCGCCCGTCAGCGAAGACGGTGAGCCGCGCGCCGCTTTCCAGAATGATCTCGCGCCCGACTGCCGTCGTGTCACCGTTCACCGCCGTGACCGCGATCGGCGTTCCGTCCGGATCGCCGTCGCGCTCGCCGCCATTTTCCTCGAAGAGATTGCCTTGCAGGACCTGCGTTTCCGCAGCGGTGAGCACATCGTCCGCGGCAACCGCGGGGTCGTCGATCGGTGTCACGGTAACCGCGCTGGTCGCGGGCGTGCTCGTGCCGCCGTCGCCGTCGGCGAGCGTGAAGGCGATGCTGCGCGTGCCGCCCACCGGCGTTTCGGAAACGTTGCGGTAGGCGATGGCGCGGACCAGGTCCTGCGCGATCTCCTGGTCGACGCGCCGGCTGATCTGCTGCTGCGTCGCTTCGTCGAAGACGTTCTCGCGGTCGAACAGGATGACGAGCGCCTCGCCCTCGCCGCCGCTCACCGAGCCGATCAGGACGCCGGAATAGTATAGCGCTCCGTCTTCTTCGCTGAAGAGGCCGGGCATCACCCGGAGCCGGTCGCCGCTGCCCCCGCCGGACGTGATTTGAACGTTGAGCGAGCCGCCGAGGAAGTCGCGCGAATCGGGATCGGAAACGATGGCGTCGGGCGCAAGCGCGATCTCGAACGCGCTTTCCTCATATTCATAAGCGGTGGACGTTCCCTCGTCCTCGCCGTTCAGGTCCAGGGTCGGCGCCTGGTTGTCCTCGGCGGCTGCTTGGAAAGTCTCTTCGGCCATGTTTCCCCCTTCGCCGGCGTCCCGCTCCGGCATGCAGCCGAGACGTAGCAGCTAAGCGCGGCGAGGCAAATGGCGCAGCGCTTCAGCCGCACAGCCGGCTGCATTTCCGGACCCGGCTCGCCAGCCTTCAAGCGGCGCGGGCGAGGCGGGGCGGATTGCTAACAAAACGAACTCTAAGCCAGGGCAGGCGTGCGGAGCCCTCGAGCTCGGCCTCCGCAGGTTGCGCGGCGTCTCGGCAAATGCGCGGCGCTGCCTGGCCGTGCAGGAATGGCTTGGAATTCTTCGCCGCCGCCACATGGTGTTGCGCGGAAGACTCACGAGGGCGGCGTCCGACCGCTTGCTGGTCGTCCCCACGAAGGGCAGGCGCTGCGCCAATTGCAAGGGTAGCTCACAGCTAGCAGGAACAGTGGCGGCGAGATGCGCCCGCCCAAGGGCTGCAAACGCGACGCGGAGGAGTTTGCTTCTGCCGGGGGGCGGCATCCGCTCACTCCCCCGCGCCGGCTCCTGCGAAGGAGCTGGGTGGGGCGGGCCGGCCGCTGGTGCCGGCGCCCAAACTCTGGTCCTCGGGCGGAAACGAGTCCCTGCCGAGCGACCGTGCCGTGCGCCCGAAACGCCGGTTCACCGGCTTCGATGAGGCGCTTCCACCGGCCCGCTTACAGCCGTGTCGACGCGCCCGCGACCTCTCCGGTCAGGCCCGTCTACCGGCTACTTCGAACGCGTCCCGCCCGGCATCGTGTTCGCATCGCCCTTGAGCCCACCGCCCTTAAGCCCTTCGGCCTTGAGCCCACCGCCCTTGAGCCCGACCGCGCTTAAGTCCAACCGCACTTCGGCCCGACCCCGCTTTGCTCCGCCCGCTGCGTGGCAGCGTCTTGCCTCGGCACCTGTGGCGCTTTGGCCCGAGCACCATAACTCGTGCGGCCGTCCGCGATGATTGTGCTCGACCTTTCGCCTACCGCCTGTTCGCTCTCCCGACATCGCCGTCCAGTGCGGCTTCCAGCATCCTAAGAGCCACCATCGCCGCGCGAGGCAGCTGGCCGCGCTCGACGGGTTCACGCAGCGATGCGAGCACGGCACGCGCCGCAGCGGCGATCAGATCGTGATCCGCTTCGGTGCGTCCACCATTCTTCACATCGCGCCCCCCGAACAGCAAAGCAGCCCGCCACCCTTCGCCAAAGCACATCCGAAGCAGCGCAGCCGCCCTCAACTCGCGGAGCACGCGCAAATGCGCGCGCGCCACTTGCATTCGGCGCGACATTACGGCTTTTCTCGGATCGGCGGATTGCACCGCCAGTCCGAATCGGAGGTAAATTTCTCCATTTCGGATGAATTGTCAACAGGGATTCTCCAAAAACGATGAGTTTCGGAGCGAGGCTCGCAGAAGAGAGAAAGCGACTCGGCCTGAAGCAGGCCGATTTCGCCGATCTCGTGGGCACGGACGTCCCGAAGCAGAGTCTTTACGAGAACGACCGGCGGGAGCTGCGCGCCGAATATCTGGCCCGCCTCGTCGATGCCGAGGTTGACGTGGTCTATATCCTTTCGGGCCGCAGAAACGGCGCGGAAGCGCTGGGCGAGGGCGCGAGCGCGCTTCTTTCGGCCTATCTGATCCTTCCGGCCGAAGTTCAGCGGTCGCTCGGCGATTTCGTCGGCGCGCTGCGCGATCAGTTCACGCGCGGCCCGAACACCACCTTGCACGGCGGCCGCCTCGACTATCGGGCCGGCGACGCCGCGCCCTGAGGCCGCTCGAAAAGGCCCACTCTGCTCAGAAGATCGTGGTCGCCGCGCCGATGATCCGGTCCTTCCGGTCGGCGAGGAACAAGGCCCGCCACTTGTCGAACGTGCCGCACGGGTGCGAAATGCCGAAGCCGACGATATCGCCCACCTGGAGCGCGCCCGCGGGGCAGGCAAGGCTCGCATGCTGGTCCCACAATGCGAGCGTTTCCAGACCCGCGGCGGACTGCTCGCCCGCTCCCGGTCGGTGGACGCGGATCGGCCGGGGAAGGCCGCTGTCGTGCGACACGTCCCGCCTGCCGAGCCCGAGAATCGCGAGGCCGGGCTCCGGGCACGACTGGACGACGGCCCAGACTTCGAGCGCGGGCTGGAGCTCCGGAACGCCTTCGAGCCCAGGGCGGAGGAGCGCTTCGTACAGGCCGTGGTCGTGGGTGACGTAGCAGCCCGGCCGGATCACCATTTCCACCGCCCGGCCGCCGAGCGTAGCGGGCAAGCCGGCGGCGCAGAGATCGAGAAAGGCCGATCCGCCGGCGGAAAGGAGGAGAGGGCCATCGGCGATCAACCCTTCCCGCGCCATCTCCCCCGCGACCGCAACGGCGAGGCCGATCATGGCGGAGGCTTCCGCCCGTGCGCCCGCCTGGGCCTGGCGTATGCCTTCAAAGGTCTCGACGCCGCGAGGCGCCAGCCAGGGCGACGCGGCGGCAACGGCGCGCGCGACGTCCATCGCCGCCGTCAGGTCGCGCGCACCGCCGCGCCCGCCCGCAAAGCCCGTTTCGACCAGCACCTGCACTGGCCGCGGCACCCTGGCCGAGCGGGCGGCGTCGGCAAGGATGGCGACGCTCTCGCGCGTGTCGACGAGGGCATAGAAGTCGAAATCGGCGTTGCGGGCGAGTTCGTCCAGGATCCAGGCGATGTCGGCCGGGGCGATCAGCTGATTGGCGAGAAAGACGCGGCGGACGCCGAGGCGCCGGTACACGCGGACGTGGTGCGCCGTCGCCGCCGCCATGCCCCATGCGCCCGCGTCCAGCTGCATGGCGAACAGTTCGGGGCTCATGCTCGTCTTGCCGTGCGGGCAAAGGCGCGCGCCCATGCCGTCGGCAAAGGCCTGCATGGCCGCAATGTTGTGGTGCAGCGCCTCCTCGCGCAGGATCGCAGCGGGCATCATCATGTCGCCGCCGGTAAGGCTCAGCTCGAGGGCGCCGAGCTCGGCCCCCGTCAGCCCCTCGGCCCGCGGCGGCAGCCCCTTGCACCGCCAGTCGAGAACCGCCGCTTCAGTCACCCGGCGGGCGCGCCGATGCTTAGGCGTGCTCTTTCGCCGCCGGCAGGACGCCACGGCGGATCTGGTCGAGTTCGATCGATTCGAACAAAGCCTTGAAATTGCCCTCGCCGAAGCCCTGATTGCCCTTTCTCTGGATGATCTCGAAGAAGATCGGGCCGATCATGTTCTCGGTGAAGATCTGGAGGAGGAGGCCTTCGCCGGTTTCGGGCGAACCGTCGATCAGGATGCGGCGCTTCCTCATTTCCTCGATCGAATGGTCGTGGCCGGGCAGGCGCTCGTCGATCATGTCGTAATAGGTTTCGGGGCTGTCCTGGAAGCGGATGCCGTTCGCGCGCAGCGCGTCCACGGTGGCGAAGATGTCGTCGGTGGCGAGCGCGAGGTGCTGGATGCCCTCGCCATTATAGTCGCGCAGATATTCGGCGATCTGCGACACGTCGTCCTGGCTTTCGTTCAGGGGAATGCGGATCTTGTCGTCGGGCGCGGTCATCGCGCGGGAGAGCAAGGCCGTCTGCTGTCCCTCGATGTCGAAATAGCGGATTTCGCGGAAGTTGAAGATCGTCTCGTAAAATTGGGCCCAATGGTTCATCCGGCCGCGGAACACATTGTGGGTGAGGTGATCCAGCGTGTGGAGCCCGGCGCCGACCGGAGTGCGCGCACCGTCGCCAACCGTTTCGAAGTCGCTGTCGTAGATCGTGTCCGCGCCGTACCGATCCACCAGATAAAGCAGCGAGCCGCCGATACCTTCGATCGCGGGATAGCCGTAGGCGCCCTCGACCGCGACGCCGCCGCGCTCCACCGCCATGCGCAGCGCCTCGCGCGAATCCTTGACCCGGAACGCCATCGCGCTCGCGGACGGCCCATGCGCGCGGCGGAATTCGTCGGCATGGCCGACGGCTTCCATGTTGAGCAGGAAGTTGATGTCGCCCTGGGCGTAGCGGCGGACGTTGATGCGCCGGTGGTTGCCGGCGTGAACGAAGCCGAGCTTCACGAACAGGTCCGCCATGGCTTCCGGATCGGGGCTGGTGAACTCGACGAATTCGAAGCCGTCGAGGCCGAGCGGGTTGTCCTGGGGGATGGCGGTCATGGCGCTGGCTCCGCGTAGAAGGTGGGCGTGTTGGCGCGGGCTTTACCAGCGGGGGCGGGAGGCGGCAAATGGATGGTTGCGCGGGGCGGCGGGCCTCCTTACCTCCCCTTTATCACCTCACATCATTTAGCGAGAATTGCCGCGATGGCCGCGACCCATTCCACCCGCATGCTGATCCTGGGCTCGGGCCCCGCCGGCCTCACCGCCGCAATCTACGGCGCCCGCGCCGGCCTCGCACCGATCGTGGTTCAGGGCATGCAGCCCGGCGGCCAGCTCACCATCACCACCGACGTCGAGAATTATCCCGGCTTTGCGGACGTAATTCAGGGTCCGTGGCTGATGGAGCAGATGCAGAAACAGGCCGAGCATGTCGGCGCGCGCATGATGTGGGACCAGATCGCCCAGGTCGACCTGACGCAGCGGCCGTTCCGCCTGATCGGCGACGGCGGCACCGTCTACAGCGGCGACACCCTCGTCATCGCAACGGGCGCGCAGGCGCGCTGGCTCAACCTGCCGTCGGAAGAGCATCTCAAGGGCAAGGGCGTTTCCGCCTGCGCGACTTGCGACGGCTTCTTCTACCGCGGCAAGAAGGTGGCGGTGATTGGCGGCGGCAACACCGCGGTCGAGGAAGCGCTCTACATGACGAACCACAGCCAGGACGTGACCCTGGTCCACCGCCGCGATTCGCTTCGCGCGGAGAAGATCCTGCAGGAGCGCCTGTTCGCCCACCCCAACATCAACGTGCTTTGGAACAAGGAGGTCGCGCGCTTCGTCGGCGGCGGCGAGCCCGAAGGGCTGGTCGCGCTCGAGCTTCGGGATACCAAAACGGGCGAGCTCAGCATGCTCGACACGGACGGCGGCTTCGTCGCGATCGGTCATTCGCCTTCTACCGAGCTGTTCAGGGGCCATGTCGCCCTCGATGCCGATGGCTATATCGAAGTCGAGACCGGCACGACCCGCACCAGCGTTCCCGGAGTCTTCGCCTGCGGCGACGTCATGGACAAGATCTACCGCCAGGCCGTGACCGCGGCCGGCACGGGCTGCATGGCCGCGCTCGATGCGGAGAAGTTCCTCGCCGAAGCGGACTTCGAGACGGCGGCGCAGGCGGAAGCGCCCACCCCAAGCCTCCAGGACGCCTAGCCGCCGAGGCGCCTGACCGCGGTCAGCGTCGCGGCGAGGAGCAGGTCCGCATCCCCTTCGCGCGCAAAGGTGTGCGAGTCGCTCGGAAGCATTTGAGCTTTCGCGACGATCCCCTTGAAGACGCGGGATTTCACCGCGTTTGCCGCGGCCACGGCCGTGCCGTCCCCGCTCGCCAGGACGAGCTCGGCGCGCACCCCGCTCGCCCGCAGCGCACCGGCGGCTTCGGCGGCGAGCGGCGACACCGACGTGTCGGTCGATCTCGCCAGGCCGCCGAGCAGCTTGGACAGGGAGAAGGAGCCCGTGAGGAGCTTCTTCCAGCCTTCGAGGCTGAGCAGGCGCTGCTTGTAGTGCGCGCGCACGGCGGCGGGGGCGGGGGCGCCGCTTTCCGCTTCGACGAGCCAGGGATTGACGAGGATCAGCCCGTCGAGCCCTGCCGCGCCGGCTGCGAAGCTCAGCGCCGTCGCGCCGTCGCAAAGGCCGAAGCCGATGACTCGCGAGACCTGGATTTCGGCGCGGAAGGCCGCGGCGGCGGCGGCGATGTCCGGCGCGGAGCCGCGAAAGCCGGGATCCTCGCCTTCGCTGTCGCCGACGCCGCGGCGGTCGAAGCGGAAACTCGAATAGCCCGCGCCGGCGAGAGCGTCGGCGAGGCGCTCGTACATACGGTGCGATCCGACGCGCGTCTGGCTGCCGCCGGTCACCATCAGGAGACCGGTCGGTCCGACGCCCTCGTCGAGCGACGCGCCGAGGCGCGCGCCTTCGCACGAAAAGCTCAGGAGACGGCGCATGTCTTTGCCCAGGCTGCGAGATCCTCGGCCGCGGCTTCCGCGAGCGCGGGCGAATGTCCCGGCTCCGAGCGGCGCCAAAGCGACGGCCCGGCGATCTTGCCGTCCGCGTCCGCCTTGTCGCTGGCGAGCCGCACCGTTCTCAGGCGCACCGCCGGCTCGGGCACCGCGGCTTCCACTTCGGCTTTCAAGGACGGCGAGGCGGGGTAGCCGGCCCATGACGTGCCGGCGAGGCCGGAGCGCTCCATGTCACGCACCAGCGACGCGCCGAGCACCGGGGCGAAGCGCCAATGTCCGGCGCCTTCCGCCGCATCGTCGATCAGGCAGCCGCCGCGGATTGCCGCCACAAGAGGCGCGCGCCCGCTCGCCGCCGCGGCATGGTCGGCCGCTTCGGTCACGGCCGCGCGCCAATCCTCCCAGACGACGTCCTCCAGCGCCCGGTCGCTTTCGCCGGTCCCGGGAAGGTCGGGCAGCCAGCAGCCGAAGCCGCGCGTCGCAAGCGCCCGCATCATCGCCGCGACCAACGCGCGGGTGCGGTTCATTTCTTCGAACAGCGGCGGGACGATGACGATCGGCGGCGCTTCGGCCGGGCCGATCCGCATCATCCACTCGCTCGATCCGTCGACGGTGTAGCGATCGTAGCTGAGACCGCCCGATTGATTCACTTCAGCGCCTTGGCCCGGAGGAAGCTCGCCAAAGAGCCAAAGCTTTCAAGCATGTCGGCGTCGACTTCATGATCCTCTATGAGGATGCCGAGGCGTTCCTCGAGTTCGGTGAGCAGGCCGGCCACCGCCATCGAGTCGAATTCGGGAAGGGCGCCGAACAACTCGGTCGATTCGTCGAAGGCGGCGACGCGCGCTTCGTCCAGGCCGAGCACGTCGGCGAGCACGGCGCGCAGGGTCGCGAGCAATTCCTCTTCGTCGTTAAAGGCTGCGACCATTCATCCCTCCCGCGTGTCGCCGCGCCGCCTAACGCTTTGCGCCGCGGGCGACAAGGGACGAGACCTTGCGCCGCGCCGCCTTGAGCAATCCGGTCGCGCTGCGCTTGTTGTAGGCGCGCACCCGCCACAGCATCCGCCGCTCGTCCATCCAGTCGGCCTTGTAGGGCTCGTCGCCGGTGCCGTAGTCGATCCGCGCGACCCGGTCCTCATCCAGCGCGCCCCTGAACATCGCCATGCTGAGCACCGTGCCGGGCGACAGCGCCTTTGCATCCTCCCGGTAGGCGAGCTTGTGGATCGTCGCTTCGCCATGCTCGACGAGCCAGAGCTGCGCGGCGAGAGGCATTCCGTCCTTTTTCGCAATGCCGAGCCGCAAGGTCCCCGCCGCGCCTTCCTGCTCGGCAAGCGCGCGCAGAAAGGCCATCGAGCCTTCCTCGGGCTTCCAGCTCGCCGCATAGACCTCCTCGTAATCCGCCCAGGCCGCGTCGTCGAAGCGGCGGTGGATGGCGATGTCGAGCCCCGCCGCCTTCGCCTTGCGCTTGGCCGAATTCCTGATCTTGGACGGCCGCTTCGCCCAATAAGCGTCGAAGTCCATGCCGCGCGTGTCGGCGATCCAGTTCGCCTTGGATTCCTCGGTGAACGCGATCCAGCCGCTCTCCCGCAGCGCCTTCACCACCGGCGCCGGATCCTCGATCGGCGCGAGTTCGAGCTCCGGCACAAGCCCGTCGCGCAAGCTCTTGAAGATGTGCGGCCAAAGCTCCGGCTCGCCGATCGGCCGCCACCGCAGCGAATACCAGCTCGCCCAGGCGCTCGCTTTCTTCTCTCCCGTCGCAAAAAAGGCCCAGGCGCGGCGCCCCATGTGCGCGGCGCGGGCAACGATGGGCTTGCCGGGAAGCCCGACATGGGCGGCGAGGAGGCGGTACCAGGAGAGGCGGTCGTAGATCGACGCCTGCCTGTCGCGGTCGAGCGCACCCGCCGCATCGGTCTCCGCCGCGGCGAGATCATCGAACAGTTCCACCTCGACGCTCACCGCGCTATCCCCACTCACCGGCCGGCGAAGATGCTTTGGCCAACAGGAGCCAAGGTGCAAGCCCTCGATCACAACCCCCATCCGCTCGATCACCTGACGAAGTGCGGCGCCGCCGACGCGCCCGCGCTTCTCACCCGCGAAGGCCTGCTCGATTATGCGGGTCTCGACCGCGCGGTCGGAGCGCTCGCGGCGGCGCTGCAGGGAAGGGGCCTCGCGCCCGGCGCACGGGTCGCCTCGTGGCTTCCCAAGACGCGGATGACCTCCGTCCTGCCGCTCGCCTGCGCCCGCGCCGGGCTGGTGCACGTGCCGGTCAATCCGCTGCTCAAGCGTTCGCAAGTGGCGCACATTCTCGCCGACAGCGAATCCTCCTTGCTCATCACCGGCAAGGCGCGGCTTGCGACGCTGGAGAAGGGCGATCTTCCCGACGCCTGCCCGGCAGTGCTCGAGGACGAAGCCGCAGCGATGCTGGACGGCGAGGCGGTCCTGCCGCCTTCGAAGCATGATCCGAACGACCTTGTCGCGCTCCTTTACACGTCCGGCTCCACCGGCCGGCCCAAAGGCGTGATGCTGAGCCACGCCAATCTCTGGCTCGGCGCCATCGCCGTGGCGTCGTTCCTGCATCTGACGCCGGAGGACCGGACCCTCGCCGTCCTCCCGTTCGCCTTCGACTATGGCCAGAACCAGCTTCTCTCGACCTGGGCGGCGGGCGGCTGCGTCGTGCCGATCGAATTCCTCGCGGCGCGCGACGTCATTCGCGCCGTCGAGCGTCACGACATCACGACTCTCGCGGGCGTGCCGCCGCTCTGGGTCCAGCTCGTCGAAGCGCAATGGCCGCCCCGCGCCGCCCTTGCGCTGCGCCGCCTCACCAACAGCGGCGGCCGCCTTCCGGCCTCTGTGGTCCGCCGCATGCGCGAACTCTTCCCGGCGGCCGAAATCCACCTCATGTACGGCCTGACCGAAGCCTTCCGCTCCACCTCGCTCGATCCAGCCTTTGTCGACATCCACCCGGATTCGATCGGCACCGCCGTCCCCTTCGCCGAAATCCTCTGCGTCCGCCCGGACGGCAGCCTGACCGCCCCCGACGAGGAGGGCGAACTCGTCCATTGCGGCCCGCTCGTGGCGCAGGGCTATTGGAAGGATCCGGAGCGAACCGCCATCCGCTACAAGCCCGCGCCATCCACCTCGCGTTACGGCGGCACCGCGGTCTGGTCCGGCGACCAGGTGCGCCAGGACGCGCAAGGGCTGTTCTACTTCGTCGGCCGCGTCGACGGCATGATCAAGACCAGCGGCAACCGCGTCAGCCCGACGGAGGTCGAGGAAGCGGCGGTGGCGAGCGGCCTCGTCTCGGAAGCCGTGGCTCTGGGCTATCCCGACGAGCGGCTCGGCGAGGCCATCGCGCTCATCGTCCGCCCCGACGCGCGCGACCGGGAGGAGCAGCTTCGAAATTATTTGAAGCGCGAGTTACCCAATTTTATGCAGCCCTCCGCTATTCTGTGGCGAGACGAGCTGCCGCGAAGCCCGAACGGCAAGCTCGATCGCGAAGGGTTGAAGAGCGAGCTGATGGGATGACCAAGCCGATGGGGCCGATTCCTTCCGACTTCGGGTCGGAAGGCGGCATGCTGACGATCGCCGGCCGCCGCGCCGACGATCTCGTGGCGGAAGCCGGCGACACGCCGCTCTTCGTCTACGATCTCGGCGCCATCGAACGCCGCATCGCCCGCTTCCGCGCTGCCTTCGGCTCGGTCCACCTTCATTATGCAATGAAGGCAAATCCTTACGCGCCGTTGCTGAAACATGTCTGGAACCTGGTCGACGGCGTCGATCTTGCGTCGGGCGGCGAACTCAAGATCGCGCTCGACGCCGGCATCGATCCCGAAGCGACCAGCTTCGCCGGCCCCGGCAAGCGCGACGCGGATCTCGAAGCCGCGGTCGCGGCCGGCCTCACGCTCAACTGCGAGTCCGAAGGGGAGGCGGAGCGGGCGCTTCGAATCGGCGAACGCCTCGGCCGGAGGCCCCGCCTCGCCGTGCGGGTCAATCCGGATTTCGAAATCAAAGGTTCGGGCATGCGCATGGGCGGCGGCGCCAAGCCCTTCGGCGTCGATGCTGAGCGCGTGCCCGCCCTCGTCAAGCGCATCGCCGCTTCGGGTGCGGACTTCCGCGGCTATCACATCTTCGCAGGATCGCAGGCCCTCTCCGCCGAAGCGCTGATCGAAGCGCAGCGCGCCAGCGTCCTTCTCGCCCGCACCCTCACCGACGAGGCGGGCGTCGCGGCGCCGCTGGTTAATCTCGGCGGGGGCTTCGGCATTCCTTATTTCCACGGCGAGCAGCCGGTCGACGTCGAGCGCATCGCGGCCGAACTGCTGCCGCTGCTCGGCGGCGAGTCCGATTACGCCATCGAGCTCGGCCGTTGGCTGGTCGGCGAATGCGGCGTCTATCTGACTCGCGTGGTCGACCGGAAGGTCAGCCACGGCAAGACCTTCCTGGTGGTCGATGGCGGCATGCATCACCAGCTCGCCGCGTCCGGCAATTTCGGCCAGCTCGTCCGCCGCAACTATCCGGTCGCCATCGCCAACCGCTTCGGTCTCGCCGAAGAGGAGGACGTCACCATCGTCGGCTGCCTCTGCACCCCCCTAGATCGCCTCGGCGACGACGTCATGACGCCGCGCGCGGATGTCGGAGACCTCGTCGCCGTCTTCCTCGCCGGCGCCTACGGCCTGTCCGCCAGCCCGCAGGCGTTCCTCGGCCAGCAAGCGGCGCGGGAGATGGTAGTGGGGGGCGAATAGGTGGGTGCCAGTCCCTCGACATGCCGCCTCGACTTCGCTCGACGGCTGCTCGGGACGAACGGCTTCGTGCCGGGACGCCGTTGCTCTCACCTCCGTTCGTCCTGAGCAGGGATCGAGTAGCGCGAAGCGCGTATCGAGAGCCCGTGTCGAAGGACCGGGCACAACATTAACCCCCGCAATCCCCCCAGTCCCGAACCGGGACTGGCCGCACAAACCCTCTCGTTCCTAACGGTAATTTTACCTCTTCGTCCCCATAGCATCTCCCAAACCGCCCTGCCTGCGCTTGCCTGAGGCAAAGCAGCGAGGCGGGACCGGAAGCTGAAGAGGGACGATCATGGCATATCGAACGAGGCTCGCTCTTGCCGTCACCGCAGGCGCTCTGGCGCTGTCCGGCTGTGCCGGCGGCGGCCCGCGCGCGGGGCAGTCGCTGCCCGCCGCGCCGCTCGTCGCCACCACCGATGACGTCAGCGAAAGCTATGTCATCGGCGCGCTCGACGAGATCACCGTCTTCGTCTGGCGCAACCAGGAACTGGGCGCCCAAGTCCAGGTCCGCCCCGACGGCCGGATCACGACGCCGCTGATCAGCGAAATGGTCGCCGCCGGCAAGACGCCGGCCCAGCTCGCCGAGGACATCCGGATCGCGCTCAGCCAGTACATCACCGAGCCGCTCGTGTCCGTGATGATCAACCGCTTCCAGGGCACGTTCGCGCAGCAGATCCGGATCGTCGGCGCCACCGAGCGCCCGGCCTCCATCCCCTACCGCGCCAACATGACACTGCTCGACGCCATGATCGCGGTCGGCGGCCTTTCCGAATATGCCGCCGGCGACCGCGCGCGCCTCGTGCGCCACAACCGCGCCACCGGCCAGCAGCAGGAATATGACCTGCGCATCGCCCGGCTGCTGCGCCGCGGCGACACCAGCGCCAACGTCAAGCTCGAGCCCGGCGACGTCATCATCATTCCCGAGAGCATGTTCTGAGGAACGCCGCCCTTTTCTGACGCCTCACGAGGAAAAGCCTGGTTCATGGACGGACTTTACGAACAGCTCCGCATCGCACTGCACCAGGTCTGGCGCCGCCGCTGGCTGGCGCTCGCCGTCGCCTGGGGCCTGTGCCTCGCGGGCTGGCTGGTGGTCGCGCTGATCCCGAACAGCTACGAATCGCGCGCCCGGGTCCATGTTCAGATCCAGTCCATCCTGCCGACCCAGATGGGCATTCCGGCGGCCGAACGGCAGAACGACCTGGTCCGCGTCCGCCAAACGCTCACCTCGACCGAGAACCTCCAGCGCGTCGTGCGCCGCACCGAGCTGAACGGCCAGGTGCGCAGCGAACGCGATCTCGCCCGCCAGGTGGAAGCGCTTCGCGAGCGGATCGAAGTGGTCGCGGGTCCCGACAACATGTTCGAGATCAGCGCCACCGCCGATTTCTCCGGCTTCTCCAACGGCCAGAACGCCCGCACCGCCACCGCCATCGTCCAGGCTCTGCTCGATCTGTTCGTCGAGGAGAATCTCGCGGGTGACCGGACCGAGACCGGCCAGTCGCTCACCTTCCTCGACGCGGAGCTTCGCCGCCGCGAAGTCCAGCTCCAGGAGGCCGAGCAGCGCCGCGTCGATTTCGAGCAGCGCTACATGGGCCAGCTTCCCGGCGAAGGTTCGATCGCCTCGCGCATGGCCGCCGCCCGCATGGAGCTCGCCAATATCGAGCAGCAGCTGGTCGCCGCTCAGAGCGCGGTGAGCAGCATGCGCGCCCAGCTCGGCGCGACGCCGCAGACGCTTCCCGGCCTTCCCGGCGGCGGCGGCGGCGGGGGCGCAGCCTCCTCGCGCCTCGCCCAGCTCGAAATGGAGCTGAGCGGCCTTCAGGGGCGCGGCCTCACCGACCAGCATCCCGACGTGGTCGCCGCCCGGTCGCAGATCGCGCGCCTCGGGCCCCAGGCCGCCGCCGAGCGCCGGTCCGCCGGCACCGGCGGCACCGCCGCGACGCCCAACCCGTCCTACGTGTCGCTCCGCGCCATGCTCGCCGAGCGAGAAGCGCAGGTGACGGCCGCCACCATGCGCCGCCAGCAGATCAATGCCGATCTCCAGCAGCTTTCGGCCCGCCAGTCGTCCGAGCCCGGCGTCGCCGCCGAGCAGGCGCGGCTCAACCGCGATTACGACGTGCTGAAGCAGCAGTACGACCGTCTCCTCGCCGACCGCGAGCAGATCCGGCTGCGCACCACCGTGCGCCAGCAGACCGACATGGTGAGCGTGCGCGTCATCGATCCGCCGAGCCGCCCGGTCATCCCGGCGGCGCCGAACCGGCCGCTCTTCCTCAGCATGATCCTGTTCGTCGCGGTCGGCGCGGGCATAGCCGCCGCCTTCGTCCGCGGCCAGCTCCAGACGACCTTTCCGACGCAGAACCGCCTCGCCGACGCGACCGGCCTGCCGGTGTTCGGCGCAATCACGGAGGTCGTGACCGCCGCCCAGCGCTCGGTCCGCCGCCAGCGGCTGCGCTGGCTCGCGGCGGGCGTGGCGGCGCTCGGCGGCGCCTACGGCGTGCTGATGGCGATCGAATTCTGGCAGCGCAGCACGGTCGCGTGAGGGGAAAAGAGATGACCCAGATGCCCCTTCGCCCTTCGCTCCTCGAGCGTGCCGCCGAGATTTACGATTTCGGCTCCGGCATGCTGATCGCGCCGGCGCCCATTGCCGAGCCGGAGGCGCGCGCACCCGCGCCCGAACCGTTCGAGCGCCGGCCCGAGCCGGTTCGCGCACCCGAGCCTGTCCCTGCGCCCGAGCCGGTGGCCCTCGAAGCGCCGGCTCCGGCGCCCGCACCCGTGGTCGAAGCCCCGCGCCCCATCCGCCGCGCCTCCGCACCCGGCCGCACGGCCGTGGTCGACCGCGAAAAGATGCGCGCGGCGGGCTTTCTCGTGCCGGACGGCGCCCCCGGGCCGCTCGCCGAAGAGCTGCGCCTGGTGAAGCGCCATCTCCTGCGCGCCGTCGCCGCCCACAAGAATATGCCCGAGGCGAAGCGCCGCTCCGTGCTCGTCGCCTCGTCGCAGCCGGACGAAGGCAAGACCTTCTGCGCGCTGAACCTCGCTTTGTCGCTCGCCGGCGAGCAGGACGTCGAAGTCCTCCTCGTCGACGGCGACTTCCCTAAGCCCGAAATCCTCGCCCATCTCGGCGTCGAGCCCGGGCCCGGCCTCGTCGACGCGCTCGCCGATCCGTCCGCGGACGTCGAAAGTTTCGTGGTGCGCACCGACATCGAAGGGCTTTCGGTCCTTCCGTCCGGCCGCCAGGCGAACAACGTCCCCGAATTGCTCGCCTCCGAGCGCACGCGCGACGTGCTGGACGCGCTCGCCGCAGCCGATCCGCGCCGGATCATCCTGTTCGACAGTCCGCCGGTGCTGATGGCCTCGTCCGCCGGCGTTCTCGCAAGCCATGTCGGCCAGGTGCTGGTCGTCGTGCGCGCCGACCAGACGGTGGAAGCCGATCTCAAGGAAACGATCGGCCTCCTGTCCGCCTCCAACGACATCGCACTCGTCCTGAATGGGGCGGGCTTCGCCGCGAGCGGCCGCCGCTTCGGCTATTATGAAGGCATAGAGCCATGAGCTTCCGCACCCTGATCGGCGCCGGCGCCCTTGCCGCCGCCTTGTTCGCAGCGACTCCGGCCGCCGCGCAGTCCGGCCCGTCGCCCCAAAGCGGCGCCGACGAGCTGGCAGGCGAGGGGACGCCCGCACCGGCCGAGCGCCGCCGCGGCCGCCCGAGGCTCGAGTTCAGCCCCTATGTCGAGGTCAATGCCGGAGTCAGCGCCGAGCTGTCGGGCGGCGACAACGACGTCCTCACCTACACCTCGGTCGCGGCCGGCGTGGATGCCAGCGTCTCGACGCGCCGCGTGTCCGGCCAGGCGAGCTATCGCTACGAGCGCCGGATCGCGATCGACGGCGACGCCGGCGACGACGACGTGCACAGCGGCGTCGCGGCCGTCACCGTCCAGGCGGCGCCCGGCCTCAGCGTCGGCGCCGCCGCCATGGCGTCGCGCAGCGGGGGCCCGGGCCGCACCGTCGGCCTGACCGAATTCGACGAAACCGCCCAAATCTTCTCCGCCGTCGCTGGGCCGACCTACGAAGGCGAGATCGGGCCGCTCTCCGTCGGCGCCGCCTACCGCCTCGGCTATGTCGCCGTGGATGGCCCCGATTTCGACGACGACCTCGCCGGCGATCCGTTCGACGACCGGCTCGACCAGAGCTGGGCGCACAACGCCTCGGCCAGCATCGGCATGGGCGTCGGCCGCGGCAATCTGCCCTTCGGCTGGACGGTCGGCGCGGGCTATGGCCGCAGCAGCTCCGGCGATCTCGATAACGTCTTCGAAGCCGCCTATGTGCGCGGCGACGTCGTCTATCCGGTGAGCCCGACGCTCGCCCTCACCGCGGGTGTCGGCTACGAGAATATCGATAGTTCTCAAAGCGATGTGGTGCGTGATGCGAACGGCGTGCCAATCATCGTCAACGGCCGCCTGGTGGCCGATCCGAACCGCCCGCGCCTGCGCGGCTTCGGCTCCAGCGGCGTCATCTACGATGCCGGCCTGATCTGGCGCCCCAATCCGCGCACCGAGCTCCAGGCGCGCGCAGGCCGCCGCTACGGCGGGACCACGGTCACCGGCTCGCTGCGCCACCAGTTCCGCCGCGGCGCCGCGATGAATGTCGCCGTTTACGACAGCGTCGGCACGGCCGCGACGGAAATAACGAGCGATGTCAGTCGCTTGCCGGACGCCTTTCAGATCAATCGCAACCCGCTGACCGGCGCGTTCGACGGCTGCGTCTTTGGCGAGGATCCGGGCACCGGTATTTGCTTCGACGACGCGCTCCAGTCGCTCGGCAACAATGCCTTCCGCGCCCGCGGCGTCGATCTCGCCTTCTCGGGAAGCCGCGGCCTTTACAGCTGGGGCGTCGGCGCCGGCTATTCGCACCGCCGCTACACGGCGCTGGTCTCGGGCGACATCACGTCGATCGATCCGCGCACCGATCAGAGCTTCGTCTTGAACGGCAACCTCTCGCGCCGGCTCAGCCGCACCTCGGGCGTCGCCCTCGATGCGGTGGCGAGCTGGTACGACAGCGATCGTCCGTTCGCCGACTCGGTCTTCTCGAGCGGCGTCACCGGCTCCTATTACCGCAATTTGATGTGGCAGCGGCTCCAGTTCCACGCCGCGCTGGGCATCTTCTACACCGACACCGGCCTCGTCGACAGCACCGTCGCCTCGGCGCTCGTCGGCCTCCGCTACAGCTTCTAAAGGGCACGTCCATGTACAGCGACCATTTCGGCCTTTCCGGAGCCCCGTTCCAGCTCACGCCCGACGCGCGCTTCTGGTACGGCAGCCGCACCCACAAGAAGGCGATGGCCTATCTCGGCTACGGCCTCGCCCAGGGCGAAGGCTTCATCGTCGTCACCGGCGAAGTCGGCGCCGGCAAGTCGACGTTGGTGGGCCATCTCATGGCGACCATCGACCGCTCGCGCCTCAACGCCTTGTCGATCGTCTCGACCCAGGTCGAAGGCGACGACATGCTTCGCCTCGTGGCCCAAGGCTTCGGCCTCGCCACCGGCGGCATCGAGAAGGCCCGTCTCCTCGATCTGGTCGAGCGCCGCCTCGACGAGGAAGCCCGCGCCGGCAAGCGCACCCTGCTCATCGTCGACGAAGCGCAGAACCTCCCCGCTTCGGCGCTGGAAGAGCTGCGCATGCTCTCGAACTTCCAGATCGGCGGCCGCGCCCTCGTCCAGATCTTTCTGCTCGGCCAGCCCGAATTCCGCGACAAGCTCCAGAATTCGAACGGTCTCGAGCAGCTCCGCCAGCGCGTCATCGCCGAGCATCATCTCGCTGCCATGGGCGAGGACGAGGTCGAAGCCTATGTCACGCACCGCCTGAAGACGGTGGGCTGGACCGGCCGGCCGATCTTCGCCGACGATGCCTGGGCCGCGATCCACCGCCACACCGGCGGCATCCCGCGCCGCGTCAATCAGCTCGCCAACCGTTTGATGCTGTTCGCTGCGGTAGAAGGCGCGACCGCCATCGACGCCGCCTCGGTGGAGGCGGTCGTCGCCGACATCGCCGCCGAGCGCCCGGACGTCCGCTCCGCCTTCGCCGAACGGGTCCTGCCGCTGCGCAGCGTTGCGCCGTCTCCGCGTCCGGTGCCCGAGCCGGAGAGCGCCGAAGCTGCGCCTCAGCCCCAGCCCCAGCATTCGCCGGTCGCGGACCTCGCCTTCGAGCGCCGCGTCGCCGCTTTGGAAGCCAAGGTAGCGGAGCAGGAACAGGCGCTGCGCCGTGTCTTGTCGATGCTGATCGACTGGATCGAGAACGAAGAGCCTGCGTCCCGCTCGAACGCCGCTTGAGCGGAGCCCTCATGCTGAACGCCCTATCCGTCGACGTGGAGGACTGGTTCCAGGTCGGGGCCTTCGAAACCGTCATCGCCCGGTCCGACTGGGACCGGCTTCCGCAGCGCGTCGAGCGCAATGCCAAGGCGGTGCTCGACCTCTTCGCCAAGGCCGGCGTCAAGGGCACCTTCTTCACGCTTGGCTGGGTCGCGGCGCGCCATCCGGCGCTGATCCGCCGCATCGTCGAGGAAGGCCACGAAATCGCCAGCCACGGCTGGGACCACCGCCGCGTCTTCACGATGGACGCGACGCTTTTCCGGATCGATCTCGAGCGTGCACGCGAGGCGATCGAGGAAGCTTGCGGCGTGACCCCCAGGGGCTACCGGGCGCCGAGCTTCTCCATCGACAAGCGCACGCCCTGGGCGCACCGCGTGCTCGCCGATCTCGGCTATTCCTACAGCTCGTCCGTCGCGCCGATCGCGCACGACCATTATGGCTGGCGCGAAGCGCCGCGCTTCGCCTTTCGCCCGGTCGAAGGGTCGGACCTGGTGGAGCTTCCAGTCACCACCGTCGAACTCGCCGGCAAGCGCATGGCGGCGGGGGGAGGGGGCTTTTTCCGCTTGCTCCCCTATCGCTTCAGCGACTGGGCGATCAGCCGGGTGAATGCCCGCGACCGCCGTCCGGCCATTTTCTATTTCCACCCGTGGGAGATCGATCCGAAGCAGCCGCGCGTGCAGAACGCGCCCTTCAAGTCGCGCCTGCGCCATTACACCAATCTGGAAAGCATGGAGCCCAAGCTCCTGAAATTGCTGGCCGCGCATAGCTGGGGCCGTACCGACCAGGTCGCTGCGTTCGAAAAAGGAAGGCTGACATGAACGCCTTGTCGCCCATCGGCGGCCTCGCCGTCCGCCGCGCGGAGGCGGAGGACGAGCCGCGCCTCGAGGCCTTTCTCGCTGCCCAGGGCGGAGCGACTCCGTTTCACCGTCCCGCCTGGCTTCGTGCCGTCGCCCGCGGCTGCGGCCATGCGAGCCACATGCTGGTGGCGGAGAGCTTCGGCGCGATCACCGGCTGCCTTCCGCTCACCCACGTCCGTTCGCGGCTGTTCGGCTCGGCTTTGGTGTCGAGCGGCTTTGCCGTCGGCGGCGGCATCCTCGCCGCCGATCCGGCCTCGGCGGCCCAGCTCGCCGCCGCCGCCGAAGCGCTGGCGGACGAGCTCCGCTGCCCGAGCGTCGAGCTGAGAGGCGGGGCGCTCCCTGCCGGCTGGCGTCGGAGCGAAGGCACCTATGCGAACTTCGCGCGCCCGCTCCCTGCGAACGGGGGCGACGAAGCCATTTTGAAGTCCATCCCAAGGAAGCAGCGCGCGGAAGTGCGCCGGGCGACCACGCTCGGCCTCGACGTCGAAGTCGGGCGCGACACGCAGCCCCATTACCGCGTTTATTCCGAAAGCGTGCGCAACCTCGGCACCCCCGTCTTCCCGCGCGCCTTGTTCCAGGCGGCGCTGGACGAATTTGGCGACGATGCCGACATCCTCACCATCTACAAGGGCAGCCAGCCGGTCGCGAGCGTGCTCAGCCTTTATTGCGGCGGCACCGTCTACCCTTATTGGGGCGGCGGCACGGCCGAGGCGCGGGGGCTGCGCGCCAACGAGCTCATGTATTACGAGCTGATGCGCCACGCCGCGCGGCGCGGCTGCACCCGCTTCGATTTCGGCCGCTCCAAGCTCGGCACCGGCGCATATTCGTTCAAGAAGAATTGGGGTTTCGAGCCGGAGCCTCTGGTCTACGCTTCCTATGGCGGCGCGCGCGACACCAATCCGCTCAGCGCCAAATACCGCCTCCAGGTCGCGCTCTGGAAGAAGCTGCCGCTGGCCATCGCCAACACGCTCGGGCCGCCCATCGCGCGGGGCCTGGGATGAAGGACATCCTTTTCCTTTCCCACCGCATCCCCTTTCCGCCCGATCGCGGCGACAAGATCCGCTCCTGGCATCTGTTGAAACGGCTGGGCGCAAGCGCGCGCGTCCACCTCGCGACCTTCTCCGACGACGAAGCCGACGCCGCCCACTTGCCCGCCCTACGCGAAGCAATGGGCGGATCGCTCGGCGAAGCGCATGTCGAAATCCGCCGCACCGGCAAGGCCGCCGCCGGCGCCAAAGCCTTGCTCTCCGGACGCCCGGTCTCCCTGACCGCCTTCGACAGCGCGGCCCTGCGCGCCTTCGTTCAGCGCATCGCCGCCGAGCATGACCCCGCCGCCATCTTCGCTTTTTCCGGACAGATGGCCCAGTTCGTGCCGGCCGGCCCGCGCTTCGTCATGGACTTCGTCGACATGGATTCGGCCAAGTTCGAAAGCTATGCGGGGAGCGGCGCCCTGCCGCTGCGCTGGCTGATGCGCCGCGAGGCGGACAGGCTCTTCGCCTTCGAGCGCGCAATCGCCGCCCGCGCCGACGTCTCGCTGTTCGTGAGCGAAGCCGAAGCCGCGCTCTTCCGCACTCGCACGGGCCTCCCCAACGTCCGCGCTTTGTCCAACGGCATCGACGTCGATCATTTCGATCCGGCCGCCGACTTTCAGCGCCTGTCGCCGGACGAACGCGGGGAGGGGCCCCTGCTCCTTTTCACCGGTCAGATGGACTACCGCCCCAATGTCGAAGCCGTCTGCGCCTTCGCCCGCGACGTCATGCCCGCGCTTCCCGGCGTCCGCTTTGCCGTCGCCGGCCGCAAGCCGACCGACGAGGTCCTGAAGCTCCGGGAGGGCGGCACGATCGTCACCGGCGAAGTCGCCGACATCCGCTCCTGGCTCGCCGCCGCCGACATCGTCGTCGCTCCGCTCGGCATCGCGCGGGGCATTCAGAACAAGGTGCTGGAAGCCATGGCCATGGCGAAGCCGGTCGTCGCCTCGCCCGCCGCTTTCGAGGGCATCGAGGCCGAGCCGGGCCGCGACCTCGTCCTCGCCGCGCCCGCCGAACAGGCCGCAGCCATCCGCCACCTCCTCGAACATCCCGCGAAAGCACGCGACATCGCTCTCGCGGCCCGGTGCCGCATGGAGGCGGCCTATCGCTGGGACGCAAGGCTGGCCGGCCTGGAAGCGATCCTGTTCGGCAACGAGCCCGCGCAAGCGCAGCGAAAAGCCGCGGCATGAACATGCTCGCAAGCATGCGCGGGTTCCGCACCAAGGCCGCTAGCCCTGAGCTTGTCGAAGGGCGGGATGCAGCCAACCGTGCTTCGACAAGCTCAGCACTGGCGGGGGTGTATGATCCGACACGTCATGCTGCCCTGTGGCGCTCGCACCTTACCGCCCTCGCTGCCGTCACCGCGGCCATCCTCCTCCTCTTCCACCGCGACGCCGCGCACATGGCGGCGATCTGGTGGACGAGCTCCACCTTCAACCACGTTTTGCTCATTCCGCCGATCCTCGCCTGGCTCGTCTGGCAGCGCCGCGACGAGCTTGCCGCGCTCACGCCCTCCGCATGGCGGCTCCCGCTCGCCGCGCTCGCGCTCGGCGCCTTCGCCTGGCTGCTGGGCGAGGCGGCCGGACTTGCGCTCGCCCGCCACGCCGGGCTCGTGCTGATGCTTCAGGCGAGCGTTGCCGCCTGCCTCGGCAAGGCCGTCGTGCGCGGGCTCGCTTTCCCGCTCTTCTTCATGGTCTTCCTCGTGCCGGCGGGCGAGGAGATCGTGCCGCTGATGCAGACCCTCACCGCCGACATGTCGATGCTCCTCCTCGGCTGGGCCGGCATTCCGGCGCATATCGAGGGCGTCTTCATCACCACGCCGACGGGCTATTTCGAAGTCGCGGAAGCTTGCGCCGGCGTCAAATTTCTTGTCGCGATGATCGCCATCGGCGCGCTCGTCGCCAACCTGTGCTTCCGCTCCTGGCCCCGCCGCATCGCTTTCATGACGGCGGCCGTGGTCATCCCGATCCTCGCCAACGGCGTCCGCGCCTTCGGCACCATCTACATCGCGGAAAGCTCCGGCCTCGAATTCGCCGAAGGCTTCGATCACATCTTCTACGGCTGGATCTTCTTCGCGCTGGTGATCGCCCTCGTGATGGGCGCCGGCTGGCGCTTCTTCGACCGCCGCGTCGGCGAACCCTGGTTCGATCCCGCCGCGCTGCAGGGGAAGCCCGCGCCGACAGCGGAACCGCGCCGCATCGCCGCTCTCCTTGTGGCGCTCGCCGCGCTGCCCGTCATCTGGTCGGCCGCGGTGGATGCAGCCGGCACCGAGCCGCCGCCGGCCGGCATCGCCTTCCCCGAAATCCCCGGCTGGCAGCGCGTGGCTCCGGTGAACGGACGCCCGTGGCAGCCGCACTTCGCCGGCGCCGACCTCCTGCGCATGGCGCGCTACCGGGACGCCCAGGGTCGGGAGGTCGATCTCGCCGTCGCCGTGTTCGCCCGCCAGAGCGAAGGACGCGAGCTCGTCGGTTTCGGCCAGGGTGCGGCGGCGCCAGGCGGCGCCTGGGCCTGGGCGGCGCCCGCGCCTGCACCCGCCAACGGCACGGCCGAACGCATCGCCTCCCACGGCACGACCCGCGAGGTTGTCAGCTTCTACCGCGTCGGCAATAGCCTCACGGGAAGCGGGATGCAGGTGAAGCTCGAAACCATGAAGACTCGCCTTTTCGGCGGCCCGCAGCGGGCGGTGGCCGTGCTCGTCTCGGCGGAAGCGCCCGGCAGCGGTGCCTCGGCGCGCCCCGCTATCGACGCCTTCCTCGCCGCCCTCGGGCCGGTGGACGCGCTCGCCGACCGCGCCGCTTCAGGAGGTCGCTGAGTTTATGTGCGGCATCGCCGGCCTGTTCCACACCGACGTACCCAAGCCCGTCGATCCCGCCCGCATCCGTGCGATGGCCGACGTCCTCGCCCATCGCGGCCCCGACGGAAGCGGCGTCTGGACGGCGCCCGGTGTCGGTCTCGGCCACCGCCGCCTTTCGATCATCGATCTCGAAGGCGGCGCCCAGCCCATGCTCACGCCTGACCGGCGGATCGCGGTCACCTACAATGGCGAAATCTACAATTTCGCAGAGGTGCGGGCCGAGCTCGAAACCAAGGGCCACGCCTTTCTCACCCATTCGGACACGGAGGTGATCCTCGCCGGCTGGCGCGAATGGGGTCCGGACTGCCTGTCCCGCTTCAACGGCATGTTCGCCATCGCCCTTTACGATGCCGATCGCGACTCGCTCTTCCTCGCCCGCGACCGGCTCGGCGTGAAACCGCTCTTCTATTCTTTGCTTTCCGACGGCGCGCTGATCTTCGCATCGGAGCTGAAGGGCCTGCTCGCCCATCCACGCCTCCGCCGCGAGGTCGACCCGCTCGCCGTCGAGGATTATCTCGCCTTCGGCTATGTGCCCGACGACAGTTCGATCGTCGCCGGCGTCAAGAAGCTCCCCGCCGGCCACCACCTCCTCCTCCGCCGCGGCCGCGATGTCGCCGCGCCGGTGCGCTATTGGGACGTGGATTTCTCCAACCCGTCCTCCAGGCCATTGAAATCGCTGCAGGAAGAGATGGTCGACCGCCTCCGCTCGGCCGTCCGCTCCCGCATGGTGGCCGACGTGCCGCTCGGCGCCTTTCTCTCGGGCGGCGTCGACAGTTCGGCGGTGGTCGCCTTCATGGCCGAAGCCTCGCGCCAGGCGGTTCGCACCTGCTCGATCGGCTTCGACGAGGCCGACCACGACGAAACCGCCCATGCCGCTTTGGTCGCCGAACGCTTCGCCACCAGCCACCGCACCCGCACCGTCGCGAGCGGCGATTTCTCCCTCATCGACACGCTCGCCGACGCGTTCGACGAACCCTTCGCCGACGCTTCGGCGATCGGCACCTTCCGGGTCTCCGAACTCGCCGCCGAGCAGGTCAAGGTCGCCTTGTCCGGCGACGGCGCGGACGAGATCTTCGCCGGCTACCGCCGCCACGCCTTTTTCGCCGCGGAGGAGCGGGCCCGAAGCCTGATGCCGGGCCCGCTCCGCCGCGGCGCCGGCGCGCTCGGCAGCGTCTATCCGAAGCTCGACTGGGCGCCCCGCGTGCTGCGGGCCAAGACGACCTTGATGGCGCTCGGGCGGGCAGGGGAGGCCGCTTATGCCGACGCGGTCGCTGCCACCTCTTATCCCGTAAGATCAAGCTTCTACAGCGCGCACTTCACCCGTGCCCTGAACGGCCACCGCGCCGAGACGCGCTATTGCGAGGCCATGCGCAACGCGCCCGCGGGCGACGGCCTCAGCCGCGCTCAATATGCCGACCTCAAGATATGGCTCCCCGGCGACATCCTCACCAAGGTCGACCGCACCTCCATGGCGGTGAGCCTCGAAGCGCGCGAACCTCTGCTCGATCACCGCCTGGTCGAATTCGCCGCCGCGCTCCCCGTTTCCGCCCGCCTGCGCCGGGGCACCGGCAAATGGCTGATGAAGCGCGCGCTGGAAGACCGGCTTCCGCGCGAGATCCTGTACCGGCGCAAGATGGGCTTCGTCACGCCGGTGAGCGCCTGGTTCCGGGGCGCGCTCAAGGACGAAGCGCTCGGCATCGCGCACAGCCCGGCCTTTGCCGAGCTTGGCTGGTTCGACGCGCCCGCCATGGCGCGCCTTGCGGAAGCCCATGTCGCCGGGCGCGCCGAGCATGGCCGGCTGCTTTGGCAGCTCCTGATGCTGGAAAAGTCGCTTCAGCGCGTCTTCGGCCTCGGCGAAACGTCGTCCGGGTACAGGGCTTCGGCGAAGTAGAGCCCGTCCGGCGGGGCGTTGAAGCCGAGCGCGGCGCGGTCCTTCGCCTCCAGCGCGTCCCGCAAATCGCTTTTGGTCCACTTTCCCCGGCCGACCAGCTCCAAACAGCCGACCATGGAGCGGACCTGGTGGTGCAGGAACGAGCGCGCCGCCGCTTCGATCTCGATCGTCTCGCCGAAGCGGCGCACGGTCAGCCGGTCGAGCGTCTTCAACGGGCTTTCCGATTGGCAGTGGGCCGATCGAAAGGTCGTGAAATCGTGCCGCCCGACCAGGACCTGCGCCGCCTTGTTCATGGCGTCGGCGTGGAGCACCACCGGCACCCGCCAGGCCCGTCCTGCGTCCAGGGCCAGCGGCGCCCGCCGGTTGGCGATGCGATAAACGTAGCGCCGCCCGACGCAGCTGAAGCGCGCATGCCAATCCTCCGGCACCTCCTCGGCGGCGAGGATCGCGACGGGCCAGGGCCGCACCTTGGCGTTCAGCGCATCGGCGAGGCGGAAGGCGGTGATCGGCTTTTCGATGTCGACATGCGCGGCCATGGCGAAGGCGTGCACGCCCGCATCGGTCCGCCCGGCGGCGTGCACCGCCGCCTGTTCGCCGGTGATCGCCGCCACCGCTTCCTCGATCGCGCCCTGGACCGAGGGGCCGTGCGCCTGCCGCTGCCAGCCCATGAACGGGCGGCCGTCATATTCGACCGTGAGGCGGAAGCGAGTCACCGAAGCTGCGCTCCGGCTGGTATGGCGAGGCCGCGCAGCAGCTCTTGCGCCGTCACGACGCCGCGCCCGGCCCGCTGCAACGCCGTCGGCCGGATCGCCCCGCCGCCGCAGGCGATGGTGAGGCGCCCGTCGAGCACCGTTCCGGGCGGCCCGTCCGCCGCCACAGCCTCGGCGGCGTGGATCTTGATCCGCTCGCCGTCATATTCGAACCAGGCGCCGGGCGACGGGTTGAAGGCGCGCACCTGCCGCTCGACTTCGGCGGCGCTGCGCAGGAAATCGACCCGCGCTTCCTGCTTTTCGATCTTGTGCGCGTAGGTGACGCCCTCCTCCGGCTGCGCCACCCTCGGCAGGGTCTCGATGCCCGCAAGCGCTTCCACCATCATCTCCGCGCCCAGGGCGGCAAGCTCCTCGGTAAGCTGGCCGGCCGTCTTGGCATCCACCGGCGTCTCGCGGACCAGCAGCATCGGACCGGTGTCGAGCCCCTTTTCCATTTCCATGATGGTGATGCCGGTGACCGCATCGCCCGCCAGGATCGCCCGCTGCACCGGCGCCGCGCCGCGCCACCGCGGCAGGAGCGAGCCGTGGACGTTGAGACAGCCCCAGCGCGGCGCTTCCAGGATGGGAACCGGCAGGATCAGCCCGTAAGCGGCGACCACCACCGCCTCGGCGCCGAGCGCCCGGAAGCGCGCCTGCTCCTCGGGATCGCGCAAGCTGAGCGGCGTGCGCACCTCGAGCCCCGCTTCGGACGCGCGCTTGTGCACCGCCGTGGGGGTCAACTCCTTGCCCCGCCGTCCGCCCGGCCGCGGCGGCTGCGTGTAGACCGCCGCGATCTCGTGCCCTGCCCCGAGCAGGGCGTCGAGCGTCGGCACCGCGAAATCCGGCGTTCCCATGAAGATGATGCGCATGGCCGAACGCTTAGCCGCGCACGTTCCCCCAGTCACCGGAGCATTTACGCACCGCCTTCCGCGCCCTACCTTCCGCCCATGTCCTCACCCGAAATCGAAGCTTTGACCCAGGCGCTGGCGCGTCTCCCCGGCCTCGGGCCGCGCTCGGCCCGGCGCGCGGTGCTGCACCTGATGAAGCGCCGCGAAACCGCGCTCGCGCCATTGCTGCGCGCCCTTGAGAAGGTGAACGAAAACCTGTCCACCTGCTCCAATTGCGGGAATGTCGATACGACCGATCCCTGCTCGATCTGCGCCGATCCGCGCCGCGACCCGCGCCTGCTGTGCGTCGTCGAGGAGGTGTCGGACCTTTGGGCGCTGGACCGCTCGCGCCTCTTTCCCGGCACCTTTCACGTCCTGGGCGGCCGCCTCTCCGCTCTGGAAGGCGTGCGGCCCGAGGATCTTTCCATCGACCGCCTCGTGGCCCGTGTGTCGGCGGGCGGCATCGACGAGATCGTCCTCGCCATGAACGCCACCCTCGAAGGCCAGACCACCGCCCATTATCTCGCCGAGCGCCTCGAACGCTTCCCCGTCCGCCTGACCCAGCTCGCCCATGGTTTGCCCGTCGGCGGCGAGCTCGATTATCTCGACGAAGGCACGCTCGCCCAGGCCCTGAGGGCAAGACGGCCGGTGGGGTAGGGGACGCTCCAATCACCGTTCGTCCCGAGCAGGGATCGAGTAAGGCGAAGCTGCATCGAGAGCCCGTGTCGAGGGACCGCCGCCGCGCGTAAGTCCCTCGACCCGCCGTCTCGGCTCCGCTCGACGGCTGCTCGGGACGAACAGGCCGCGCGGGCGTTCTCCCCCCCCTCATCCTTGATTTCGCACCTCAAAATCCCTAATTCGCGCTCATGGCCATCCTCCCCATCGTCGAGGTCCCGGACCCGCGCCTTCGCCAGATCTCCACCCCGGTGGAGGCGGTGACGGACGAAACGCGCGCGCTCGTCCGCGACATGCTGGAAACGATGTACGCCGCGCCCGGCATCGGCCTCGCCGCCATCCAGGTCGGGGTCGCCAAGCGCATCCTCGTCATCGATCTGCAGGAGCCGGAGGAAGAGGATGGCGAGCCGGTCCGCAATCCGCTCGTCTTCATCAACCCCGAAATCCTCTCCAACTCGGATCGGGAAGTCCCCTACAGCGAGGGCTGCCTTTCCATTCCGGATCAATATGCCGAGGTAGACCGCCCGGACCGCGTCCGCGTGCGCTGGCTGGACGAACAGGGCCAGAGCCACGAGGAGGAGATCGAAGGCCTCCTCGCCGTCGTGATCCAGCACGAGATGGACCATTTGAACGGCATCCTGTTCATCGACCATCTCAGCCGCCTCCGGCGCGACATGGTCCTGAAAAAGCTCGCCAAGCAGCGCAAGGAATTGGGCAAGCGCGCCGCCTAGGCGTGACTTTCGTGTGACCTTTCGCGGATCGCCCCGGCGTGCTGCTCTTTTCCACAGCAAAGTCAGTCGCCCGCTTGAGCGGCGCGGCATCCTCCTCTAGGTTCGCCCTTCGTTCCAGAAGGGGAAGAGGCGCATGGACGCCGCAGCACTGATCGTCGCCGTCTTGCTCGCCATCGTCGGCGTCGCCGTCGGCTGGTATCTCGGCAGCCGCCAGGCCGCCGCTTTTCGCAAGGAGCGCGACGAGCGGCTCGAGGATTTCCGCCGCGCGATCACGGATCTCGCCGGCGCGGAGGAGCGGGCGAAGCAGGTCCCGCTTCTTCAGCAGCAGCTCGACGCGATCCGCAGCGACTGCAACGACGCGCGCAGCGAATGCGCCCGCCTTTCCGCCTCGGCCGAGGAGCGCGAGCGCGCCTTCGCGGCGCGCATCGCCGAGCTGCAGCAGGCCCGGGAAGCGCTGTCGGCCCAGTTCAGCGAGATCGGCGGCAAGCTGCTCGGCGAAGCGCAGAAGCAGTTCCTCGAACGCGCGGACGCCCGCTTCAATCAGGCCGGCGACCGCCACGAGGAAAAATTGAAGTCGCTGCTCCAGCCGGTCGAGGCGACCCTCAAGCGGTACGAGGAAGGGCTTTCCAAGGTCGAGAAAGAGCGAGTCGACAGCTATGCCGGGCTGCGCGAGGCGGTCGAGCTCGTCCGCTCGGGCCAGAGCCAGGTGCGCGACGAGACGGCCAAGCTGGTGAGCGCTCTTCGCCACAGCCCTAAGGCGCGGGGCCGCTGGGGCGAGCAGAGCCTGAAAAACGTGCTCGAACAGGCGGGGCTCTCGCCTTACGCCGACTTTCAATCCGAAGTTTCGGTGGACACGGGCGACGTGCGCCTACGGCCCGATGTCGTCGTGCGTCTACCTGGCGGGCGCAAGCTGATCATCGACGCGAAATGCTCGCTGAACGCGTTCCTCGACGCTTCCGAGGAGGTGGACGAAACGGTACGCACCGCTCACCTCAAGGCGCACGCCCAGTCGATCCGCAACCATGCGATGCAGCTCGGCGGAAAGAATTACTGGCAGCAGTTCGGCGACGCTGCCGACTATGTCGTCATGTACATCCCCGGCGAGCATTTCCTGACCGCCGCCCTCGAGCAGGACGACGGGCTGTGGGAATGGGCGTTCGAACGGCGGGTGCTGCTCGCGACCCCCACCAACCTCGTTGCCATCGCGCGAACCGTCGCCAGCGTGTGGCGGCAGGAGAAGCTCGCGGAGGAGGCCGCCGAGATCGCCCGGCTTGGGAAGGAACTCCATGCCCGCCTCGCGACGATGGGCGCTCATGTTGCGAAGCTTGGTCGGAACCTTGAGCTCGCAACCGGCTCCTACAATTCAATGGTGGGCAGCCTCGAAAGCCAAGTGATGACGCAAGCGCGGCGGTTCGAGGCGCTGAATGTCCACGGTGGCGGGAAGCCTATTGATTCGTTGCCGGTCGTTGATCATTCTATTCGGCCGCTCACGAAATTGACGAGTTCGGAAATAGCAGACGAGGAGATGCCTATGGCCAAATGAAACCGGGCAAGGTCCCGGCCACGATAGCTGGTCTGCCTGACCCTAATAGCACGCGC